>JBMOPB010000052.1:0-57394 GCA_049325055.1 Bacillota bacterium
GTTCCCTCATTAACTCCGTGGCAACCTCCTTGCCCACCCTTCCGGCTCCGCAAAGCACTATGTGGTTCTCAGCCTGGAAATCCTTTTCATCATTTTTCTCCTCCACCATAGCTCGGCCATCTGGCCTTCCAGAAAAACAGAGAAAACGCCGCTCAGCAAGTATGTAAAGAGCCCGACTCCTCCTATCACCATCAGCATGGCCGAAATCCGCCCCGCCAGTGTGTGCGGTACGATATCGCCGTAGCCTACTGAGGCCATGGTGATGACTGTGAGCCAAATCGAGTCCATCACCGTATAACCCTCGAATACTACAAATGAAAGGGTTCCCAAGGCGGTGAGAAGCAATAGTGCCAGAAAGACCTTGGTGTATAATTTTAAGGAAAACAAATTTTTTACACCTCAGTGTTTATTATATATCGGAAGGCGGGATCTCTGACAGCAAAAAATTCTAAATATAGGATGTCTGGCAAGCAGACAGTTGTACGATAAGTACAACCCCATGAGGCAGGAAAAAATTAACATTTGCAGAATAACTCTTATCAGGGGCTAAGGGGGGTGCAGGTGCTGAAGGAAATTCTTGAGCGGATTATGGAGCGGCTGGACAGGATAGAGGAACGCCTGGATTACCAGAATAAACTGATATGTGCCCTGCAGCACAACTCTGAAGTGGCAAAGGCCGAAAGAGAGGCAATAGCGATGACGCTGGCCCGGTCAGGGGGGCAATTGTCTGAAATCAGCAGGCTCATCGGGGACATTTCGGAAAAAATACACATGCTGGCCTCCGGGCAGGAGGCTATAAAAGAAAACCTGAGGGACCAGGCGCTTGATATAACCCTTTTAAAAAAAATTGTGTCAATGTAAACGCAGGGCTGGATTATTATGTAACAGATGGCATATTATATTCATATTTTGTACCATAATCATAAGGAGGTACACTATATGGACCAGTCAATGATATTGAACATGCTGCTGGAGGCGTACAGGGACGAGAGGGAGGCCGACGCCTTTTATACCGCACTGCTTTCCCAGACCGAAGATTATGAGGCCGTTGAGGCCCTTGCTGAAGCAAGGCGTGACGAGAGGAAACATGCCAGGATTATAAGGGACTTAATACTGGCTCTTGCCGAAAGCCCTCCCCAGGAAACCACTCCCCAACTGCCGGCATATACCAGTTTTGAGGATGCCATCCGTATTGCCCTGGCCGACGAGAGGCAAGCCGTGGAATTCTACGGCAGTATAATTAACGTCGCACAGGACGCAAGGATAAGGGATGCCTTCATTGCCATAAGGGAAGACGAGATCGTGCACGCCCTGAAATTTGAAGCCCTCCTCTACGAGCTTCAGGAAGAAAACACGCCTGCTCCCAAACCGGGGTATTCGCCGGAATTGTAAGCTTTTGCGTTTCCGTTGAAGGAAAATAGCGTATTAATGTTGAAACTGCATAAATGAGTCCAAGCGCGCCCACCTGCAGCCGCCGGCCAGGGTGAGCGCGCCGGCAGGGTATACCGTTAACGGCATGCTCCCGTATGTAAAGGAGAGAATATTAAAAGGACATGCTGTTCAAATGACCAGGTTATTTTTATATATAATACTTTTAGAAAAGCGGGTTTTAAACATGTCTTTGGTAATAGAAGCGCTGGATGTCAAGTTGATCAGGGGAAAAAAAGAGATTCTCAGTGTAAACGGACTGGAGTTGCACAAGGGTGAGTTCCTATCTGTGGTAGGCCCCAACGGGGCGGGAAAAAGCACCCTTCTTCTGGTGCTGGCCCTTCTGGTGCCGCCCTCTTCCGGACAGATCCGCTTTATGGGAGAGGTGGTGACCGGCAAAAACTCCCTTTCATTCCGGCGTCGGATGGCCGTGGTTTTCCAGGAGCCACTGCTTTTGAACACCACTGTGTTCAACAATGTGGCTCAGGGGTTGAAGTTCAGGGGAGTGCCCCGTAAAGAGGCGTCCCGCAGGGTGGTTTACTGGCTGGACAGGTTGGGCATTGCCCACCTTTCGGACCGGGGCGCCAGGAACTTGTCCGGCGGGGAAGCAAAGAGAGTAAGCCTGGCCAGGGCTTTGGCGCTGCAGCCGGAGGTGCTTTTCCTGGACGAGCCCTTTACTGCACTGGATTTCCCAACCCGGAGCGAACTGGTCAATGACTTGGGCGATATCATCCGGGAAAGCGGCATCACCACCTTTTTTGTCACCCACGATTATTTCGAAATACCGGGTATTACCTGGCTGAGGGGAAACACAGCCGTAGTCAGCGAAGGGAGTATAGTCTACCGGGGGCGGACGAAGGATTTTTTTGACGGTGACCTTTCCGGCCTTCCGGCCTCACTGGCGCTTTTTCCCGCCGCTAAGGAAATGAAGAGTTATGCCGAGGGAGTCCGGGGCATGTAGCGTACCGGGAATTAACTGCTCTTATGAATCAGGGTCCGGTTAAGTTTGAACGATTTGAATTCTCAATATAAAGGGGGGGCTGGCCTGTGAACGATGCGATCAAGTTTTATGGTGAGAGGGCTGAGAGGGTTGTTGCCGCACTGAAAAAAAATCTTTTTGACGCCCTTTACGTACCCACCGGGGAACAGGCGGTTGAGGAAATACTTAAAAGGATTCCTGAAGGTGCCACAGTAGGAGTGGGGGGGTCTTTGACACTGAGACAGATTGGTGTGGTTGAACTTCTAAAAAGCAAGGGACATGAGGTTTATGACCACTGGGCGCCGGGGCTGGACCCACAGGAGGTGTACAATATAAGGCGCCTGCAACTGACATCGGATGTTTTTCTTTCCAGTTCAAATGCAATAACGGCACAGGGACACCTGCTAAATATAGACGGCGTCGGCAACAGGGTGGCCGCAATGACCTTCGGGCCCGGTAAAGTGATAGTGGTGGCCGGGATAAATAAAATAGTAACGGACCAAAAGGCCGCCATGGAAAGGATCAAGAATGAAGCGGCGCCTTTAAATTTTACCAGGCTTAACATGCCTACTCCCTGTACCAAAACCACCTTCTGCTCAGACTGCTCGCCGCCGGCACGGTCTTGCAGGACAACAGTGGTAACCGAGGTGAAGCCTGGCGGTATACCTGAATTTCTGATATTACTGGTGGGTGAGCGGCTGGGGTTTTAAAGTCCCCAAGGCCCTGCAGGAGACTCTGGAACATGCAGATATGTAAACGGCATACAAAACCTATGTGAAGATTATCACCGAGACAAAGATAAGGGAAAAGATTTTTGTCCGGCAAATGGAAAGAATGATAAGCCGAAGAAGAAAAGACAAATTGTAAAATTGTCGTTAAAGCCTTATATGATGAAAATGCTAGAGGCCGTCAACATAATGTTGACGGCCTCTATGTCATGAGCCCGGGATGACCTGCGCTACAACTATTACGAATATCTGCACAGCTCCCGGCAACCTTTCGGCTGCCGAGAACCGTTACGACACCCGTAATAATCTTTGCTCGACTGTCATGGATATCTAGGAAGCCTATAATGATCTCTCGACCATTATAGACCTCTATGACCAAAAGGTTTTTCGACACCCATGACAATCTTAGCTCGACCGCTGAATATCCCTTACGACCGCATTGCAATCGTTCGGACTGCAATACAGCCTGCCGGAACATTCAACGATCTGCCCGCCGACTAATACCGAGCCTTTACGACCCGGCATTAATCTTTGGCCGACTGATACAGAGCCTTTGTGACCCTGTATCAATCTGGGCTCGGCCATCACGAACCCGTGATATTAATATGTGCGGATTCCGAAATAAATATTTATAGTTCGAAAAATTTTTCAGTGATGGTTGCCCATATAGCCGGGGTCGGTTTTTGGGGCACTGTAACCCGGCGCCTGATTGTAATCCCTGTTGCAGTCGCGATGGTTTTGAAGCAGCTCGTGGGTCATCAGCAGGTGGTTTGCTATATCATCCAGCAGGCGGCGGTCTGTGCTGTCCAGATAGTTTATCTTTTCCTCCAGCGAGAGAAGTGTGGCCGAGATGTAGTCATCCATTCCCGTATCCTCCGGTATGATTTTAATTTTTTATATTTTGGCCCGTCTATCTGTCTTTATTGCAGGAAATAATCAGGAAAACACCTGTCATAAATTCAGCGTGCCTGACAAATTGCTTGTATACCGCTAGGGGTATAAATAGGTTGAACAAGCTTTAAATTAAAGATTTTGACTGATTGATAGATTGACGAAAGGTCAACGTCATGCTATTATAGATTTAAATACCCCATGGGGTATAGACAAGGCGACTAATTATATGGGTAGTTTTACTTGGCAGAACATATGAGAAAAAAAGTACCCTGCGACCCTATGGTGGCAATTATACCCAGGGGGGTAAATTAACGGCGCGGAGGAGGTCAATATGTCAGGTTTAACAAGAAGGCAGTTCATAAAAAGGGCACTGGCCTCGGGGGTGGCCGGAGGACTGGTATTAAGCGGGGGTGTTAAATTTGCCCATGCAGGAAATTCTACCATGGGTACGTTTTATGACCTGACAAAATGCGACGGCTGCAAGGGTCAAAAAGTGCCCCGGTGCGTTACTGCCTGCAGGGAGGAGAACAAGTCCAGGTTTCCCGACCCTGTGCCTTCGGACCAGATTCACTACTATTGGCCCAATAAGAAAAAGGAAGACTGGCAGGGGAAAAAGGATTTAACCAACCGGCTAACCCCCTATAACTGGACATTTGTGCAGAACGTAAGGGTGGAGCATGAAGGGAAAGGCGTTGAGGTGTTCATTCCCAGAAGGTGCATGCACTGTGACAATCCTCCGTGCGCCAACCTGTGTCCCTTCGGGGCACAGTACAAAACTCCGGAGGGCCCGGTGTTGATAAACAAGGACCTGTGCCTGGGAGGGGCGAAGTGCCGGGACGTGTGCCCGTGGGGAATTCCCGCAAGGCAGGCGGGAGTTGGGCTTTATATGAAAATAGCCCCCAAGTACCTCGGGGCGGGGGTAATGTACAAGTGTGACCTTTGCCATGACAGGGTTAAAAAAGGACAGGAGCCTGCCTGTGTTGCCGCCTGCCCCCGGAAGGCCATAATGTTTGGCGATGTGAATGCCATGAGGGATGCCTCCAGAAAAAGAGCGCAGGAGATAGGCGGATTCCTGTATGGTGACAGTGAAAACGGCGGAACTTCCACTTTTTACGTATCTCCCGTTCCATTTGAAAAAATAGACAAGGCCCTCAAGGAACAGAAGTCACGACAGCCTGACCCGACGACGCCCGGATTTCCTTTGATGCCGGTCGGAGTGGGCAATTACCTGGACTCGGCCAACGGCATGGTGGCCGGAATACTTGTGGCCCCCCTGGCCGGTGCGATGGCCGCAGGTTATGCCGCTTACAAAACCATGAAGGAGGATTAAAATGGCCGAGAAAATACTGCGTGAAAAAAACAAGGTCCAAAGGCACGGCTTTTCCGTACTTTTTGTTCACTGGACCATAGCGCTCTCAACCATTGCCCTTATTTTCAGCGGGTTTGGCCAGATGCCCATGTACAAGCGATACGGGATAGCTGACCTTCCCGGGCTGGGCTGGACAGCGGATTATTCCGTGACCATAATAATCCACTATATAGCTGCGGCGTTTTTCCTGCTGGCTGTAACCTACCATATTGTTTTCCACCTGATTAGAAGGGACTTTGACATATTGCCCCGCCGGGGGGATGTAAAGGAATCCATGATGATAGTCAAATCAATGCTGACTGGCGGGAAGGAGCCCCCCTGCGACAAGTACCTAGCCGAACAGAGGCTGGCGTATGCTTTCATAGGGATCCTGATTTTAATAATCTCAGTCACCGGTGTCATTAAAGTAGTAAAGAACCTGCCGGATTTCGGTTTTTCACCTGTATTCCTGGTTGTGGTCAACGATATGCATACATTTGCCTCAATGCTGTTGATTTTTGGAATTATTGCCCACTTTGCCGCCTTTGCCTTTAAGGCCAACCGGGCGCTGCTCCCGGGGATGTTCACGGGAAAAGTGGACCTGGAATACTGCAGGCACCGGCACTGTTTATGGTACGAGAGACTGCTGCAGAAGGAAAATTGTGAAACTGACGTGAAGCGTACCGCTTAAAACAAGGGATTTGATGGAAGGGGGGATTGCAGTGCAGGAAAAAACAATGCCGCTGCAGGGTCACCTGAAAGAGTTAAGAAGAATTGTGGTTGTATCGGGACTGTCCCTTCTGGCCTGCTCCTTCGCAGTCTTTTTCACCTGGGGCGACTGGCTGTTCCAGTTCTTAACCGCCCCTTTAAGGGAACTTGATGTGCCGGTGATTTCAATAAGGGTTGCGGAAATATTTTTGACCAAGATTAAGATCAGCCTGCTGGCCGGTTTTGTATTATCCTTTCCGGTGATTCTAATCCAGGTGTGGGGCTTTTTTTCACCCGCCCTGACAAAAAGGGAAAAGAGACTGGCGGCGGTGATACTGCCCCTTGCCATACTGCTTTTCGCCGCCGGGCTCTCCTTCGCTTATCTTACGGTGTACCCAATGGCTGTAAAGTTCCTGTTGCTGATGGCCACCGGGGGATTGTCCCCAATGATAACGGTGGGTGAGTACCTGTCCTTTACACTGGCGTTTTTTATCCCCTTTGGTATGGCGTTTGAGATGCCCCTCGTGATTTTTATGCTGGGCAAACTTGGCATAGTGGGCCCTGCAGCCCTGTCCCGCAGCAGGAAATATGTGCTTCTGGCCGTTCTCGTGGCGGCTGCGGTTCTGACACCCGGCCCTGATGTGGTCTCCCAGGTGATGATGGCAGTTCCGGTATATCTTCTTTACGAGGTAAGCATCTGGATATCCTACCTGATATGGCGGAGGGAAAAGAGAAAGCTGGCCGTGGATGTAGAGGCCTGAGGAGTGGTTTTGTCAACTTAAAATTATATTTAAGGAGGAATTTAAAATGTTTGGTATTGGTCCTTGGGAGCTTATACTTATACTTGCCATAGCCCTTGTAATTTTTGGCCCCGGAAAACTTCCGGAAGTAGGGAAAGCCCTTGGCAACGGGCTAAAGGAATTTAGAAAAGCATCCGAAAATATTAAGGAGGAAGTTCGTAAAGAGGCGGCCGAGGTCAAATAGCCCAAAAGGGTTTTTCGGTGTAAAGATAGAAAATATTTGGCGGACGGTCTAAAATATTCAGGAGGTCGGGTGGTTAAAAAGTGGCGAAAATATACTGTGAATGCAGTGACTGCAAAAACAAATTCAATGTAAACTACTTGTTTATCAGGCCGGATAAGTTTAAATGCCCTGTTTGTGGAAGTCAGAGGGTGAAAGAGGTTACGGCGCAAAACCAAGGTTGCGGATGCGGAAGCAAACAGGATAAACCTTTCAGATTCACCTGAGGATGAAATGACCGGGAAACATTTTGTTTCTCATTATATTTATGGAATTTTAACCGGTTTTTTGCATTGCCTGGAAAAACCGGGTTTTGTTTTTAATTTGCTTGGTTTGATAAAATATCGGAGTTAAAACCAAAAATATTATTTTTTGTAGATTTTTTGCAATTTTTTTGTAATAATGTTATTGAAATGCAAATTCTTTTTAAAGAGGGTACTGGCTATGTCCGATCTTATCAAGATCGATATTTCCAGGGATAAACTAACTGCTGCTATCAGGATTAGCAGTGTGGAGTGTTTCACCAGGGATGAAATTTTAGGCGTCCTGGAAAAAAGTGGGGTCGTGTACGGTATTTTTGAGGATGTAGTTAATATCTGCGCGTCCTCCAGAACCGGGGAAATAATGGTCATAGCCAGGGGTAATCCCCCTGTGCCGGGAACCAATGGCTGGGTGGAGTTGCTGTGGGAAAAACAGTATCAGGATAAAAGCAGCGAAAACAACGCCCAAACAGTTGACTTCAGGGAAACCAGCAAGCTTGTTTCGGTTGATGAAGGAGTGACGCTGGCCCTAAGGCATCCTCCAAAGGAAGGGACAGCGGGAAAGGCCGTTACCGGTGAATTAATTATTCCTCCCCTCCCAAAGGCGGCCAGGATTATTGCCGGCAGGGGAGTCAAGCTGGATGACAGCGGCGACAGGGCGTACTCTGTTTTACGGGGAAGACCGGTGGCAAAAGCCTCCGGCACTACGGTAAATATTTCAATTGAGCCGTCATATACGGTAATAGGCGATGTTTCCCTGAAAACCGGCAATATAAGGTTCAAGGGTGATGTAACTGTCACAGGAAATGTGGTTGAAACCATGACAGTGGAAGCATCGGGCAGCGTAAAAGTTAAGGGGATAGTCACCGGTGCCCGTATATTCTGCGGGGAAAGCCTGGAAGTTCAAAAAAATATAATAAGCAGTGAAATTTCCGCCGGCCTTGGGCATGTGGAATGCGGCAAGGTTAAACACCTGATACAGGACCTGTACGCCGATCTGGTCAAAATGCTTCAGGTAATGGAGCAATTGAGGGGGCAGTCGCCAAACCTGGACAGGATACCTTTCCCCCAGGTGGTAAACGGCCTTATAGAAAGCAGGTTCAAGAGCATAAGGGCGCACGCCAGACAGCTTTCGGGGCTGAAAAACTTCAACCTCCCCTTCGAGGTGGAAGAAGCGCTGGAGTCTGTGAAGATAATTATAGGGGTGCAATTTAACCAGGATGAATTTAAGGCAATGATGGGCAAGCTGTCCCAGGCCCTGGTAGTCATGAATTCCCAAGAAAACAAAAATGCCAGGGTGGAGGTTGGTTCCGCCTCCGCATCCACTATCAGGTGTTCCGGTGATGTGGTGGTTTTGAGCAAGGGGTGCGTAAACACCACCATTTACGCCGGGGGCAATGTTAAGATAACCGGACATTTTAAGGGTGGGGAAATATCCTGCGAGGGAAATGTCGAGATTGATGAGCTGGGAAGCGACCTGGGAGCCCCCCCGCTGGTTAAGATCAAGTCAAAGCATTTTGTTAAAATAAACAGGACCCTTCCGGGGTCTGTGATTCAGGTGGGCGCCAACCGGATGAACGTTCCCAGGGAGTTGGGCCGGAGTGTGTTCAGACTTAATAGTGACAACGAGATAGATATTGTTCCGTTATGATAAAACCCGCCGTGTGGCGGGTCTTACATTTTTCTCAAGGTATGCCACAGCAATACAAGGCAGGCCTGGGCCGCCCTCCGGCGCAGATCAACCCCGTCCCCCATAAGCTGAATCTCCCTGGTCAGCGTCCTGTCTTTAAAAGATGTGGCGATGGTGACCGTTTTTTTCTCCGGGTATAATCCTCCGGTGTATTCGGAAATGGCCAGCCCTAAGTCCGACCCGGTCCGCTCCCTGATCAGCCGGGACAATTGCGCAGCCGGGTTTTCCGATGAAGTTATTTTAATTCCAAAGATTTTTTCCATACCAGCAATGCCGGATACGGCTGACAGCTTGAAAAAGCCGCCACATCCGGGAAAAGAGGTTAACAGGTGGGACAGATACCCACCGGAGCAGGTTTCTGCCGCGGCCAGCGTCAAACCTTTGCCTGAAAGAATTTTGCCCACCGCTTCAGTCAGCGACTCATCGTCCTTTCCGTATATGAATTCCCCCAGCCTCTCCCGTACCTTCCTCTCCAACTGGCTGTTCAGCATGTCGGCCTCTTCGGGGCTTCCGGCTTTGGATGTGATTCTCAAGTGAATTTCAAAGAACTTGGCTGTGGGGGCCAGGGTGGGATTGGCGCCCTGCAGCAATTCACCCAGGATTTCGTCCACCCTGCTTTCACCGATCCCGCAGAGCTTGAGGACACTGGACTTAATAACAGAAGCCATGGGTCCTGTCTTCTTTTTAAGCAGGGGTACCACCTGGTTGTCAACCATTGTTTTGAACTCATTGGGCGGCCCGGGGACAAGAATGTACATAACCGATTTGTGTTCCAGGGCCAATCCCGGTGCGGTTCCCACCGGGTTGTCCAGTACCGTGCTTCCTTCGGGGGCAAGGGCCTGCTTCAGGTTGCTGGGGGACATCTCAATTCCCCTGGATTTGAAAAATCTCTCTGTGATAGCGAGGGCTTCCGGACTTTCTATCAATGGAACACCCAGAGACTCGGAAAGTGCTTCCCTGCTGAGGTCGTCCTCAGTTGGACCAAGGCCGCCCCCTATAACAACAAGATCAGCCCTGGATGAAGCCTGGAGGATGGCTTCCTTCAGCCTGGCCTTGTTGTCGCCCACAGTGACCTGGAAGTACAGGTCGATGCCAAGGGAGGCCAGGGTTTGTTGGAGGTGCTGGGCGTTTGTGTTAAGTATCTGCCCGAGCAGCAGTTCTGTTCCGGTAAAGATAACTTCGGACTTCAATTGATCACCTCTTGTGAGCCGGGGGCCGGAATTTGATGATATTATACTACAGCGAGGTAATATTCTCTATAATTATTACCCCATACCTGGATTAAATTGGACTATTCTCCATACCGGTGCTAAAGTTGATATAGTAATAAAACTGGTTATATGCGCGAACAGGACCAGCCACTACCCGTCTGATGATATGTCATCTGTCAGCTAAGAAAAATTTTTCACATTCAAGGATTGTTATGAAACTGTTTACCTTGTATAATATATCATAAGTATAAATTGTAGTGCCGAATCCGGTACAGTCAAAAAGTGTTGCAAGTCCCGGACAAGGAGGCCGGGCAGATAGTGCAGGCCGGTCTAAAGAAGAATATGGGCCTGTTTTATTTTATATGGCAGTGTGACAGATTTCACTAGAGAAAAATAGTAGTGACAGCGGGTTTGCCAGTGGTGATATATCTTTTCGGGGAGAGGGTATAAATGTTTATTGAAAGCTCACCGGTGACATCGTGGAGTGGGGAGATAAAAAGGCCGCAGTTGCACCCGACGGCCTACGTGCATCACACAGCGGTTCTTATTGGTGACGTGCGTGTCGGCAAGAATGTTATAATCTGCCCCGGAGCTGTTATCAGGGCGGACGAAGGGTCTCCCATAATAATAGGTGATGGATCAAACATCCAGGACGGGGTTATAATGCACTGTCTTCAAGGGGGTTCCATCGAAATAGGGGAGAAGTGCAGCGTTGCGCACGGTGCCGTGATACACGGTCCCTGCGTTATGGGAAGGGAGAATTTTGTGGGGTTCAATTCAGTGGTCCATGATGCCAGGCTGGGAGACAACTGTTTTGTATCACACTGCGCCCTGGTTACAAACGTAAGCCTGCCCGATAAAACCATGGTACCGGCAGGAAAGATAGTACAGTCCCAGGAAGAGGTTGGTTCTTTGCCTTCCGCCGGCGAAGAACAAAAAAATTTTAATTCAAAAGTCGCAAATGTCAATGAAGAATTACGCCGGGGTTACAAAAACATAAATCACCTGGAAATTCATTACCATGAACCTCACGAGCACAGGGCAAGATCAAAAAGACATACCTGGGATGGCCCCGAGGGAAAAGAAACAATCAGTGTGGGTTAGATAAAAACGGGAGGAAACGGCGGTTTCCTCCCGTTATTTCATTGCTGTGCGGGCGTATTGTCCTCTATTAATGGCATCCACCGCTGCAGCAGGACCCTGGCTCACATTTTTCCTTTTCCGGGCTGCTTCCGCAGCACGGCCCCGGCGCGGTGTCATCGTTGGCCGGTTTACCCACTGAACTGGGCAGAAATGGGGCTGAAATCAGTTTTTTAAGCTCTTTGCCGCCACAGTTAGGACATGTAAGATCTTCCCCCTGGCCGCTTAGAATCAATTTCTCAAAAGTATTGTTGCAGTTGTTGCATTTGTATTCATATATCGGCATTACTCCACCTCCCCTGATAATTTATAAAAGATTTCTCTGCCAAACGTTCAATTCCTTCCGGGGGAGGGTTGTACAACAACCATTGCGTCAGCCGCCTTCACCCCTTCAGGGTAAACCATCAGAGGGTTGATGTCCAGCTCTTCTATGCTGTCCCTGTAATCGGAGGCCAGGGCAGACACCTTTAATATCACGTCGGCGATGGCTTCAATATTCACCGGGGGTTTGCCCCTCACACCTTTAAGAAGGGCTGATCCCTTTATCTCCTCGATCATTTCGTAAGCGTCTCCGGGGCTTACCGGGGCGATCCTGAAGGAGACGTCCTTCAGAACCTCCACAAAGATTCCTCCCAGGCCGAACATGATGGTGGGGCCGAAAACAGGGTCCCTGGTTACGCCCACTATCACCTCAATACCTTCGGGGAGCATTTCCTGCACTGAAATCCCGTTAATGCGGGCCTCGGGCTTAAACCGTTTTACATTCCCGGTAATTTCGGCAAAGGCCGAGAGAACTTCATCATCGCTGTTAATGTTGAGTTTCAGCCCCCCGGCCTCGGTTTTATGGGGAATGTCCGGTGAGTCAATCTTAAGCGCCACCGGATAACCTATTTCCCGTGCACATGACACCGCCTCAATTGGCGTGGTGGCCAGTGCCTGCCGGGTAACCGGAATGCCGTATTTCTCCAAAATCTCCTTGGCCCTGATCTCGCTTAAAGTTTCGCCGGGTGTAAGCAGGCCCGCAATGTCCGGCCTGGTCGCGGCCGGCGGTTGTACACTGTATCTGACGTCCTTTCTCTTATTCAGGTTTTCGTAGTACGCCACAAGGTTCGACATAGCCCTGACTGCGTCGATGGTTTCAAAGAGCATTGGTATTCCAGCCTTTTGCAGCTCTCCAACAGCGGGCTCCACCGGCGCACCGGGGAATCTGAATGGCGAAATCAGCACAAACTTGTCTGTCTCCCTGTACATGTCAATGATTTTCCGTACGACAGGATGGTCTCCGGGGAAGGGAAAATTAAGGCTGCCGATTATTATGTCAACTTCCGGGTCCTCGCACAGAGCCTTCAGCACCACGGGTATTAATTCCGGTTCTTGCAGGAATGCCGCGGTCAGGTCTATTGGGTTGTGGGTGGAGGCAAAGGAGGGCAAAACACCGTCCATTTTCCCCCTGGTTTCTTCTCCCAGAGGGATTACGTCAAGCCCCAGGGACTCGCACAGGTCTGTCAGCGCCACTCCGGCCCCCCCCGAGGTGGCAATGATGGCGGTTTTCCTTCCCCTTGGTGCCCTTCCGGTCTGGAAGAGCGGTGCGAAAGCTATAAGATCCTTGTAGTTGTCGATTCTTATTATACCGGTCTGACTGAAAAATGCGTCGTAAATCCTGTCGGAGCCTGCCAGGGAACCGGTGTGCGAGGCCGCAGCCCTGCTGCCCGCAGAGCTGCGGCCAGATTTCATTATTAAAATTGGCTTTTCACGCCTCAGGGCTTCTTCGGCCACCCTGCGCAGCTTGTCGCCGTCCTTGGCCCCTTCGAGATAGCCTCCCACCAGTTTTGTCTGGGGGTCATGGACCATGTATTCAAGAAAATCTGTGAACTCAAGGTCGGCCTCGTTTCCCACGCTTACGAAATAATTGAATCCCACTCCACCTGCAAGGGCTGCGGCGTATATCACCGAACCAAACCCGCCGCTCTGGGAGACAAAGCCCAGCACCCTGGGGTCAGCCGGCGGGAGGTCCACAATGAATGCGAATGAGGCCATAACACCATTGAGGGTGTTTACTATTCCAAGGCAGTTGGGTCCCAGTATGCGCAGTCCTGTCTTTCTGGCCAGTTCACTCAAGCGCTTTTGTTCAGCCAGCCCCTCGGGGCCCGTTTCGGCGAAGCCGGAGGTGAAAATCACCACCGCCTTAACCCCTTTCGCAGCGCATTCCTCCAGTACCGGGTACACCTTGTCGGCCACAATGCTTATAATGGCCATTTCCACATCACCGGGTATATCCATCAGTGACGGGTAGCATTTCAGTCCGTTAATACTTTCCCGGAAGGGATTGACCGGGTATATTTTGCCGCCGTAGCCCTTGCTCAAAAGGGCATTGATAGGCCTTCCCCCGGGCTTCATGATGTGATCGGAGGCCCCTATCACCGCGATGGATTTGGGACTGAAAAAAGGTTCAAGGGAGATAATCGGATCCAGGTTGTTCATTTTGTCACCTCATTACCATTATGCTGTTTACAGTTTTATCCATTGATTGTGCATTCAGTATTGTAAGACATGTGAAGTTCTAGAAAAATAAAAAGTTTTTGACTATTATGTTCCAATATTTTATTATTTAAATGCTATCTAATTTTCCCCAAAATGTAAATAATATTTTTCGATATAAAATATTCTATATATTAATCTTAACGTTCGATAGTCAAAAATCTACTAGCGGGGTTTTGCTTTTGATAAGGGTATCGGATATCAAATTGCCGGTATACGCGGACGGGCCGGATGATCTACGCAAAGCCGTTGCCAAAAAGCTTGGAATAAAGGACCGGGAAATATTAGGTTTTAGGATATACAGGCGATCGGTGGACGCCCGCAGGGATAGTATTTATTTTGTTTACACCGTTGACGTGGATCTGGTAAACCAGGACCGGGTACTTGCCGGTGCAGTGGACAAGGGTATAACAATAACCCCCGATATGTCCTATCATTTTGTTGAACCCGGGCAGATAACCATGAAAAGCAGGCCGGTGGTGGTGGGGTCAGGTCCGGCGGGACTTTTTGCGGCACTTGTATTGGCCGAAATGGGATATGGCCCCATGGTTTTTGAAAGGGGAGGGGATGTTGAGAGCCGCACCGGGGTGGTTGAACGTTTCTGGAAGAACGGCCATCTTGACCCGGAGTGCAATGTTCAGTTCGGTGAGGGCGGTGCCGGGACATTTTCCGACGGAAAGCTTACCACCCTGATAAGGGACAAGAGGTGCAGGAAGGTCCTGGAGGAGCTTGTGCTGGCCGGCGCGCCGGAAGAGATCATGTACATAAACAAGCCCCACGTGGGCACGGATATATTAAAGGAAGTGGTGAAAAACCTCAGGAAAAAAATCATCAGCCTGGGGGGAAAGGTGCGGTTTAACAGCCGTGTCAGTGATATTCTGGTTAGAGACGGGCGGATTGAGGGCGTTGAGGTTGACGGATTGGGATCTGTGGAAGCTGCAGTGGTGATACTGGCCATCGGCCACAGCGCCAGGGATACCTTCCGGATGATATACAAAAAGGGGATCAGCATAATACCCAAGGCCTTTTCACTGGGCGTCAGGATTGAGCACCCCCAGGCGCTGGTAGACCTGGCCCAGTACAAGCGCATGGCCGGACATGAAAAACTGGGCGCGGCCGACTACAAACTTGTTTACCACGATAGCGGCGGCCGATCCTGTTATACATTCTGCATGTGTCCCGGAGGGGTTGTGGTGGCCGCCACGTCAGAAGCGGGTTGCGTGGTCACCAACGGGATGAGCTTTTACGCCCGTGACCGCGAAAACGCCAACAGCGCACTGCTGGTGGGCATCACTCCGGATGATTTTGGAAGCGATCATCCCCTGGCAGGAATAGAACTGCAGCGAAAGTGGGAAAGGAAGGCCTTTGAGATTGGAGGCGGCGACTACAGGGCCCCGGTTCAGTTGGTGGGGGATTTACTGGAAGGGAGGCCTTCAACCGGGCTGGGTTCTGTAATGCCTTCTTACCCGCGTGGTGTTGTGCCCTCGGATTTAAGGCATTGCCTTCCCGAATACGTTGCTGCCACCATAAGTCGCGCCATTCCTCATTTCGACAGGAAACTAAAAGGATTTGCCCATCCCGAGGCCGTGCTGACCGGGGTGGAAACCCGCAGCTCATCTCCGGTGAGGATATTGAGAAACGATTTCCATGAGGCTTCGGTTAAGGGCTTATACCCGGCCGGTGAAGGCGCCGGTTATGCAGGGGGAATTATATCCTCGGCGGTGGACGGGATACGGGTGGCAGAGGCTGTTGCGGCAAAATACCGGCCTTAATTGGCAGTATAAGGTTATTATGTATATTTTTTATAATTTAATGTAAAATCGATATTATAATACAGATATTGATTTATCGGGAAAAATGGAGGATACTATATATTAATGTGAATTAGATTAAACATGGCTTGGTTTTTAACGGTTAAAACAACTGTTTTAATTTAATATCAAGCAATTTGTGAGGGCGATTAAAAAATGCATATGAACAAGATGAAAACAATTTATCAGCGGTTGGAAAGCATCTTTCCAAAGTATTATCAGTATATCGACAGCCCTACATGTTATGGGCTGACTCCGGCCGAAGTTTACCTTATGCAGATACTTCATAAACGGGGGAGCCGGTCGGTGACATCCCTGGCCCCGATGCTGGGTGTAACGCCGGGAACTGTAACAAATCTCACCGACCGCCTCAATAGCAAGGGTTACGTGGTGAGGGAGCGGGGAGAGGAGGACCGGCGGGTGGTGCAGATAACACCCACCGAGGCCGGACTGAATCTGGTGGAGAAAATCAACGCTGACAGGATAGAAATGCTGGGGAAGGTTTTTAAGAACCTCGATGAGGACTCGATAGAAAATCTGGTAAATATACTGGAAAAAGCCGAACAGTGTTTTGACTTGTTTATCAAGGATATCAAAAACGCCCGCCAGTCCAGTCAGGCTGATGTGAAAGCGGTGAGCCAGAGCCCGGCGCCGGCCGGAAATTGAGTCCGAATAAATGATAAAGCCCCCTTATGCCGGTAAGGGGGCTTTGAGTTTGCACCGGGTTTAAAATATGGCCATCAGCAGCCGGAATACAAGGAAGGTTGCGGCGGCTATAACAAAAGTAATGGGCAGGGTAATTACCCATGCAGCCACCATCTTCTGGGCTGTGCCCCATTTTACCTGGTAGAACCTCTTGGCGGCGCCCACACCCATGATTGAAGAAGCTATGACGTGGGTGGTGCTGACAGGCATCTTTAGAACCGTTGCCATCAGTATCACAAAGGCTGAGGTGAAATCGGCGGCAAACCCGTTTGCAGGCTCTATTTTGATTATTCTCGTCCCCATTGTTTTTATAATCCTCCAGCCTCCCACCGATGTTCCCAGGGCCATGGCCACGGCGCAGGATACCTTGACCCAGAACGGTATGTCGAGGTTTTGCTGGAACCCGCCGGCGATAAGGGCAAAGGTTATTATCCCCATGGACTTTTGGGCGTCATTGGTGCCGTGGCTGAACGCCTGCCAGGCAGCCGTGAAGACCTGCATTGTCCTGAAGCGCCTGTTTATTTTTGAAGGGTTGGCCTTCCGGAAGATAAGCTTAATCAGGCTCATTACTATAAAACCCACTGCAAAGGCCAGTATCGGGGAGAAAATGAGGGCTTGGAGTATTTTAATGAATCCCGCGAAATTTACTGCCTGAAAACCGGCCGCGGCCACCACCGCCCCGGCCATTGACCCGATGAGGGCGTGGGATGAGCTGCTGGGAATACCATAGTACCATGTTATCAGGTTCCAGGTAATGGCGGCTATCATGGCGGCGGCAACAATGTACAGACCGCCTTCCAGCTTGAATGGGTCGGCTATCTGCCCGCCGATGGTTTTGGCCACACCGGTGAAAGTCATCGCCCCAATAAGGTTCATAAAGGAAGCCAGTATAATGGCTTTTCTGGGGGAGAGTGCCTTGGTTGACACAGAGGTGGCGATGGCGTTGGCGGTGTCGTGAAACCCGTTTATAAAGTCAAAGGAAAGTGACAGTAACACTACCAGGACCGTTAGTATAAGAGCCGTTTCCATATTTACATAACTCCTATGAATTTCTCATAATTATCCCTTCCAGTATGTCTGCCACATCTTCGCAGAAATCCGAAAAGGCCTCCATCATTGTATAAATCTCTTTTTTCTTCATAATTTCTATCGGGTCATTATAAGTGGCGAAAAGGTTTCTCAGGCCGTCCCTCAAAAGGTCATCGGCGGCGTTTTCCAGGTCGTTTATCTTGTGCGTGTGCTTGGTCATCTCCTTGAGCTTGTTCTGTGCAAGCAATTGAACGGCTGAGTTCAGCTCCTGGACGCACATCTGGATGTTGCGGGTAAAAAGCCGCATGTAATCATCCATTTCCCTTATGTTGTATAGCACAAGATGGGAGGCGCAGACCTCCAGGCAGTCCAGTACGTCGTCCAGTTGTAGGGTTAGCTCCATTATGTCCTCCCTTTCCAGGGGGGTTATGAAGGTCTTGTTAAGCTCAATAATTACCTCGTGGGTGTATTGGTCCCCCATCTGTTCCACCGTTTTTATCTGTAGGGAGATATTTTCCGCCTTGACAGGATCCTCCAGGTTCTTCATCTGTTCCTGAAAGGCGTCATTGGCCATCACAATGTTCTTGGCTATGATTAAAAAGTACTCGTAAAAAACATTTTGTTTTTTCTTGAATAAGCCTTTTAAATTAAACATCGTCGTTTCCCCTCAAAATTCTTATTTTTCCAGGTAGCCGGCTATTATCTGCCTTCCCTCGTCTCCGGTGCAGAAGTTGATGTAATCAAGTGCAAGTTCACTTGTGTTTTCGGGTATGACATATAAAAGCGGCCTTTTTAACGCTATAGCCCTGTCTTCCCCGGTATGGATCTCCAGCTTTCTTACCCCTTCTGCATGATAGTTTGAAGAAACATAACCTATAGCATTCGAGTCCCTCGCCACGGTGCTCAGTACCGCCCCGGTGGATGTCATAACCAGAGTCTTCCCGTCAACCGGCGTGTTGCTCATTACGATATCCTCAAATACTCTGTATGTTCCGGACCCGTGTTCCCTGCCGATTAGCGTTATAGGTGTGTTAAAGCCCTCCACCATGCTCCAGTTGTTGATCGTGCCGCTGAATACCTCCCTTATTTCATTTATTGCCAATGCCTTGACGGGATTTTTTTCGTTTACAATAATGCTGATGCTGTCTTCGGTTATCTTATAAGATTTGAGACTTTTGCTTTCTTCCCTGGTAAGGGGCCTGGACACCGAACCAATGTCCACTATGCCGCCGGACGCCCCCCTTATGCCAAGGGTGGAATCTCCGCCCTCTATGTGTACTCTGACCCCCGGGTGTTTTTTCTCGTAAGCCCTGGCCAGTCTTTCCGAAACGGGAACCATCGATGTTGACCCGGCGATTCTGAGAACCGTTTTTTTACTCTCCCTTTCATCGACACTTTTCCCGCAACCTATGATAACGAGGATTATTAATAATACTGCAACCGATAGGGAAAACACCCTGTTCATAGATGCGCCTCCGAAAGCGGCAGGATTTGGCCTTTTTCCAAAGTCTTTGTATTCTTTGCCGCTCGCAAAATACCTGTTAAAGAAATGTTAAGGTATGGTTAAGGATTTGTTAGACTGGATGGGGAAATTGCTAAAAAGGTTGATGTGATACTTACCGGGGACGAGGTGAAGGGGTTTATGGCAGGCCTTCTGGTTTCCCGTCAACAGGCCACCGGCAAAACACTGTTAAGTAACTGGCTGGATAAAAACAGGAAAACTGGGTCCGTTTATGCCTCGGAACTTAAAAGGCACTACAGATAATTTCAAGACTGCTCCTTTACTATATTTACCAATTCATAAATTTTGACGCCCCGGCAAAAATAATGACGGTTTCAAAAATTATTAAGTAGGGGGTGTATATGTTGAATCAGCACATTCACTGCATTGTCAACGACTGCCATTACTGGGCTCACGGCAACATGTGCAAGGCCAACGAGATTCTTGTTTCCACCGACAGTTTTGCAAATGCCAAGCCCGACCGGATTGACGCCACCATGGCGAAGCAGCTCGCTCCCCAAACCGCTGGGAATTGCATGTCAACATGCTGCAAGACTTATGTGCCAAGCGGCAGTAATAAAATCAACGCCGACGGAATTCAAAGAATGGTATAGTTTATGGGACCCGGCAGCCGGCCGGGTCTATTCATGCTTTGTAGATCATAGTTCTTGGTAAAAAAGGGGTGTGTTGTATGCAACTGTCACCTGGAGAAAGATCCATACTGGCCTATTTTCCTTCCGGCGACGCCGCCCGGCAGGCGGCCGACACCCTTGCAAACGCCGGTTTTGACCGCCCGCAGGTTGACAGGGTTTCACGTTACGGCACCACAACCGACGCCCATGTAAACAACCCTGTCAACCGGGCCGTTACAGGGACCGGCCCCACCCTATATTCCGACAGCACTGCCGAGGAACTCAGTGATTCCGAGCGTATACTCCTGGCTGCCGACCCTTCGGTCAGCGGTATCGGTAACTATAATTACGGGATTGCCGGGGGAAAAGCTGTTCTCCTGACTCTTGTTACCACAGAAGAAAATATAGGGCAGGCGGAAGAAATTATTTCACAATACGGTGGGATGGTTTGAAAATAGCTCCTCGGGCAGGAATTGCGGGTCGGAATCCAGAATCCAGAGTTCAAAGTAGAATAACTTACAGCTGGGTATTCATAGAAGTCGTGGGGTCTTTTCGATGTTTGAGGATTCGACATTGGAAATTACCGCTTTTAGAAGCGGTTTTTTTTCTGCCAATCATGCTTTATCTGGAACATGTGTTTGTTGTATAATAAATAGGGTGATTTTTGTGAGAACAGGAATAGCGAACCTGCCGCTGCACGGCCATCACTGCCCCCGCTGGCTTTTCCTCTGGATACCGGGCGGAAAGAGGAGCATGGTGCCACTGAACTGACATAACCGGAAATAATTGCGTATTCCGGGGTGTTTTATTATAATTATTAACTGGAATCCCACTGTGGTTTAATAAGGGAAGGAGCATCCGAATGGAACAGGAAAGCGGGTTTGAACTGGTTTTAAATGAGGAAGCAGAGGAAAAGCTTGCAGAATTTGCCCGGCAATCGGGTGTTTCGGAAGACGACATCGTTGAATTTATAGTCACCCGGTATCTGAATAGGCAGATTCCGGTCATACAGAAAAGATCCAGGGAGACCGGGGTTGCTTTTGGTGATCTGCTGAACATGCAGTTTATCCAGCTGCTCGATTTTCTTAAAAGCCAGGGCCGTGGCATCGAGTGAAGATTAAGATTATTTAAAGGGGGAATGAGAATCGATGGACTTTGCCGGAATTAAAAAGGAATCTCAGGAATTGGAATTCCAGGCGGAAGTGAAGCAGCTTCTGGATATCGTCATCAACTCCCTTTACACCGAAAAGGAGATTTTTGTACGGGAGTTGGTATCCAACGCTTCGGATGCCCTGGAGAAGTTTCGCCTTCTTTCGCTGATGGAAAGCAATTACGTGGACAAGGACCTGCCCCTGGAGATTTCCATCGAAGCCGATGAAAGCAATAATACCCTGACCATTGCCGATACCGGCATAGGCATGACCAGGGACGAACTTATTGAAAACCTGGGTACCATAGCGCACTCCGGTTCAAGGGAGTTTTTAAAAAGGTTGGCGGAGGGTGACAGGAAAGAAGCCCAGTTGATAGGCCAATTTGGCGTAGGGTTTTATTCGGTGTTTATGGCGGCTTCCAGTGTTCGTGTCTTTACCCGGTCGTACAAACCGGACGCTGAAGGTGTGGAGTGGATTTCGGACGGGACGGGCAGGTACACCATTTCCCCGGCGGATGGGCTGAACCGGGGGACCAGGATTATTATTTCGCTAAAAGAGGAGGACAAGGAGTACGCCCGGGAAGAACAAATCAAAAGGATAATAAAGCAGTACTCCAATTTCGTCCCATTCAGTATAACGGTGAACGGCCAGAGGGTGAATACCGTTCAGGCCATCTGGACCCGTAACAAAAATGAGATAACGGACCAGGAATACAACGAGTTTTTCAAATTCCTGACGAACTCGTTTACCGATCCAGTTTACCGGCTGCACCTGTCCTCCGATGCCCCGATACAGCTGAACGCCCTGTTTTTCATACCCGGGGACAACATGGAGCGGTTTGGCTTCGGACGCCTGGAACCTGGGATAAACCTGTACTGCAGAAAGGTTTTAATCCAGCAAAATGCCAGGGATATACTGCCCGAGTACATGCGTTTCGTAAAAGGCGTGGTGGATTCGGAAGACCTGCCCCTCAACATTTCCAGGGAGACAGCCCAGAGCAACCGGCTCGTCAGGAAAATGGGCAGGTTTTTAACCAGGCGGATTATCTCCTTCCTTGAGGAAGAGGCATCCAGGGACAGGGAGAAGTATAATGATTTCTGGGACAAGTTCTCGATGTTTATCAAGGAAGGGTGTGTCAGCGACCCGGACAACCGCAGCCAGATGGCCAAACTGCTTCGCTTCCGGTCAAGCAGTGCGGAGGATGGGGAGATGGTGTCATTATCCGACTACGTCTCCCGAATGAAAGAGGGTCAGAATATGATTTACTACATTAACGGGCCTTCACGGGAAATTATCGAGGCGGGGCCATACCTTGAGGCCTTCCGGGAAAGAGATATCGAGGTGCTCTACCTTCTGGAGCCGGTGGACGACTTTGTCATGACGGCGTTGGTCGAGTTTGAGGGTAAAAAACTGGTATCAGCAGACCAGGCCAATCTGGAACTGCCCCCGGTAGCCGGCAAGGAGGAGGACAGTGCGCCGGACGGCGGCGTGAATGCGCTTACCGCCGAAGAAATTTCCGCGCTTTCCGCCTGGATGAAGGAAGTGCTGGGTGATATAGTAAGCGAGGTGCGGGGGTCGCGCCGGCTGGTGGACAGCCCGGCCGTGGTGGTAAACCCTGATCATGTAATGACCACCAGCATGCAGCGGGTACTCCAGGCCGCCAACAGGGATTTTGGGGGAATAGGGCCAAAAGTGTTGGAAATCAACCCCAGGAACAGTGTTATTGTGCGACTGGCAAGGCTCCGGGCCAGCGGCGCCGACGAGGAATTCTTAAAGTCCTGCGTCGAACAGATTGCCGACAACGCCTTTCTTGCAGCCGGCCTTCCCGGAAACCGGCTGAAGATGGTTGACCGCATATACAGCATAATGGGAAGGGCGCTGGGATCTGAATAGGGGAAAACTTAGGTACCGGGTACTTAAGTTATTAGGTACCCGGTACTTAAGTTATAAGTTATTTGGGCGGTTTTTTCTCCCATCTCCCATCTCCAATCTCTCACCTCTCAACCTGGCAGGCAGCAATGCACATGCCGCACCTTTTGCCGGCATTGGTGACAAACATGTAGTGGGCGCACCTTTCCTTGTCAATAACCCAGCCGGTTTGCGGGGAATAGTTTCCCTCCCACCGGCCAAGGGCTCCCGACGGGCACCTTTCCACGCACTGTCCGCAGGATATGCAGGCATTCTCAGCCGGGGTGTTGTTGTATTTTAATTCCGCTGTTGTGATTACCGAGGCCAGTCTAACCCTGGGGCCGGCTTTTCCCGCCAGGAGGAGGTTGTTGATCCCGAAGGTTCCAATGCCGCAGATGACCGCAGAATGCTTGTGGGAAAAATCGGCTTTGAGCCTGGGGTAGTCTCCGATGTCGGCCTCGGGCCCCAGTCCGATGCTGACAAAACCTCTGTCCTCAAAAAGCCGGGTGATTTTATGGGCCGCCTGCAGCAGTATCTGGTTTGCCGCGGTAAACTCCAGCATGTACTGGTTTCTTGTTTTGGGGAGATTTTCAATGGCGCCGTTGTTCAACCTGTAAGCGAAGGTGACGGTGCTTTTGGCTCCCGGCAGTACGTCACCGGGCTGGTGGCCCGGGGGTGCGCCGCCGTAAGCCGATACCGGGGCGCAGCCGAATTTGTAGATCCCCAGGCTCATGGCCAGATAGCTTAATTCGGTATTTATGTCCATCCAAAGACACTCCCATCAAGGTTTGTTAAGTAATTATACCATAACTGCACATATATACTGAAAATTCACCAGGAATCACTATTAATTTATGATAAAATGTAATTTGTACAAGACCATTGAGATACACAGGGAGTAAGTTGGTTGCGGTAAGAACATGGCGCGCCGGTGATAACCGGAGGCGCTTTTTTGTTTGTGTTTCACCTGGACAAATATTCCGGCCGGCTTTTTTACGCTAAAAAAAGGTTTTTTCAGCCGATTACAATAATATGTTATTTGGGGTATTCTGTCATATGGTGTCACGGCGGGTGAGAAATTGCTGAAGCACATAAAAATATTCCTGTCGTTTCTTCTGATAGTGCTGGTTCTCGAGTTTGCAGGCATATACATCTATTCCTACTATGTTGTGAGCCAGCCTGCGGAACCGCCATCTCTTGAAATCAATTCATTTGTTTACGACCGTCACGGAAACAGAATGGGTGAGCTGTACGGTAAGGTAAACAGGGTTCCGGTTCCGCTTGAACAGATACCGGTTTTCGTCCGCAACGCCTTTGTAGCCGTTGAGGATGAAAGGTTTTACCAGCACAGCGGGGTTGACCTCAAGGCAATAATCAGGGCTTTTTATGGAAATTTGCGCCAGGGGGAGATAGTACAGGGAGGCAGTACCATCACTCAGCAGGTGATTAAGATATACTACCTCACTTCCGAAAAAACCTATGCCCGTAAAATAAGGGAGGCCCTGATGGCCCTTCAGTTTGAATACTCCCACGATAAATCCGAGATACTGGGGCTTTACTTAAACGGTATTTATCTTGGGGAAGGGACATACGGGGTACAGGCTGCGTCAAAGTATTATTTTAATAAAGATGTAAAAGACCTTACTCTTGCCGAGGCCGCAACGCTGGCCGGGATGGCCAGGGCCCCGGGGCATTACAACCCCTACACCCACCCCAAAGGTGTCAAGGGACGGCGGGGCGTGATTCTGGACAAAATGGTGGCCCAGGGCTATGCGGACTGGAAGGCGGCCGAGGAGGCCCGCCAGGCCCCCCTTGAACTGCGGGACAGGAATAAGAACGATAAAAAAAATGGGGAATTCTTTTACATCGACCACGTTGTGGATGAGGCTGTCAGGCTGGTGGGCAGGGAAGCTGTTTTCGGCGGGGGCCTGAGGATAAGGACGGCTTACGACCCGGAAGTTCAGTCGCTGGTAGACAGCGCTTTGGCCGGAGAGTACTTTGAGGATGAAAAAATACAGAACGCCCTTGTGCTGCTGGACAGTGAAAAGGGTGAGATAATCTCCATGTCGGGCGGAAGGACCTACGAGGCCGCCAGGGGGTTTAACCGGGCCACCCAGATGAAAAGGCAGCCCGGCAGCACGTTAAAGCCTGTGGCGGTTTACGGGCCGGCATTCGAGCTGGGGTACCGCCTGGATTCATTGGTTGACGACTCCCCCCGCAGTTGGAAAGGTTACTCCCCCCGCAACTACGACGATGAGTATTGGGGAAGCATCACCGTGGAGAGGGCGCTGCAGTGGTCAAGAAATCTCTCTGCAGTCTGGCTTTTGGACCGCATCGGGATTGACCGGGGATTTTCATTTGCATTAAAGCTGGGTATAAAGCTGGATGAAAGGGACAGGCACCTGGCCCTGGCCCTGGGGGGGCTCACCAGGGGGGTATCGCCTGTGGAAATGGCCGGTGCTTACGCCTGTTTTGCCAACGGCGGATACTATATACCTCCTCATGCCATAACTCAAATTGAGGATGCCTCCGGAAAGGTAATATACAGGCCTCCGCAGCCCGTCCCCGTGATGAAGCCGGACACCGCGTCCATGATGACAGAGGCATTGAAGTCGGTTGTACGGAGCGGCATAGGTACCGAGGCCGGTGTGGAGGGGTATGAGGTGGCCGGAAAAACCGGAACCACCGAACTTCCGGACAGCGGCCAGTTTAAAGGGAACAGGGGCAATAAGGACGCCTGGTTTGTGGGGTACGTGGACAGGTATACCTGTGCTGTATGGGTGGGTTACGACGAAAAAGACATGGACCTGGACCACTATCTTAAGACGTGGGGGGGGACCAAAGCGGCCCAGATTTTCGGCCGGGTGATGGGTGAAGTGATCAGTAAACAAAATTGATATTTGTGTTTTACTGCACAAGCTCCACATGCTATATCTTGTCTATCTCTTGCAATGCTTCTACCAAGAGCTTCCCGGCAGCTTTTTGGACTAATACCTGGATCTGCCCCTCCAAATCCTCCAGATTATTTGCTGACTTTAACACCTCAAAAATTCTTTGTACTAAAAGAAGGACCACCATTACCAGTTGCCGGATTTTTATCATGAGACCTCACTCCCTGCCTGGGAGCAGGCTACTTCTTACGAAGAAACCTCCAGAGGTCTCATTTCTTTATTCCCCCTCCGGATACCCTACTAAAAATATAAACTGCCGAAAATTTCCTATCACGGGGGTTTCAAGGGGGTGTACCCCCCTGCTTCAGTGCGGGGTTGAGGACGTGATACCGTCCGAAGGGGCGGCAGCCCCTTTTGTTCTTAGGAGAACAGTCCTGCCGGTTAAGGCGGGCTTTTCTTTTTTACAGCTTGAGGTCTGTCAGCATGGCTTTTGTATCTTCCAGCATTTTTTTACGGTCATCATCGCTTACGTAGGGCACTCCATAGAGGTTTTTGTGGACCACGCCTGTAATCCCGCAAAATCCCATTATCCCGTTTACTATGTTGGTTTTAAGGGACTGGTCCAGCCCGCCGGCCTCCGCCATTTCCCTGGTGGCCCCGGAGGTGGTGATTATAACAGCCTTTTTGCCCTTCAGAAGGCCCCTGGGACCCTCCTCTGTCATGTGGTATGCAAATCCGAAGCTGAAAACCCTGTCTATCCATCCCTTCAAAATCGCCGGCATGGAATACCACCATACGGGGAAGATAAAGAAGAGTACATCGGCCCATTTAACATCTTCCTGCTCTTTACCGATGTCATCGGGCACGTTCCCGCTGAAGATCTGCTGGAAGTCCGCGGCGCTCAGGCGGGGTTCCCAGCCCGATGCGTACAGGTCTCTGACCTTATACTGTGCTCCCCTCCTCTGCAGCTCTCCGGTGACCAGGTCCAGCACGGCGTGATTGAAGCTGGCAGGGTTGGGGTGGCAGTAAACAACTAATGCTTTCACTTGAAAACCTCCTCAAAAAATGGTTGTTTTGGTGACATAACCGTATTTGGGGATACGCCCGCAATATAGAGGTATTATATCCCGTCAGGGTAAAGAACCATGTCAGTTTATCCTGAATCCGGTGAAAAATTTAAAAGGAAAAATTTATCTTACAGAGAAGTCAATAAACAGGCCAAAATAAAACGGGAGAATATATGAAAAAAATACATTTTATTGCAACGGCTACTTTCGGGCTGGAGGCGGTGGTTGCCCGGGAGGTAAAGGACCTGGGTTACGAGGATGTGGCCGTGGAAAACGGAAAGGTGACCTTTTCGGGCGATTTGACCGCCATATGCAGGGCAAATCTATGGCTCAGGTCCGCCGACAGGGTTCTTTTAAGAATGGGGGAATTCAGGGCGGAGACCTTTGAAGATCTTTTTCAGGAGACAAAGGCCCTTCCCTGGCCCGATTGGATACCGGTGAACGCCACCTTTCCGGTGGAGGGGAAATCGGTTAATTCCAGGCTTTTCAGCGTGCCTGACTGCCAGGCCATTGTGAAAAAAGCCATTGTGGAAAAAATGAAAGAAAAGTATAAAAAGAGCTGGTTTGAGGAAAGCGGTCCCCGTTACAGGGTGGAGGTGGCGCTGCTCAAGGATGTAGCCACGCTTACAATTGACACCAGCGGCGTCGGGCTGCATAAAAGGGGTTACAGGAAGCTGGGCAGCGAGGCTCCCCTGAAAGAAACCCTTGCGGCGGCCATGGTTATGCTGAGCCGCTGGCGCCCGGACCGCCCCCTTATAGATCCCTTTTGCGGGTCCGGAACAATTCCCATCGAGGCTGCACTTATCGGCCTTAACATTGCGCCGGGACTGAACAGGGAGTTTGACGCCGAGAAGTGGCAGGTTATTCCGCCCTCACTTTGGCGTAAGGCAAGAGAGGAGGCCAGGGACCTTATTGCCCGGGATTTGAAAATCAATGTGCACGGATTTGATGTTGATGAAAAGGTTTTAAGCCTTGCCCGGTATCACGCCCGCCAGGCCGGGCTTGAAGGGATTGTCACTTTCCAGGCAAAGCCGGTCTCGGAACTGCGGTCCAGGCACAAATACGGGTATATAATATGCAATCCCCCGTACGGCATCAGGTTGGGAGAAAAGCCCGAGGTTGACCGGCTGTACAGGGAGATGGGGCCGGTGTTCAAGCGCCTGGACACATGGTCTTACTATATACTTACGGCCCATCCCGGCTTTGAACGCCTGTTCGGGAGGAGCGCCGACAAAAAAAGAAAACTCTACAACGGCAGGATACAGTGCAATTTCTACCAGTATTTCGGCCCCAGGCCGCCGCGGAAAAATGTAGGGGAAACGACTGATGACCGACGTCCGGCAACTGAACCGGGAGGCAGTATATGAACCAGGATGCTTCATTAAAAAGATACACGTTGCTGGTGGCCGCCATGGCTTCCTTTCTCACGCCTTTTGTAGGGAGCGCCATAAACCTTGCCATTCCTTCCATCGGCAATGAATTTGGAAGCAGCGCCATCCTTCTGAGCTGGGTGGTTACCAGTTACCTCCTGGCTTCGGCGGCCTTTCTGGTGCCTTTCGGAAGGCTGGCCGACATTATGGGCCGTAAAAAAATATTTCTGGCCGGAATGCTGTTTTTTTCAGTATCTTCTCTTTTTTGCGGGCTTTCCTGGTCGGTGGAGGCGCTAATTGTTTTCAGGATTCTTCAGGGAGTAGGGAGCGCAATGATTTTCGGCACCGGTATGGCGATACTGACCTCGGTTTACCCGCCCCAGGAAAGGGGCAGGGTGCTGGGAATAACGGTGGCCACGGTGTATACAGGGTTGTCGCTGGGACCGGTGCTGGGAGGGCTTATTACCCACAACCTGGGCTGGCAGTCTATTTTTTACTTTAATTTCATCACGGGTCTTTTCATTGTTTATTTTACATACTCAAAGCTTACAGGCGAATGGGCCGGGGCCAGGGGGGAAAAATTCGACCTGGCCGGGTCTGTGCTTTATTCGGCGGGTCTGGTCATGTTCATGTTCGGGGTTTCTTCGGTCTCCAACACGGGTTGGGCTGGGTATGTACTGATGGCGGGGATAATTATTCTGGTCTTGTTCATAATGTATGAAATGAAGTTGGAATACCCGGTTTTAAACATAAGGCTTTTCAGCAGGAATCCCACCTTCGCCTTTTCCAACCTGGCGGCGCTGATCAACTACAGCGCCACCTTCGCCGTGGGGTTCCTGCTCTCGCTGCACCTTCAGGTGGTGATGGGGTACAACTCCCAGGCTGCCGGGCTGATACTGCTTTCCCAGCCGGTTATTATGGCCCTGCTTTCGCCCTTTGCGGGGCGGCTTTCCGACCGGGTGGAGCCCCGGATAGTTTCTTCCTGGGGGATGGCCTTGACTACGCTGGGACTCCTGTTCTTCTGCTTTTTAACCGCCGGCACTCCCATCTGGCTGGTGATGATTAACCTTGCGCTCCTGGGAACGGGTTTCGCATTGTTTTCGTCGCCAAACAGCAATGCCGTGATGGGTTCGGTGGAAAAAAGGTTTTACGGTGTGGCTTCGTCTACGCTGGGCACCATGCGGCTTACCGGACAAGCTGTCAGTATGGCCGTGGTAACACTGATTATTGCCTTCTACGTTGGGAACGTGAAATTAAGCCCGGAACATTCCGCTATGCTGGTTAAGAGTTCGAGGACCGCCTTTATTGTATTTACCGCCCTTTGCTTTGCCGGTATTTTTGCTTCCCTGGCCAGGGGAAATATTATAACCGGCGAATCGCCCCCCGGCAATGTTGGCGAAAGGGTAAATTAGAACGGGCCCGGGCCTGTTCGGCATAAAAAAGATGGGTACAGCCTTCTAAAACAAGGCATGATAAAGAAATTGAGGGCATTATATGGTATTTTCCTCCCTTGCGGGTCTATATACTGTCAGGTATAATAATATCAATAAGGGGAGTAGCTTTAACTGCATCAGCCGACATCACAGGGGGGTTCTCCTCGGCTATGCCGGCAACTTCGGAGTGCATACGAAGATCTGAGTTGTTAGCAAGACCTTTGCCATCATTTAACTGGTGATAAAGGCCTTTTTATTATGCCGTCGGAGATATGCGACAGCCAAAGAAAAGTGAGTAAACAAAATGTCAATACTAATATGGAGACGGGGGAGGGAAAATACCAAGATCACTGCAGATTGAAATTCCGGATCTAAATAACCCAGTTATTTACGGAGGTGTTATTTTATGAATACCCTTAAGGTCTGGTTGTTGATGGGTGTGCTGACCGTACTGCTGGTTCTGATGGGCAATGCCATTGGGGGAAATTCCGGCGCGTTTCTGTTTTTCCTGATCGCGCTGGCCATGAATTTCTTCGGGTATTACTACAGTGACAAGATTGCCATAAAAATGACCGGATCATACCCGGTATCCGAGTCCGAGGCCCCGGAGCTTTATGAAATGGTGAGGAGGCTCAGCCAGAGGGCGGGGCTTCCCATGCCCAAACTATATGTTACTCCTTCCGACCAGCCCAATGCCTTCGCCACCGGGCGCAACCCGGCTAATTCCGCGGTTGCTGTAACCGAGGGCATAATGAGGCTTTTGAACCGGTCGGAGATTGAGGGCGTGCTGGCACACGAACTGGCCCACATCAAAAACAGGGATGTGCTGGTGGGTACTGTGGCGGCCACCTTTGCCGGCGCCATTTCGATGATAGGCAATGCCCTGCAGTGGGGAGCCATCTTCGGCATGGGGCGTGGAGATGATGAAGAGGAAGGTGGCGGCGGTATTGTGGGGGCGCTGATTATGGCCATTGTTTTTCCCATAGCTGCCATGATAATTCAGATGGCTATATCCCGCTCCAGGGAATTCGGGGCAGACGCCACCGGGGCACAGATCGCGGGTTCTTCTTCAGGGCTGGCCAACGCCTTATTAAAGTTGCAGTCAGCGGCTCATCACATTCCCATGCAGGTTAACCCGGCTGCCTCGCACCTGTTTATTGTGAATCCCCTTTCCGGGGCCTCACTGGCAAGGCTTTTCAGTACGCACCCGCCTATTGAGGAGAGGGTGGAAAAGCTGCGCAAGATGAGGGTCTGAAATTAAATGCAATTAACAAGCGGCGGAGTAATCCGCCGCTTGTTTTAAGGCCCGGACTTATTATTATCCCCGGGGCCCGGCTTAAAGGCCGGCTGAGGGACCAGGCGCTCCCTGACGTATCCGTAGGCCAGGCCGCCCAGCATCAGGATTCCGGCATAGCCCACAACCGAGTACAACACCCGGACAAGGTTTGTGAAACCCAGCTGTCCGGCGGCCAGGGCAACGATACCGGTTCCGATTACAAGCCACCTGTAGCCCGCCTTCTCCGGGTCGCCAATCCTGGCAGCAAAGCCATACAGGCTGCCCACCGCAGTGGTGTATACCTCGGCCAGCAGTATGATGCTGTACACGCTCTGCACCAGGGGAGACAGCCCGGCGGCAATCCGGACCAGGGGTATTTCATAGCCGGAAACGGCCGGGTCAAAGGTGAGAAGGGCCATATTGATGGCCAGCGCCCCGATTCCGAGCCCTATTCCGCCGTATATGGCCCCTTTTTTGAGCACATCCGGGTTGTTGCGGGCCAACTTTCCCATGGGCGCAAGCACTGCAACCCCCAGCACCAGGTTGTATGACACGTACACTATGGCTGAAAGGGGCCAAAACGGCACCGGTGGCCTGGATACGGCGGCCCACCGGTTTATCTCCGAGATACTTACAGGGCCGGACAAAAGGGACGCTATGCTAATCCCCAGCACCGACAGCAGCAGGAAGGGAACCACAAAGCTTATTGCCGTGATAACGCCGTGTATGCCCAGAAGCACCGTAAAAACCGTGGCCGCTGCCATTACAAGGCTGCCCAGTATATACGGCAGTCCGAACTGCTCGGCGAAAATGGCCCCTGACCCGGCTGTCATGGCGGTAAGCGCCCCAAACAGAAAAAAGGTGATTACCGCGTCTATAACCTGCCCTAAAAAGCGCCCCCCGGCATGACGCATGATCTCGAGGTGAGAACGGGCCTCAAGCCTGCGGCCCAGCTCAAGTATTATGTAGCCGAAGAATACAAACATGGACGTTGCCAGCAGCATCGCGGGAATTCCACCCAGGCCGAAAAATGTGAAAAACTGCATCACCTCCTGGCCCGAGGCGAAGCCTGCCCCCACTATGGTGCCGATGTAGGCGGCCGCCACTTTAAATGTAGATATTGACTGCTTTTCCGTATTCATATGCTTATTATTTCTCAGGCAGTTGAAAATACCCCCGGCATAAAAAGGGGCTGCCGGAGAAATACGGCAGCCTGAATCCATGGATTTTAAAATTTTTTTTACGTTATTGCGCCGGGGCGGGAGCCGGAGCCTGGTTAAAACCCCATCCGCCCATCATTCCGCCGCCTCTGCCCATACCCCTGCCGGGGCCAAATCCCATACCCTGGCCCCTTTGCCATCCAGGTCCGCCCATGGGACAGATGAAACCGTTTTGCTGGTGAAAATTGTACATTTCGTCAAAGTGTTTTTTCCAGGCTTCCCCCTGTTCCTGGGTGAGCCTTCCGTCCTTTACGGCCTGGTCGATATATGCTTTTTTCGCCGAGAACATACTGTCGAACCACGATTTGTTGTCCGGAGTATCGGCAGCCAGTGCCGGCACCGCTATAATGACTCCCAGGGCTAACAGGACAATTACAGCAATCCACTTTTTGTTCATTGAACTCCCTCCTTTTTTAATTTCTTGATTATATTTTAGACAGAAAATATTGCAAACCCGGATCCGAAATGTTACGTTTTTGTTACAATTGGATTACCTTAAAAAAGATTTGTTTGTCAATGTTTTTTCCGGCGGGTGCTTGTACCGGTCAGCTCCGAAGTATTGACTTTGAGCAATAACCGGTGTTAAAATTCCTTTAATGGAAAGCTGTTCAAAACAATAAAAATCTGTCAGGTCTCTTTGACCGGGCCGGAAGGCAACGGGTAAAATTTGAGCCCCCGTGGGACGTTATTTACTGTACCACGGGGTTTATTGTTTATCAACCCGCTTGTCCCGGTGTTATGCTCAGGGGGGCAGAAATGGATAAAAAGGTTAAGGCGGCGCGCCTGTCCATTGCGTCAAACTCGGGTCTCACCGTACTCAAGCTGGCGGTGGGGATACAAATGGGGTCGGTGAGCGTTATTTCCGAGGCCTTGCACTCAGGGATAGACCTTGTGGCTTCGGTTATAGACTATCTCTCGGTCCGGCAGTCAAGCAAACCCGCCGACAAGGACCACCCGTACGGGCACGGCAAATTTGAAAACGTGGGGAGTATAATCGAGGCGCTGCTTATTATTATTGCCGCCGTAGTTATTATGGTGGAGGCTATACCCAGGTTCTTCCACCCGGCCGAAATTCACTCGCTGGGAATTGGAACGGCGGTTATGGCGGTTTCTGTGGTTGTGAACACACTGGTTTCAGGAAAGCTGATGAAGGTGGCAAAGGAAACCAATTCACCGGCCCTGGAGGCCGATGCCTGGCACCTGAGGGCCGATGTATACACCTCCCTGGCCATTTTCGCGGGTCTTATTGCCATAGAATTCACCGGGCTTATCATTCTGGACCCACTGATTGCGGTGGGAGTATCCCTTTTTATACTTAAAGCCGGCTTTGACCTTGTCAGAAAATCGTTTCGGGTTATAGTGGACGAAGGCTTGTCCGAGGAAGAAATAAAAATAATCGGAGAGGCGCTTGAAGAAAGTTCGGTGCATTTCCTGAATTATCATGAACTGAGGACCCGCAAGGCAGGATCTCAGAGGTTTATAGACGTGCACCTTGTATTTCCAGGGGACCTTCCCATAAGGGTTATTTACGACACCTGCAGGGACCTGGAGTGTAAAATAGGGGCCAGGTTGTCCGAGGCCGACGTGGTCATCAAGGTTGAGCCCTGTCACCAGGAGTGCGGGGAGTGCAATTTTGAATGCAAGCAGGAATAATGATGGATAAATATGGTTGATTAATGTACGTGCGGAATATACAATAATTCTAAATTTAGGGCTTATTACCGCGTCAGGTTCTGCCTTCAGCTTAAACTTTTTTCGGGAGTGACGGCAGTTGTTGGTTCAGGATATGATAGACATACCCGTGAAATCTTTGCCTGTTTTGAAGCTGGGTCCGGGGGAATACAGTTTTAACGGGCCGCCGGGGTTTTATCCTGCGGGTGAAAACGTGATTGTGGTCGATGAAAACGGAAGCCTGATGGGAAAAATACTTGGCCGGCGCTTAAAGGGGAGTATTCAGCATAGCCTGCTCAAACAACTGATTGAGCCGGTAAATGAGACCATATCCTTCAATGAAAACGCAGTGGAACTGGTCAGGTTTTTTAAAGACGTCGGCAAATCCAAAATCTTTGTGCTGGGTCCGGAAAAAAAGTTGATTGGGGCTGTTTCCCGGGAAGGCAGGGCGGTACAGATGCTGTCAAGGATTATTGAGTTCATCCCCCTGCCAAACATATTTGACGCTCTGCACGAAGGTGTACTGATAATAGATTCAGCCGGGACCATAGTCTATGTCAACCATGCCTATTCAAACATTGTGGGGGTTCCCGGCGGAAAAATTATAGGCAGAAAAATGGACGACGTGGAGCCGGCCTCATCCTGTTTAAAGGTTTTAAAGGGGCATCCCCCGATAGTTAACCAAAAGATACTGATTGAGTCCATAGGTCTGGAGGTTTTGGCCAATATAACCCCCTTTCATGTCAATGGCAGGTTGGAAGGAGTTGTTTCAATATTCAGAAACATATACGAAACCATAAATCTAAGCAACGAATTGCAGCGGATGCGTGACATAGCCCAGTATTTGTGCGAAGAACTGAAATCGGAAAACAGACTGCCCGATCCTTTCAACATACTGGTGGGGAACAACAGTTATTTCCGCAAGGCTCTAGTGCTGGCTTCCACGGCATCCCCCACCGACGCCACGGTGATGATAAGGGGTGAAAGCGGGTCCGGTAAAGAAATACTGGCTCAGGCCATACAAAAAAGCAGTATAAGAAAGGATTACCCCTTTGTGAAGGTGAACTGCGCGTCCATTCCCGAGTCACTGCTGGAAAGCGAGCTGTTCGGATATGACGAGGGGGCCTTTACTGGGGCGAAAAAGGGAGGAAAAAGGGGCAAGTTTGAGCTTGCCCACAGAGGCACCATATTCCTGGACGAGGTGGGGGATATGAGCCCCGCCATGCAGGCCAAGCTTCTCAGGGTTTTGCAGGAAAAAGAAATTGAGAAGGTAGGTGGTAGCGGGACAATTCGGGTTGATGTCAGGGTAATTTCTGCAACAAACAAAGATCTGGAAACCATGGTGCTGAAAAAGCAGTTCAGAGAAGACCTCTACTACAGGCTGAATGTCATCCCCATTTTTTTACCTCCTCTTAGAAAGCGCAAGGATGATATCCCTATTCTGGTGGAGCACTTTTTAAGACAGTTTTGCAGGGAGCACAACAAGGAAAAAGTTATCGTGTCTTCCGGGGTAATGAATATTCTGACAGGACATGACTGGCCCGGGAATATAAGGGAATTAAAAAACGCCATTGAACATGCCGTCATTTTATGTTCGGGCAGCATGATAACCACCGGCCATCTTCCCAACTATCTGAAAAAAACACAGCTTAATATCAATAACCCCGACTGGCAGAAGGAGAAACTGCCGGAGCTGGTTGAGCAGTTGGAGAAGGAGGTTATAGCCAGGGTTGTTAAAAAATACCGCAACAAAAGCAATGCCATAAAGGCCTTGGGGATTAGCCGGAGAACGTTTTACATGAAAGTGAAAAAATATCAAATACCTGTATAGATTATTTTTATGGCGCTTTTAGTTAATTTGTTGAGAGCAGGAGCAGTGTTATGGACTATGATGTACTCCAGGTATTAAAGTCCTGCGCTCCTTTTAACACTCTGGACGAAAATTTTCTTTTAGAACTGGCAAAAACCGTTGAGGTAAAGACCTACCCAAAAGGAGCGTATATATTCAGGCAGGGTCAAAAAAGCCTCCAAATACTTTTCCTGATAGCGTCCGGGCAGGGTGAGGTGACTATTACCGACAGCAAGGGGCAGGAGTCGGTTGTCAGCATCCGCCGTCAGCACGATTTTTTCGGTGAAACAGCCCTTTTAACGGGAAAGTCTTACGGGGGATCGGTAAGGGCGGCCGAGGATATGACCTGCCTTCTGGTGCCCAAGGACAAGATAGAAGAGATAATAGTCAGCCACCCCGAGTTTTCGAGCTTTTTCACCACTCTTCTTGCGGAGAGGCTGCGCATGCTTTATGAAGAGTCGGTGGCGCAGCAGTCGTACGATGCATACAGCACTGTGGAATCACCCCTTCTGCGCAAAAGAATAAGCGAGTTGATGAAAAGGTCCCCGGTTACCTGCCCCGTTCACGCCACTGTTTCACAGGTGGCTTCATTGCTGGCCGAAAACAGGATAAGCTCGGTGGTGGTGGTGGATGACAGGGGATACCCCGTGGGGCTTATAACGGAAAAAGACCTGGTGCACAAGGTGCTTACCCGTTCCTCCTGGCAGGCTGAAGATCTTACCGCGGACCTGGTGATGGAAGAAAAGCTGGTGATACTGAGGCCGGATAACTTCTATTTCCAGGCGCTGCTGGCCGTTGTCAAGAACCAGGTCAAGCACATGATCGTAATGGACGGGGATAAACTGGCAGGTATCCTGACGCTGGGAGACCTCATCAGGACCAGGAGCACGGGCAGCCTGTGGGTTACGGACAAGATAGAGTCGGCCAAGAACCTGGATGAACTGGCCATTTACGGGCAGGAGGTGGATAACCTACTCAATGCCCTGGTGGCAGAAAGGGCTTCGGTTCCTGAACTGTTTGAAATAATCTCCGAGATGCACGACCGTCTGACCTGCCGGGTGATCGAGCTGTGTGAGCAGGAAATGATTCGCAAGGGCTACGGGCCGCCGCCTGCCGATTACTGCTGGATTAACATGGGCAGCGCCGGCAGGAAGGAGCAGACCCTTCGCACCGACCAGGACAATGGCATAATCCACGCAGACTGCGACCCTGAAAGTGCGAAGTATTTTAAGATACTGGGCGGAATTGTGGTGGAGGAACTGGTGAGGGCAGGTTTTGACTGGTGCAAGGGGGGCACCATGGCCTCAAATCCCCTCTGGTGCCGCTCCATAAGCCAGTGGAAGGATGTGGTCAGTATCTGGATAACCCGCGCCGAGCCCGAGGACACGAGACTTTTGACCATATTGCTGGATTTCAGGCCGGTATATGGTAAAAAGGATTTGGCCCAGGACCTCTGGGGGCAGATTTTTGAGGTATTCAAAAAGCCGGTTAAGGCCTGGCACTTTTTAACGGCAGATGAAGTGCAGGTCAAGGTGCCGCTAACCATATTCGGGGGGTTTGTGACCGAAAAGTCGGGGCCCAACAAAAATGAACTAAACCTCAAGGCTGTCTGCAGGCATATTGTCAATTGCGTCCGTGTATTTGCCGTGAAAAGCGAGATTTCGGACCCCTCCACTCTGGGGAGGCTTTCACTGATAAAGAAAAACCGTGTTTTACCCGAAGAAGATGTTGAATATGTACAGAATGCCTATGAAATACTGATGATGCTGCGTATAAGGGAAAACATAAAGAAGGTCAAGCAGGGGAAAAATGCCGATAACTTTATAAACCCGTACAACCTAAGCATCATAGAGCAGTCGCTTCTTAAAAACGCGCTTTCGGCCATTACCCGCCTGCAAAAAATTACCAGCGGGCATTTTACCAACCAGTGGCTCAGGTTCATGACATAGATTGCGAACAAAAGGGGCTGCCGCCCCTTCGGACGGTGACACGTCCTCAACCCCGCACTAAAGCAAGGGGGCACACCCCCGTGAAACCCCCGTGTATAGGAAATTATCTGCAGAATTCCTTTGGAGCATAATTTCCTGTATCTTTCAAAAAAGCCGCTGCCGGACAATCGGTGAATTGTCCGGCAGCGGCTTTACAGGGGTTACTCGTATATGTCAACCTGTCTTGTTTCTCTCATGAAAACTGAGGCAACTACGCAGGACAGCCCGGTGGCTATTACCGGGTACCACACTCCGGCAATGGGGTCGTTGAATCTTGTAACAAAATAAGTCATGGCGTACGGGGCCAGGCCCCCGAATATTCCTATGGGAACGTGGTAGGCAAGAGACAGGGCGGTGTACCGGACCTTGGCAGGGTACATCTCAGGGAACAGTGCCCCGTAGGGACTGTAGTACATGGCTGAATAAGTGGTAAGCATAATGGGGACAAGGGCCATGAGCAGCAAGTCGCCGGATTTGAGCAGAGTTGAAAGGGGGTGCCAGGTGATGGCTGCCAGTGCGTATCCCAGGAGCAGCACCGGCTTTCTGCCCCACCGGTCGGTCAGTAATCCACCCAGCACTATATAGCCCACAGCCTACCGTGAATGCCGTGCAGCCGCAAACTGGTCCTTCCGCAGGGGCATGGCTCCGTGGCGCAGGATACAATGTCTCCTGTGCGGAACCTATGAATTAGAAGCTCCGGGATTACTGTTTAATTTGTATATAAATTAAATAGACAGACCGCAAACTGTTTATTTTTTATATGATTTAAATATTCCCGGGAACTGCAGGGGCCCGGATTTGCAATGAAAAGCATTGTTGACATGTCTGCCGGTTTTTGGTGTCCGGGGATTCTTTGTGCCTTTGGTGCTGTGAGCGGGCAATGATCCGGAATACGGTTTTGGACAGGATTATTAAAGTATACTGACATTAAGACGTCAAAGCTCTGTTGTTGGCACTTGTTTTGCAATAACTTTATTTGCAGTCATAACATTTTGCTCGGAAGGAGGAGTGATGAAATGGCGCTTAAAACCCGGGAGGAATACCTGCAGTCACTGAGATTGATGAGGCCCAATATTTACAAGTTCGGGGAAAAAATTGAGGATGTGACCACCCACTGGGCCACAAAAAGGGTGGTTGAAAGCCACGCCAGGGGAATAGAAGCGGCTCATAATCCGGAATACTCCGAATTGTTTACAACAATATCGAGCCTTACAGGGGAGAGGGTACACCGTCACAATTCCCTGATGACCTGCGCCGAAGATATGATTAACAACTCACGTCTCAAGAGGGCCATGTACCACCTCACAGGCACCTGCACCGGGGGGCTTTGCGCGGGTTGGAACGCCTTTAACGTGATGTGGGCTGTCACCTGGGATCTGGACAAAAAGGCCGGGAACGACTACCAGTCAAGGCTTAAGTCATGGATACTGCACGCCCAGGAAAACGGGCTGGTGGTGGCAGGCGCGCTCACCGACGCCAAAGGGAACCGGGGGCTCAAGGCGACCCAGCAGGAAGACCCTGATGTAAACGTCAGGGTGGTGGAAAAGAGGGAAGACGGTATAGTTGTCCGGGGAGCCAAGCATATGATCGCCGGAGCGGCCGCCTCCAACGAGATTTTTGTCATACCGGGCACTGCCTACGGACCCGGTGAGGAAAGCTTCGCGGTCAGTTTCGCCGTGCCCCGTGACATTGAGGGATTGACCATATTGGAGGCCAGGCACCCCAGCGACGAGCGGGAGATGAGGGACGACCCGGACGTGCCCGGAGTCACAGGTATTACCCAGGGCTTTTTGTACTTCGACAATGTTTTCGTGCCCCGGGAGAGGGTGTTCCTTTGCGGGGAGGTGGAGTATACCAGGAAGATCATACAGTATTTCACCGCCAACTACAGTGCCTGCATAGGCGCCTGCGTGGCAGGGCAGGGCGATGTGATGATAGGTGCCGCCGCCCTTGTGGCCAGGGCTAACGGCCTTTCTGCCCGGACCTTCGGCGATAAAATCGTACAGATGTCAGTCAATAATGAAACCACCTACGGCTTGGGCATAGGGGCCATCGCCATGGGGTTCGCCCACCCCTCCGGGGTTTGGGCTGCTGATTCGCTGCTTGCCCACACCAACAAGGTTCACGTGGCCACCCTGCCCTACGAGACAAAGAGGTTATGCCAGGAAATAGGGGGAGGGATTGTGGAGACCGGCTGCCTGCCGTCTGCCAGGGACTTTTTCAGCCCTGAATACGGTGAAGTGGTGCGGAAATACTTAAAAGCCGGATCCGCTTCGGCCGAGAGCAGGTTCAGGGCTGCCCGCCTCAGCGAGTGGCTGACCATCGGGGCCGGGGTTCCCGGATGTATGCACGGGGGAGGTTCTCCGGACGGGGCCAGGCTGGTGGTAAGGTCTCTCACCCAGGTGGACAAATTTGCCGGGTTAGCCAGGTCTCTGGCCGGTATAACGGAAGAGATACCCGGGCCGGAGAAGAAAAAATAGCGTATAACTCCAGGGAGCCGGAATTTCGGGTCGGAATCCAGAATCCAGAAGGAGGTATATTCGGATGGATTTCAGTTTCAGCAATGAGCAGGATCTGCTGCGCAAGGCGGTCCGGGAGTTTGTGGAGGCAGAAGTGGCCCCCATGGCGTCAAAGTGGGATGAGGAAGACATCTGCCCTGTGGATGTATTTAAAAAATTGGGACAGTTGGGGTTCGCCGGGGTATTTGTACCCCAGGAATACGGCGGAGCCGGGATGGGTTACACCGAGCGGGCGATACTTCTTGAGGAAATTGCCAGATATTCAGCCGGGTTTGCCATGTTTATGATGACTCACCAGCTGGGGGTCGCCGCTATTTTGGAATTCGGTAACGAAGAACAGAAGAAAAGATACCTTCCGGCCCTGGCTTCAGGGGAAAAAATCTCCGCTCTTTCGGTGACCGAGCCCACCGGCGGGTCCGACCTCGCCGGACACCTGTCCACCGGTGAGCTGGTGGACGGGGTATGGGTGCTTAACGGGCGCAAGTGCTTTGCCAGCAACTCCAGCATTGCCGATGTAAATATAGTAACTGTAAAAACCGGTGCGGACCAGAAGGGAAGACCGGCCCTGACAGCCTTTATAGTGGAGTCGGGCAATCCCGGACTTGCACACGGGCGCAAGGAAAACAAGCTGGGGCTCAGGGTTTCCATAATGGGGGACCTGATGATAAACGACTGCCGTGTCAGCCCCGAGGCCATACTGGGTGGAGAGGGCAAGGGGCAGAGGGTGGCCCTGGGCACCATAAGCGAGGTTGGCAGGGCCGGGATGTCGGCCATAAGCCTGGGGATACTGAGGGCCTGCCTGGAGGATATGGTCAAGTTCGCCAAAGAAAGAACGCTCTACGGAAAGCCCATATCATCACTGCAAGCCATTCAGTTTTCAATTGCCGAGACAAGGATAGACTACGAGGCGGCCAGGCTTCTGACCTATAAGGCGCTTTCCCTGAAGGACGCCAATCAGCGCTGTGACGTTGATCTGGCCATGGCCAAGTACTTCGCCACCGAGGCGGTGGTCAGGGCCGCCAAGAGGAACATGGACAACATGGGAGGCTACGGCATTCTCAACGATTACCCGGCCGGAAGGTACCTCAGGGACGGGCTGGCCGGGCTGCCCTCTGCCGGCACCTCCAACATAATGAAGGTGATTGTGGCTGCCGCCACCCTTTCGTAGTTATATGGATTTACCTATAACCCGACGAGGAGGAATTGCTTAAAATTGAGCGCACTGAAAATAGCGGTTTGTATAAAACCTGTGCCCAGCCCGGTTCACTACCACCAGGTGGAGATTGACCCCGGCACCAAAACCCTGGTCAGGCAGGGCATTCCCACGGTGATAAACCCCCTGGACAAAAACGCGCTGGAGGCCGCCCTACAGATAAGGGAAAAGTGCGGGGGCGAGGTGACGGTAATTTCCATGGCTCCCCCGCCGGCCGGGGAAAACCTGCGGGAGGCCCTGGCCATGGGGGCCGACCGGGCCGTTCTTCTTTCGGACCGGGCCTTCGCCGGGTCAGACACTCTGGCTACTTCCATGGTACTGGCCTCGGCCATTAAAAAGCTGGGGCAATTTGACCTGGTGCTGGCCGGGAACGAGTCGGCCGACGGCGGCACATCTCACGTGCCGGCGCAATTGGGGGAATGGCTGGGCTACCCCCACCTGATGCACGCCTGCGGAATCGAGGTGGTGAACGGGGGAGAAATAAAGATTGTTACCATCAGGGAACAGTGCCGGGTTGTTTATATGATGAAACTGCCTGCGGTAGTATCGGTTGTCCGCACTATCAACAGGCCCCGTTTCACCTCTCTTATGGGGGTGATAGCCGCGGGGAAAAAGCCCCTGGATATTTACTCCTCCGCAGACCTCCCGGTTGATGAAGAATTTCTGGGGCTTGGGGGGTCGCCCACCAGGGCCGGGGATATATACCAGCCCGATCTGACCAGGCGGTGCGAGACACTGGAGGGAAGCACCGATGAAATTGCCGGGGCACTGTTGCAGAAGCTTCGGGCCGCCGGTCTGCAGCTGTGAGGTGGTAGTCATAAATGGAGAACAAAAACCAACTTTGGGTCGTGGCCGAGCGTCAAGGGGGCAGCTTGCGCAAAGTTGCGCTGGAACTGATATCCAGGGCCGTTGTGCTGGCCGCCCGGCTTGAAGAGTTAAAGGGTGAAAGGCCGGGGGTATGGGCGGTGGCTACCGGACCCGACGACGGCCTGGACACCGGGGAGCTATACAGGTACGGGGCTGACGGGGTGATGCTGGTATGCCACCCCTCCCTGGAGGATCACAGGACCGACCTGCACGCCACAGCGCTGGCCGAACTGATGAAGGAAAAAAGTCCGCAGATAGTTCTCATCGGGGCCACGGCCTGGGGATCCGAAGTGGCTCCCACTGTGGCAGCCAGGTTGAAAACCGGACTGGCCGCCCACTGCGCCGACCTGCAGATCAATGACCAGGGGTTGCTGGTGCAGTCGGTACCGGCCTTCGGGGGAAAGGTGCTGGGCGAAATACTGTGCCCGGACAGGAGGCCCCAGATGGCCAGCGTAAGGCCGGGCGTATTCCGGGCCGATCCCGTGAACCGGGCAGGCGCCGGGGTGCCGGTGGTGATCAGGCCGGACATATCCCTGGACGACAGCCGCATACGGGTAATGGAGATTCAGCAGGAGGAGATTTCCGGGAAGCCTTTGGAGGAAGCCGAGGTGGTCATCGCCGGCGGGTGGGGTGTAGGCTCAAAGGAAAACTGGATGCTGCTGGAAGAGCTTGCCGAACTCCTGGGGGCGGCTGTCGGGTGCACCCGGCCGGCCCTGGACGAAGGCTGGACCCGGGGAGATCATACTATGATCGGGACCAGCGGTAAAAACATTCGCCCCAAGGTATACCTGGGATTCGGAATTTCAGGAGCCACTCACCATGTGGTGGGGATGAAAGACTCAGGGCTGGTGATAAGCGTCAACACCAACCCGAAGGCAGATATTTTCCAGTTTTCGGACATTAAGGTGGTGGCCGACGCAGCTGCCATGGCAAGGGCACTGATAGAACAGGTAAAGTTCCCCGGTAACAAGGCGTAAAGTATATATGTTAACAGGTAAATAATTCCGCCCGGTGAATCACCGGGCGCTGTGATTCCAGTACGACAGGAAAGGCAAAGAATGGAATAGATTTTGACTTATGAAGGGCTACGTGTTATCATAACATTGTCCATAAGTTAGGGTTTGAATATTCCCTCTCGCAATTTTCATTGGTTAGGGATTAAAATTCCTAATTCCAATGGATAAAAATATTCAGGGGGTATTCTGATGTATCAAGACCGTAAACTGACATGCCGTGATTGTGGAAATGAGTTTGTTTTCTCCGCATCGGAACAAGAATTTTTTGCAGAAAAAGGGTTCACAAATGACCCGGGACGCTGCCCGGAATGCCGGCAGGCCCGTAAAAACCAGAATAACAGAGGCCGTGGCGGTTATGGGTACGCCCGTCAGGAGCGCCAGATGTTTCCGGCAACTTGTGCCGCCTGTGGCACTAAAACCCAGGTTCCCTTCCAGCCAAGCGGTGACAGGCCGGTGTACTGCAAGGACTGCTACCGTCCGTCAAGATATTAAAAAATTAAATAAAGCAGCCTGCTGTATGAAGTTTCATGCAGCAGGCTTTTTGTTTACGGAATTAGTTTTCGCTTGAAAGTTGAACAGTTTTTTGATATTGAAAAGGATAACGGCTTAATGCATAGAAGTTGTTGGTGGAAAGGGAGTTGATTTTATGCAGGGAAACATTCAGGACAAAACCTGGGCAATGTTCTGCCACCTTGGAGGATTTTGCGGCTACTTTATACCCTTTGGCAATATTATCGTTCCGCTAATACTTTGGCTGGTTAAAAAGGACGAGTTCCCCTTTGTTGACTATCACGGTAAAGAGGCATTAAATTTCAATATCAGCATGACTATATATGCTGCGGTATCCCTTTTGCTGGGCATTGTTCTCATAGGCTTCGTCTTACTGCTGGTTCTGCTGATATTGGATATTGTGTTTATCATTATGGCCACGGTTGAAGCCAACAAGGGAGGATACTACCGCTATCCGTTAACCATCCGCTTTATAAGGTGAGAAGCCTTACTGTCACTTCACGGTCCAGTTGTTGGCTGTCCGGGCCGAAAATAATAGCGGCCAGGTTTATGGTAAAGGAATCAAGAATGATTCTCTCCCAGCACGGAGACCGGTGGACGTCCGGAGGGCCTTTGGTAGCAGAGATCCGCAGGGTTTGCCCGCTCTCCTCCACAAAGGCCTTGATATGTCCAACGAGATAGCCGTTGCAGCCTGCCCATAACTGTATGCCTTCAATAAGAAGAAGCAAACCAGCAGCGAGATCCGATCCGGTAATTTTATAGTTTGGCTCCAACCGCCTGGAAATTGAGAAAACGGCGGGATGTGAAAAGGAATTATTCAATTTCTCCCATCACCTCGTCCCAAATGTGCAGGCTGACTCCCACACGGGCCGAAACCCTGTGTAAAAGTGCCCGGGAATTAAGCTTGCGGACGCTGGCCTCAACACTTTCCAATTCGGCGTCGCCTACCAGGTCGATCTTGTTAATCAGTACAACATCAGCACTGGAAACCTGCTTTTCAACCAGCGCGGGAAGAACGGCGGAGAGTTCCTTCCAGCGCCGGGCATCCACAATAACAACGGTTATCAGCTTTGCAATTCCCTTCCCGTACCTGGCCAACGTTTCTACGATGTTTTCCGGCAGGGCAACCCCGGTTGCCTCTATGATCACCCATCTGGGGTTAATCTTTTCGGCCACTTCATTTAGGCATGCGATAAGGCTGGTACTCAGCTGGCAGCATACACAGCCGGCAAATAGTTCCTGGACGCTGAGACCCTCGGCTTTCAGCACCTTGTCGTCAATTCCGACTTGGCCAATTTCATTTTCAATTATCACCAGGGAGGTTTTGCCGGGACTTTCCCGGCCGGTCAAAAGTTTGGCAAAAGGGAGAAGCAGGCTGGTTTTTCCTGATCCCAGGAACCCTCCCCAAATGATGACGTTAATCTTTCATCACTCCTTCAGTCACAAGGGATTCAGCCATTTTATCAGTTCTTCACTTAAACTGGATAATGTGTCTATAGCTGGAGTAAGCCGAAGCAAATCGTCCGATTGCTGGCGGTGACATGCCCCAGTGCAATATATGAGCAACTTTTATGCCAGGAGAGCGCTGGTGCTGGCAAAGGATTTTCAATCTGATGCACAAGGATGTGGTGCGATTTAGTTCCGCATCTTTCCCCGGAAAAGTTATATTGCGGGAAAAAAAGCTGTGATTTTGCCCCATATCCCCCTGGAACAATATAGTTCCACATGTAACCCAAGTGTTCCAGGTGGTAGAAGAGCCGGCAAAACAAAAACCGCCTTCTTCAGGCGGTTTCAATTACGCTGAAAGGAATTCTGTGGTAATTTCCTGTACACGGGGGGGTGAGCCTTATGCTATTGGAACAACCACCGTTCATTTAGCTAAACCTGTTCATCCCATCAGATAACGGTCGCATTCCCGCGCGGCGCCCCGGCCCTCGTTGATGGCCCATACCACGAGGCTCTGGCCCCGGCGCATGTCTCCGGCGGCAAAAACACCCTTGACATTGGTGGCAAATTTGCCATATTCGGCCTTTGCGTTGGAACGTTCATCACGGTCAACTCCAAGTTGTTCCAAAAGATTATCTTCGGGACCCAAAAAGCCCATGGCCAGCAGCACCAGCTGGGCGGGCCAGACTTTCCCGGTGCCGGGGATTTCCCTGGGCGAAAGGCGGCCCTGGTCATCCTTCACCCACTCGACATTGACCGTTTGCACTTCTTTCACATGTCCCTGATCGTCGCCTATAAATCTTTTGGCCGTTATACAGTAATGTCTCGGGTCGGATCCGTAAAGGGCGGCTGCCTCACTCTGGCCGTAATCCACTTTATATATCCTGGGGAACTGCGGCCATGGGTTGTCGGGAGACCGTTCCACGGGAGGCTTTGGCATAATTTCAAGCTGGTTGACGCTCTTGCATCTGTGGCGAAGGGAGGTGCCGACGCAGTCTGTGCCGGTGTCGCCGCCGCCAATTATTATGACATCCTTGCCTCCGGCGGATATAAAGTTTCCGTCAGTCAGGTTCGAGTCCAGCAGGCTTTTGGTATTGGCGCTTAAAAATTCCACCGCCAGATGAATTCCCTTCAGGTCCCGCCCTTCAATGTGCAGGTCGCGCGGCTTTGTGGCGCCGCAGCAGAGAACCACGGCATCGAATTCCTGTAAAAGCTTTTCGCCGGGATAATCCTTACCCACCTCGGTGCCGGTCACAAAGTTAACCCCTTCCGCCTCCATGAGATCCACACGCCGCCGGACAATCCCCTTGTCAAGCTTCATGTTGGGAATTCCGTACATCAATAGTCCGCCGATTCTATCGGCACGCTCAAAAACAGTGACCAGATGGCCGGCTTTGTTGAGCTGATCGGCGCAGGCCAGGCCGGAAGGGCCGGAGCCAATGACGACAACCTTTTTGCCCGTACGTTTAAGCGGCGGCCTGGGTGTGATCCAACCCTCTTCGTACGCCTTTTCAATAATGGCGCACTCAATGTTCTTTGTGGTAACCGGCGCTGTGGCAAGCCCTGCGGTACATGCTCCCTCACAAAGAGCCGGGCAAACCCTGCCTGTAAATTCGGGAAAGTTATTGGTCTTCAGCAGGCGGCTTAGGGCCTCTTTCCACAATCCCCGGTAGACCAGCTCGTTCCACTCCGGCATCAGGTTGTGGTTGGGACAGCCCGATGCCATTCCGTTTAACATAATTCCGCTGTGGCAAAAGGGTACGCCGCAGTCCATACAGCGTGCCGCCTGCGTCCTTAGCGCCTCCTCAGGCATATGGTGGTGAAACTCATTCCAATCCTCTATTCGCTCTAGTGGATGGCGATCCTGAGGGAGTTCCCTCTGATATTCCATAAATCCGGTTGGCTTACCCATGGTATTTCCCCCCTAATTCCCGCTGATTCGAGAGACGTCTTTTGAGTTTTCTTCAAAAGCAACCATAATAGCCTCATCACCGCTTAAGCCCATTTCATGCGCCCGCTCAATGGCCTCCATCATGCGCTTGTAGTCTTTCGGAATAACCCGGACAAACTTCGGCGCCAACCGGGTCCAGTTCTCCAGAACCCATTGGGCGCGCCGGCTCCGGGTATATTCCAAATGCCTCTCGATCATTTCTTTCACTTCATTTATTTCCTGTTTTTTATCCAGCTTTTCCAGAAGCACCATCTCAAGGTTGCAGCGGCCTGGGAACGTTCCGTCTTCGTCCAGCACATAGGCAATACCTCCGGACATGCCGGCTGCGAAGTTTCTACCGGTTGACCCCAGCACCACCACACGGCCTCCGGTCATATATTCACATCCGTGGTCGCCCACACCTTCCACAACAGCCCTCACGCCGCTGTTTCTGACGCAGAACCGCTCGCCGGCCACACCCCGGATGTAGGCTTCACCGGATGTAGCGCCATAGAAGGACACGTTGCCCACGATGATGTTTTCCTCCGGCACAAAGATGGACCTGGCCGGTGGGAATGCGATCAGTTTGCCCCCGGAAAGGCCTTTGCCGAAGTAATCGTTGGCATCTCCTTCCAGTATCATGGTAATGCCCTTGGGAACGAAAGCGCCGAAACTTTGACCCGCTGTACCTTCGAAATAGAGGCGTATGGTATCATCCGGCAGTCCGTCCCCGCCGTAGCGCCTTGTGACCTCGTGTCCCAGAATGGTGCCGGCCGTACGATTGGTATTGCGAATGGGCAGCCTTGCCTCAACCGGCTCTTTACGTTCAAGGGCCGGCTGGCAGATTTCCAAAAGAAGCTGTCTGTCCAGGGCCTTTTCCAGCCCGTGGTTTTGTTCAACCTGACAATACCTGCCGATGCTTGCCGGAACATCCGGCTGGTAGATAAGGGCGGAGAGGTCCAGTCCCCTGGCCTTCCAGTGGTCAATGGCCTGGCTGACCTCCAGCGCGTCGGTCCTTCCCACCATTTCGTTTATGGTGCGGAAGCCCAGTTGGGCCATGATTTCCCTCATTTCCTGCGCGATGAACATCATGAAGTTGACCACGTGCTGCGGGTCTCCCTTAAACTTTTTGCGCAGTTCCGGATTTTGGGTGGCTATGCCGCAAGGGCAGGTATCCAGGTTGCAGACCCGCATCATTACACAGCCGAGAACAACCAGGGGAGCCGTGGCAAACCCGTACTCTTCGGCACCAAGAAGGGTGGCGATGACCACGTCACGGCCGGTCATCAGCTTGCCGTCGGTTTCCACCACGATCCTGTCCCGCAGGTCGTTGAGCACCAGGGTTTGATGGGTTTCAGCCAGGCCCAGCTCCCAGGGAAGGCCTGCATGGCTGATGCTTGTACGAGGTGAAGCGCCGGTACCGCCATCGTATCCGCTGATCAGTACCACATCGGCACGCCCTTTGGCTACCCCGGCCGCAATGGTGCCTACTCCAACCTCGGAAACCAGCTTGACATTTATCCTGGCATTGGGGTTGGAGTTCTTGAGATCATGAATCAGTTCTGCCAGATCTTCAATAGAATAGATATCGTGATGGGGAGGGGGGGAGATGAGCCCCACGCCCGCAGTAGTGCCTCTAACCTTTGCAACCCAGGGATATACTTTGCGTCCGGGCAATTGCCCCCCTTCGCCGGGTTTTGCACCCTGGGCCATTTTGATCTGAATCTCCTCTGAATTGACCAGATATTCACTGGTGACGCCAAATCTGCCCGAAGCCACCTGTTTGATGGCGCTGCGGCGAAAATCGCCGTTTGGATCGGGGATATAGCGGGAGGGATCTTCTCCGCCCTCACCGGTGTTACTCTTGCCGCCAATACGGTTCATGGCAATGGCCAGGCTCTCATGTGCCTCCTGGCTGATGGAACCGAAAGACATCGCCCCGGTCTTGAATCGGCGGCAGATGGATTCCACCGGTTCCACCTCATCGATGGGAACGGGTGTCCTGTTTGTTTTAAAGTTAAAGAGACCCCGAAGCGTGACTGATTTATGAGTTTCATTCAGTACAGCGGAGTACTGTTTAAAAAGGTTATAGTCATTGCTGCGGCAGGCCTGCTGCAACATCACTATGGTTTGCGGATTATATAAATGCTTCTCGCCGTCATGCCGCCACTGGTAAGTGGAACCGGAGTCCAGTATGTTCTCCTTGTCATCCTGAGCGGAAAAAGCGCGATGGTGCCGCAGCTCCGCCTCCCGGGCGATTTCGGAAAGCCCGATGCCACCCACCCTGGAGGGAGTCCAGGTGAAGTATTTGTCAATAACTGGCTGACTAATCCCGATGGCCTCAAAAATCTGGGCTCCGTGGTAACTCTGCACGGCTGAAATGCCGATCTTGGACATCACCTTGACCACACCCTTGGTGGCTGCCTTGATGTAGTTTTTCAGGGCCTTTTCATAAGTTATGCCGGTAAGCACCCCGCTCTTGATCATGTCTTCCAGGGATTCAAAGGCAAGATAGGGGTTGACGGCACTTGCGCCGTAACCAATCAAAACCGCGAAATGGTGCGTTTCACGGGGTTCACCTGACTCAAGCAGAATGCTCACCTGGGTCCGGGTTCCTTCCCGGATCAAATGGTGATGCAGGCCGGACAGGGCAAGCAAGGCAGGAATGGCTGCCTTTTCGCTGTCTACGCCGCGGTCGGATAGGATCAGCAGGTTGGCGCCTTCGGCGATGGCCCGGTCAGCCTCGCTGAACAGGACATGAAGCGCCTTTTCCATTCCACCGCTGCCAAGAGCCGCATTAAACAGTATGGGCAGGGTTACCGATTTAAAGCCTTCCCTATTTATATAACGGATTTTTGCCAGCTCTTCGTTGCTAAGGATCGGTGTTTTGAGCGTAATCTGGCGGCAGCTCTCCGGCTCCGGTTTGATCAGGTTCCTTTCGGGGCCGGTGGTTGTTTCCCATGACACAATGATTTCTTCCCGTATGGCGTCAATGGGGGGGTTGGTCACCTGGGCAAACAACTGCTTGAAATAATTGTATAAAAGCTGTGGTTTTTCCGATAACACGGCCAGTGAAGAGTCGGTACCCATGGAACCCACCGATTCTACCCCGTTTTTGGCCATTGGCTCCAAAATCTTGGTGAGATCTTCAAAGGTATAGCCAAAGGCCTGCTGTCGCCGAAGCACGGTTTCATGATCGGGTTGCGGAACGTCGGGGGCAGGCGGCAGATCTTCCAGCCTTACCATGTGATCATTAAGCCACTGGCGGTAAGGGTTCCCGGTGGCAATACGGTGTTTTAACTCTTCGTCGGAAACAATCCGGCCCTCTTCGGTATCGACCAGCAGCATGCGCCCCGGACGAAGCCGCTCTTTGGTCAGTACATTTTCCGGGGGAATATCCAGCACGCCCACTTCCGAGGCAAGAATTATCAGGTCGTCCTTGGTGACGTAGTAACGTGAAGGCCGCAGGCCGTTCCGGTCGAGTACCGCACCGACGATTTTCCCGTCTGTGAAGGCAATGGCGGCGGGGCCGTCCCATGGCTCCATCAGGCAGCTGTGATATTCATAAAATGCTTTCTTTTCATCACTCATACTTTCATGGTTTGACCACGGCTCCGGAATCATCATCATGGCGACATGAGGCAGTGAGCGGCCGGCCAGGTATAAGAACTCCATGCAGTTATCAAACATTGCCGAATCACTGCCGTCCTGATCGATCACCGGGAGGAGCTTCGCCATATCATCTCCGAACAGATCAGACTCGAACATCGCCTGGCGGGCATGCATCCAGTTGATGTTCCCGCGCAGAGTATTGATCTCCCCGTTATGGATTATATAACGGTATGGGTGGGCCCTCTCCCAACTGGGAAAGGTATTGGTGCTGAACCTGGAGTGAACCAGGGCAATGGCAGTTTTCATGTCCAGGTCATTTAAATCAAGGTAAAAGCTGCTCAGTTGCTCCGGTGTCAGCATTCCCTTGTAGACAATGGTGCGGGAGGATAAGCTGGCAAAATAGAAGGTGAAGATTTCACCTTCCAGTATGTGGGATCGCCTGGCCTCCATTTTGGCGCGCTTGCGGATTACGTAAAGCTTTCGCTCAAAGGCCATTTCATCCTTGATTTCCGGATTTTTGGCGATAAATACCTGCCGGATAAAGGGCTGGGCCAGCCTGGCCGTCTCTCCAAGGGTGTAATTATTTACGGGAACGGTTCGCCACCCCAGCAGGGTTTGGCCTTCCTCCAGTACGATCCTTTCCAACATTTGCTCGCATGCCTCCCGCCGGGCATCATCATGAGGCAGGAAAAGCATACCAACACCATAACCGCCTGCGGGAGGGAGGTGGATCCCTGCTTTTGCACATTTCTTTTCAAAGAAAGTGTGAGGAATCTGCATGAGTATACCGGCTCCGTCACCGGTATTGGTCTCCGAACCCCTGGCGCCGCGATGGTCAAGATTTACAAGAACGGTGAGAGCCTGGCGCACAATCTCGTTTGATTTCTTTCCCTTGATATTGGCAACAAATCCAATACCGCAGGCATCATGCTCAAATCGCGGGTCGTAAAGACCCTGTTTAGGTGGTAATCCATTGATTTTCATGCTTTGCAACCTCCTGTGCCGCTTTCCCACCCGCAGGCAGGGGCGGATTAGCCGTTCAAAGTGCGATTTTTTCCTTTTCTGCAAAAAAAAAGGCCCCACTACAGGCGTAAAATGGTACCGTAAGCTGTAGTGAAGGCCTCATTGCCCAAACTTTTAGTGGATACGTCGTTGTATCCGGGTATTCGGTTGACGGTAGTCATTTAAGATGCACACAAAGCCCTCGATAGAAGAGCCGTCAAACATCAGCTCCCCGTCCAGGGCTTTGAAGTAATGGCGACATTTTTATCCCTGGCCAGATTACGAACATCATCGTCGGTAAGCTTAGCCATGCTGTTCACACCTTCCAATTTTGCTGTCACCAAGGGGTCAAACCATTAAAAAAAGCCAATGTTCAGGTAAAGATTTTACCCGTCCATTAGGCCCCATTGCCATATTATCGGTCGGTACAGCATTGTACCCCGGTTTTTATTTAGTTAACAAATAGTATACCATAGAAATCCCAAAAAGCTATATACAGATTAGACATTTTTTTTACAGAAAAAGTGTCCTTTTCAGGACATTGTCCGGAAAAGGAAAGGGGATGGGAGCAGGTGCGGGGCACCGCGGGTGTGAATAATATCCGGCAGGCGCTGTGACCTTTATCACTGCCGGGTAATACCTTTTTAGGATAAATTTAAAGTGGAGCCGGGGAATCTTTTTAATCGGTATCAACCCGCCCCCGGCGGGACATTATTTAAAAACGGGGAGGTCGTTGTATATGATGTATACACAACAGTTGATGAAGAATATCGAGTTTTCAAAGACGCTGAGGCTGCAGGATTTAATCAACTACGAAGAGGGGCAGGTGATAAGCAGGACGCTGGCCCAGGTACCCTCGGTCAACATCACCCTTTTCGCCCTGTACAAAGGTGAAGGCATCAGCACCCACACCACATCCGGCGACGCCATGGTGCAGGTGCTGGACGGGGAGGCTGAAATCACAATAGGCGACAAAGTGGTGACGGTAAAAGCGGGGGAGACCGTCATAATGCCCTCGGACATTCCCCACGCGCTGGAGGCCCGCGAGTCTTTCAAAATGCTTCTCACGGTTGTGAAGAAAGTAAAATAGGAACTGCCGGAATTCAGAATCAAGGAGACGGAATTTAGACCCACATGCCGCTGCAAAGCGCGACACCACAAACAATGAATATCTATGGCCGGGGGTGCGGTTTTCAGTCCGGGCTCAATCCTCCGGTTGAACCGGCTCTATGCTCGTCGCGTACTTTTAAAATAAGTTATTTGTGGACGGAAAGCCCCTTGACTGCGACGTTCCTCCTTGCATAGTTCTGTTAATGTTAACATGTCGCCACTTTCACCGTCCGGCGGTAGCTTATGGTATCCAGCGCACGGGTCAAGTCCTCTATAATGTCGCCGGCGTCCTCCAGCCCCACCGAAATTCTGACCATCCCGTCGGTGACTCCCATTTTAAGGCGGTCTTCCCGTGGGACGGCGGAGTGAGTCATTGACGCCGGGTGCTGGACCAGGGTTTCGGTGTCCCCGAGGCTGACCGCAAGGCGGCACAGGCTCAGGCTGTTCATCATCCGCATGCCCGCCTCTATGCCTCCCTTCAGCTCAAAGGTGATAAGGCCGCCGTAGCCCGTCATCTGCATGCCGGCCAGATGGTGCTGCGGGTGGGAGGCAAGTCCCGGGTAATAAACACTGTCCACCATGGGGTGTTCTTCCAGGAAGCGGGCCACCGCCAAGGCGTTCTGGTTGTGCCTTTCCATCCGGAGCGCCAGCGTTTTGAGCCCCCTCAGGGTCAGCCAGGCGTTAAAGGGGCTGATGACCCCGCCTATATCCTTTAAAGTGGTCATCCGCGCGGTATCCATGAATTCCTTCGGTCCCACCGCCACTCCGGCGATAACATCCCCGTGGCCGCTTATATATTTTGTGGCGCTGTGCACCACGATGTCGGCGCCCAGTTTCAGGGGCTGCTGGAAGTAAGGGGACATGAAGGTGTTGTCAATGACCACCATTGCACCGGCGCTGTGGGTGATGGACGATACAGCTTTTATATCCACCAGCTTCAGGGTTGGGTTTGCGGGGGTCTCAAAGTAAATGGCCTTTGTGTTTTTCCTTATTTCACGCTCCAAGTTGCGGATGTCTGACATGTCGGTGTAGGTTACTTCCACACCGAACCTGGAAAGCATGTGCGAAAAGAATGTATGGGTGCAGCCGTATAGTGTTTCGTCCGCCAGCAGGTGGTCTCCGCTTTTCACCAGTGCCAGCACCGTTCCGGAAATGGCGGCCATTCCCGATCCGAAAGCGAGGCAGGCCTCGCCCCCTTCCAGGTCGGCCATTTTTTTCTCAAGGGCCTCCTGGGTGGGGTTGCCCAGGCGGGTATATATGTAGCCGGCCTCTTCCCCGGCAAAGCGGGCCGATCCCTGTTCCGCGCTGGAGAACGTGAAAGTGGAGGTCTGGTAGATGGGGGTTGCCAGCGATCCTGTTTGGGGGTCCGGATACTGGCCGGCGTGAATGGCCCGGGTGGCAAAGCCGTATTTCTTGTCGGCGTTCATGAAACTCTCCTCCCATTAAACATCAGTCGGCATAATATAAAGCAAATCCCGTACCATTGGATTCCCATCCCTTCCGGCGCAATAAAATAAGCGGAAAGCCGGTTGCCTCCGCTTAAAAAACCATTTTAACAATGTCTGCCGGGAATTGTTGAGTTGCGCCAGGTGGAAACTAATGCTTCCATGTATACTGTGTATTGGAAACATTAGTTTCCAGTTTGGAATCTTAGGTTTCCAGATGCTCCAGGTGATATTTCTTTATCTTTTTAAGAATTGTGGTATGGGAGACGCCCAGCGCCCTACCCGCAAGACGCGAGCTTTTGTTGGAGGACAGGGCCTGTCTAAGCGCCCGAATCTCAGTCTGGGCAATCTGTTCCGACAGTGTTTTTTGATGGGGGGGTTCCGTGCTGTCGGCAGCCGGCGGGAAAACGGCTCCGGGTGACTGCGGGACGCTGATTTCGCGGGGCATGATCAGCAGGTGGGCCGTGTCCAGGGTATCGGCGCCCGCCGCCAGGTTCATGGCCCTCTCGATGACGTTGGCCAGCTCCCGTATGTTTCCCGGCCAGTGGTAGTCCATAAGCTTCCTCACGGCGTCCGGGGTCATACCCCTTGCCGAGGCGCTGAGGCGGGGATTGAGATTGTTTATAAAGGCTTGCGCCAGTGTGGGGATGTCTTCTTTATGCTCCCTGAGGGGCGGCAGAAAAAGGGGTATCACGTTCAGCCGGTAATACAGATCCTCCCGGAATTCGCTCAGCTGTATCATCTCTTCCAGGTTTCGGTTGGTGGCGGCAAGTATCCGAAGGTCCACCGGGAGTTCTTCCTTGCCTCCTATTCTCCTCACCTTTCCCTCCTGCAGCACCCTCAAAAGCTTTGCCTGCAGGTGCGGCGACAGCTCGCCTATCTCATCCAGAAAGACAGTCCCCTGGTGGGCAAACTCAAATAAGCCCTGCTTGCCGCCCTTTCTGGCGTTTGTGAATGATCCCTCCTCGTAGCCGAACAGCTCGCTTTCCAGCAGCGAGTCGGGGATGGCTGCGCAGTTTACCGGGATAAAAGGCTTGTGCCGGCGGGGGCTGGCCATGTGAATGGCCCTGGCAAACAGCTCCTTGCCGGTGCCGCTTTCCCCCCGGATCAGTACGGTGGAGTGTGTCCTGGCCACGGTTTTGGCCAGTTCCACCACGTTTTTCATAACAGGGCCTGTGGCCACTATATCGTCAAAGGTGACCATTGAGGGCCTGGTTATGGAGTAGACCAGCTCCCTTACCTGGGACATGTCCTTTAAGGCGGCCACCACTCCGGTGATTTTCCCCTTTTCATTTTGTATGGGGCGGCCGGTGGTTACATAATGGCTTCGCCCCCTGCCGCTGTTTATGAGTATTTCCTCGTTGTCGTATCCTTTACCGCTCTCCAGCACTTTCAGCATGGGAACATCGGGGGAGAGGACTTCCCGCAGGGGCCTTTCCAGTACGGCTTCCCCGGAGCACTGCAGTATTTTTTCGGCCGCCGGGTTGATGAGAGATATGCGGCCCTCCCGGTCAATGGCGATTATTCCTTCACTGATTGAATTAAGAACCGCCTTCATCTGCTGCTCCCTCTTCTCGGAGGGCAGGAACTCCACCTGGCCCACCCGGTGCACTCCGGATACGCCTTCCAACCCCCGGGACAGCTTTTCCCAGTTTCGGGAGGAATCCCAGTCCAGCTTGACGTAAATGACTCCGGGATGCACTTCCATCGATTTGATGTTAAGGTTGTTTTCGTAAAGTACTTTAAGCACGTCCATGGTTATTCCCACGCGGTCTTCGCCCTCTATAACCGCCCGCAGGCTGTCTGTCATAGCCGTGTCCTCCTGTAGATTATACTGACAACATTATATAATAGACCAGGGCGCGAGGATATTTTCCACAGACGCAGAATGTTAATTGTTGGGGAAGCCCTGGGCGGAGGCAACGTGGCACCGGCGGACAGAGGGAAGATTTTACTAAAATATTTTTATCTGGAGGATAAAAATGTCGGGTGGCGGAGTGAGGGATATCAGTCTGGTCATGGGTTTTAAAAGAAACTGGGATTTTATCAGGGAAAAGTTCCGGAAGGAACTGGCTTACGAACTGATATTCGGCAACCTGAGCAATGACGATGAAATTGAAAAAATGATGTCCATCACCGGGGTAAGTGTAATGCCCACCGTTGCATTTGTCGTCCAGGCCGACAGCGATATCGGATGTTGTTTTCAAAGGGACATACTGCTGTCCAGGAGAACCGCTGTTTTTGAAAAGGTGGCGGAAATGACCGGAAACGACGGTGACGCCATTGTAACTATAATGGGAAAAGGAAACATCCTGGTCACCATGGTTGGTGACAGGGATGTGGCGGTTTTAATGCCCGCCGACTGCGGGATTATGGAGAAGGAAGGTGTCGAACTCTCCAAAAGATACGCGAGGTACTTTAAAGCATATCTTGAAAAAGACCTGGGTTTTACCGTTACTATCGGCATCGGCAACATATACACCCACTTCAGAAATGTCAAAAACTCCTACAACGAAGCATGCCAGGCGCTGGTGAGCAAGTTTTACAAAGGGAACGGATCAATTATCCACTTCAGTGATCTGGATGTTTGCAGCCGGGAGAGGCAGCGTTTTTTTATAGATTTCGAGTCCCGGTTACTGGATAATATAAGGAAGGGTGACTGGGCAAAGGTTTCCGAGCTTGCCGGCAGGCTGGTGGAAACCATCCGTAAATCGGGCAACGTTCATCCCGATACTATAAAAGTCCGCATTCTGGAAATGCTTACCGTTTTGTCCCGGGCTGCCATTGAACTGGGAAGCGATCCGGGAATGCTGTTGGACCTGAAGGTGAGGGCCGGGATTGAGATTTCCGGTATGGCCACCCTTTCTGAGCTGCGGGCCTGGCTCACGGAGATTATTGACGAGATCTGCAGGTTTGTCCGGGAAAAGCAGACGGGCACGGCAGCCCGGGCGGTGGCCAGGACCAAGCAGTATATAAACGAGAATTATGCTAGTGAGATCTCACTGGACGAACTGGCCCGGAACGTTTTTTTGAGCCCTTTCTATTTAAGCCGCATATTCAGTGAGGAAGCAGATACAAGCATCACCGACTATGTAAAAAAGGTAAGGATTGGCAAGGCCCAGGCCCTTCTCATGAACACCGAAAAGACAATCGCCGAAGTAGCTTACGCCGTTGGCTACAAAGACCCCAACTACTTCAGCAGGGTATTCAAGAGCATTACGGGGAAGCCCCCCCACCAGTACAGAAAGGGATCAGCCAATTGATTGAGCAGCATTATG
>JBMOPB010000052.1:57404-62175 GCA_049325055.1 Bacillota bacterium
TACAGAGGTATTATCCATCCGGAAAACTAATTAGCAAAGAAAGTTAAATCTGGAGGGGGAAAAAAATGGCAAGAAGGATTTCACTTGTAGTTTCTTTGTTGTTGGTTGTGGCTCTACTGGCCGCAGGGTGCGGCGGAGGCGGTACCCAGGGGGATAAAGGACCTATAAAGATAGGCTTTTTCGCCCCGGTAACCGGCCCGGCAGCCGCCGACGGGGAAAGCGTTCTCAACGCCGCCAAGCTGGCTGTGGAAAAGGTTAATGAAGCCGGCGGAATAAACGGACGTAAAGTGGAGCTGGTCAACTATGATGATTCCCTGGACACCAAGCAGGCGGTCAGCATAGCCCAGAAGCTGACCGCCAAGGACGGGGTAGTGGCGGTTGTCAGCGGATCGTACAGCGGAACCACCAGGGCATCCGCCAAGATATACCAGGATGCCAAGATTCCCATGATCACGGCCTACGCCATACACCCGGACATTACAAAGGCCGGTAACTTCATGTTCAGGCAGTCCTTCGTCGGGGACGTACAGGGCAGGGCCGGAGCCAAGGTGGCGGTCGACATGCTGAAGGCCGGGAAGATTTCCATACTTCACGTGGACAACGACTTTGGAAAGACGCTGGCCGGGGCGTTCAAAGAGAAGGCTCAGAAGATGGGCGCACAGATCGTGTCGGTTGATTCATTTTCCTCGGGTGAAAAGGAGTTCACCCCGGTTTTGACCAAGATCAAGCAGCTTAATCCAGATCTTGTTTATATTCCCGCCTATGCCGGGGAAGGGTCTCAAATAGTAAGGCAGGCCAAGGAGCAGGGAATAAAGGCCAGGATACTGGGTACCGAGGGAATCGACTCCACAAAGCAGTTCCTGGGTGTGGCCAAGGAAGCGGCCGAAGGTGTTGTAATCACCACCAATCTCAACCGCGACAGCGACCGGAAAGTGGTGCAGGAGTTTATCAAGGGCTACCAGCAGAAGTACGGCTATAAGCCCGACATGGTGGCGGCATCCACTTATGACGCGTTCACCGTGCTATTCAAAGTGATAGCCAAGAACGGGGCGGAGCCCGACAAGATACGGCAGGGCATCTCCGAGCTGAAGGACTTCGAGGCGGTTACCGGGATTATAAAGGGTTACAACAAGATTGGCGAGGTCAAGAAGCCGGTACAGGTACAGGTTGTTAAAAACGGAGAGTTCCATTTCTTCGGCGAGATTGCCGACGATGACGTAATCACCCCTCCCGCTGAATAAACTTCGGCGGTACGGGTAAACCGCTGTTCGGATATGGGGTAGGCCGCTATCCCATATCCGATTTTAAACTGAAGGAGAAAAACCGATGGACATGATATTCCAACAGGTTATTAACGGCATAGTCATAGGCAGCGTATACGCCCTTACAGCCATGGGGGCGGCGCTTGTTTACGGCATACTGAGGATACTGGATCTGGCCAATGCTGCGGCATACGCCGTCGGGGCATACACCGGCCTGTTTCTGTACACCGCCACCGGCAACGTGGCGCTGGCGCTGGCCGGGGCGCTTTTGTTGACCAGCCTGTTTGGACTGGTGATACAAAAGTTTCTCTACGTCCCACTGTTGGACCGTCCTCCGATAGTGCCGCTTATTGCCAGCATCGGACTTTTTATATTAGTTCAGGACCTGCTCCGGCTGATAGCGGGGCCCCAGATCAGGGAATTCAATGTCAAGATACCCTTTGAAGGAATAAAAACCGAAAACCTGACTGTCAACTCCACCTGGATATTTATTATCTTACTGGCGGCGGTGCTGCTTATATTCCTGTGGTACATGCTGACAAGAACAAGGATAGGGCTGGCCTGGAGGGCCACCGCCCAGGACCTGGAAACCGCAAAGGCCTTGGGGGTTAACGTGAACCAGGTGGTGGCCCTCAACTATGTTTTGGGCTATGCTTTTGCGGCGGCTGCCGGGATAATGGTCTCCATGCTGTATAACTCGGTGTATCCCACCATGGGGGACGTGCCGGCATACAAGATGCTTGCAATCATAGTTCTGGGAGGACTGGGCAGCCCCGTGGGAACGGTGGTTGCGGCCCTCCTGATAGGTTTGGTGGAGACTCTGATTGCGGGATACGTGGGGTTTTTCCTGCCCAGGGACGCCATCGCCTTCGTGGCCCTTATAATTATTCTGCTTTTAAAGCCCGAGGGGCTGATGAGCAGGACGGCCAAATAATCATGCTAAAAGGATGTTGCGATTATGTATGAACTTGTGGTCGGTATCAACATAGGTATTTTTATTTTACTGGCCCTAAGCCTGAACATAATTACAGGTTACAGCGGGCAGCCCTCACTGGGCCACGCGGCATTTTTCGGGATAGGGGCCTACTCCGGGGCTATCATGACCACCAAAATGGACGTCAGCTTTTGGCTGGCGCTGCCCCTGGCCGGTATCACGGCCGGGGTGATAGGCGCACTGCTGGGCCTGGTGAGCCAGCGGGTGAGGAATGACTTCCTGGCGGTGACCACCATAGGCATAAACTTCGTCATCGTGGCCATTTTCCAATACGTTCCCTATTTCGGGGCTTCCTTCGGGATGTCCGTAAAAAAGCCTCAATTGCTGGGGCATGAAATGACCAATGGAGAATTTTCGGTGCTTGTAGCCGTTCTTATCGCGCTGGTATGCCTGTTTTGCGTAAAAATACAGAGATCCTGGCTTGGGCTGGCCCTGGGAGGTATAAGGAACAATCCGGAGGCCGCAGCCGCTGTGGGGATAGATGTCAACAAGTTCAGGGTTATTGCCTTTACAATAGGGACGGCCATAGCCGGGGTAACCGGTGCGGTCTACGCCCACTATATGACCTTCATATACTCCAGCGACTTTGCCTTTGTGACCTCCATATCGATTCTTTCCATGGTGGTAATAGGTGGTATGGGCACCATCAGGGGGGCAGTGATTGGGGCGGTTATTCTAGGCATAATGCCGGAGCTTTTCAGATTTGTTTCCGACTATCGCCTTCTTATCTACGGAGGTATACTGGCTCTTATGATGAGATTCCAGCCGGAGGGCCTCTTAGGGGACAACAGCTTTCTCTGGAACGGTGTGTCTTCCCTGTTGGGAAGGCGTGGCGCCGGAAGCGGGGAGCTAGAAGAAAGGGCGGCGGGCAATGCAAAATAGTTCGGGTGTACTCCTCCAGGTAAGGGACTTGAAAAAACGCTTCGCGGGCTTGAAGGCCATTGACGGAGTTAGCTTTGATGTTTTCCGGGGAGAGACCCTGGGTATAATCGGCCCCAACGGAGCCGGAAAGACCACTCTCTTCAACATGATATGCGGCGTCTACCCTCCGTCCGAGGGCAGGATAATACTTGACGGCAGGGAGATCCAGGGGATTAAGCCCCATGAAATAGTTCGCCTGAGGGTGGCCCGGACGTTCCAGATTTCACACCCTTTCAGGGACATGACCGTTCTGGACAATGTGGTGATGGCCATGGGAGGATCCAATTATACGGGCATAGCCGGTATATTCAAAAAAAGCCACACCGGGGAAAATGTGGAGAGGGCCGAAAGCCTTTTGAAACGGGTTCAGTTGTTCCGTTACATGTACAAAAGGGCGGGGGAACTGAGCCTTGGCGATGTCAGAAGGCTTGAGATAGCGCGGGCCCTGGCCCTCGATCCGGTGATGCTCCTTTTGGACGAGCCCTGCGCGGGATTGAGCCACGACGCTACCCAGGAGTTTGTGGGAATAATTAACGGCCTGAAGGAGCAGGGCACCACCATCATGGTGGTGGAGCATAACATGTCCATAGCCATGGCCATTTGCGACAGGCTTGTCGTGTTAAGTTACGGCGCCAAAATAGCCGAAGGTATGCCGCAGGAAATACAGAACGATCCCATCGTGATCGAGGCCTATCTGGGGAAGGATGATGAAAATGCTTAGGCTGGAGAACATCGAAGCTTTTTACGGGAAGTCTCAGGCCCTTCACGATGTCAGTATAGAGATTCAGGAGGGCGAGTTCGTCACCATACTGGGGGCCAACGGCGCCGGCAAAACCACCATTATGAAGTGCGTAATGGGTCTTTTAAAGCCCAAAAGGGGGAAAATATTCTACTGCGGCGAGGACATCACCCAAAGGCCTGCCTGGGACAGGGCAGCCCTTGGCATCGGCTACGTCCCGGAAGGACGCAGGGTTTTTCCTGACCTTACGGTGGAGGAGAACCTCAGGATGGGCGGATACAGCTTAAATGACAATAAGGCCGTGGAAAAAAACATTGAAAAGGCCTTCGGTATATTTCCCAGGCTCAGGGAAAGAAGGGATCAGCTTGCCAAAACCATGAGCGGGGGGGAACAGCAGATGCTGGCCATTGCCAGGGCACTGATGCTGGAACCGAAGCTTCTCCTTATCGACGAGATATCCACGGGACTGATGCCTATACTGGTCAACCACTCCCTGGCCATAGTGGAAAGGTTGCACAGCCAGGGCATAACGGTGCTCATGGTGGAGCAGAACGCCAACAAGGTTTTGAATTACGCCGGCAGGGGGTACATACTGAAGACCGGCCGGATAACCCTGCAGGACACCAGCCAAAACCTTCGGAACAACGACGAGGTGGTCAGGGCTTACCTGGGCGGGTAAAGCCCGTTGTGCCGTGCTTATTGTTCAATCTGACCAAATGCGTGGGTATGTCGCTTCCAAAAAGGTGGTAAAGAGATAATTAGATCATAGAATGTAAAAACTTGGCGTAAAGGAGGTTTAGATAGTAATGATCAGCAACCTTAATATCTCTCAAGCTATGACGATCAAACTGGGCG
>JBMOPB010000053.1:0-7731 GCA_049325055.1 Bacillota bacterium
GGGTGGACATCGAGGAGTTGCCCGACGGATTTATAGTAAAACCGGGAAACAGACTTAAGGGCGCCACTGTTGATTCCCGCCGGGACCACAGAATAGCCATGGCCATGACAGTGGCCGGCCTTATCTCAGAAGGGCAAACCGTTATAAATGGTTCGGACTGCGTAAACATATCGTTTCCGGGCTTCTACGATGTATTAAAATCAATGGAGAAAGAATAATACAAGCTGAACGGCATTACCGTTCAGCTTGACGCGTTACGTCCGAAGGGGTGGCAGCCCCTTTTTTTAACGTGAAATACAAAGATTGCATTAGATAGTCATTACAGTTTAAACTTTTGGGAAAGATTTATTGTATGGCAGTATTAACAAAATCTTTTATGCTGATGCTTTTTTATTAAAAAAGAGGAAATGGCTTCTATATGTCGAAAATACTTTCTGTTCGGCTTATTTAGTGACTACAAGACCTTAAAAGGTTGGAGAGAAATAATGCCCGGTAAATACTCCATAGCCATCGACGGACCGGCAGGGTCGGGAAAAAGTACTGTGGCAAAGGGAGTGGCCTCCGCGCTGGGATACAGGTATATCGACACCGGAGCGATGTACAGGGCGGTCACCCTTCTGGCCCTGAAAAGAAATATTGACATAAACGATGAACGATCTTTATCCGAACTGGCAAATAATGCAATAATTGATATAATAGATATCAACGGCAAAAATATAAAGGTTCTGTTAAACGGTAAGGATGTATCCCAAGAAATACGCAGCCCCCTTGTAACTGAAAACGTGTCCTGGGTTTCAAAGGTGCCCGGAGTGAGAAAAGCGCTGGTGCAGGCACAGAAAAATATGGCCCGCGGAGGCGGCGTGGTCATGGAAGGAAGGGACATAGGCACAGTGGTGCTGACCGATGCCAGGTTCAAGTTTTTCCTGGTGGCGTCGGCGGAGGAGCGGGCCGTGAGAAGGGCCAAGGACTTTGAAAAAATGGGTTTTCCGGTTAACATAGAGAAATTAACGGAAGACATTAAAAAAAGAGATTATATTGACAGCAACAGAGAGGTTGACCCGTTAAGGCCGGCTGCCGACGCCCGGGTGGTTGACTGTACCGGGATGACCGCCGAGGAAGTGGTTAAATTGATCGTAAGTATTGTGGAGGGCGGCGCCTGATGTTTTACAGGTTCGCCTGGGTGGTTTGCAGATTTTTCCTGCTTACTGTCAGGAGGATGGAAATCCTCGGAACGGAGAACATCCCTCTGCAGGGTGGGCTTGTACTGGTGAGCAACCACAGAAGCTATTGGGACCCGGTGGTAATCGGGTGCGCGCTGCCAAAGACAAGACAGGTATTCTTTATGGCCAAGCACGAGCTTTTCCAGGTGCCTCTCCTGGGGCCTGTTATTACCAAACTGGGGGCGTTCCCGGTAAAAAGGGGAGGAGCCGACCGGTCAGCCATCAGGACGGCTCTGGACCACCTGGCTAATGGCCGGCTTGTGGGGATTTTCCCGGAAGGCACCAGGAGCAAAAACGAAGATATGCTGGAACCCCATATGGGGGCCGCCATGTTGTCCACCAGGACCGGATCCCCGGTACTGCCGGTGGCGGTAATAGGCACAAAAGGTTTTTGGGGAAAGGTGAAAATAGTTTTCGGAACGCCCATGATACCGGATTTGCCTGAAACCGGAAAATCAAAAGCCGGACGAAATGAACTTACGGTCATAAGCCTGGCAATTATGGACAGGGTGGCCGATTTAATGGTTTCCAAAAGCGGTGATAACGTTTGAATGTCACAATTGCCGAATGCTCGGGGTTCTGTTACGGTGTCAAGAGGGCTGTTGAACTGGCAAAGAACTGCGCCAAGGACAGGGACGGCCCGGTTTATTCCCTGGGACCCATAATTCACAACCCGCAGGTTGTGGAGGAACTGGCGGAATACGGTATAATAGTTGTTGACCGCCTCACCGAAGCGGAACCTGGAAGTAGTGTGATAATCCGCTCCCATGGTGTGGGCCCCGAAATACTGAATGAAGCGGAAAGCTTAAAAATAAACATAGTGGATGCCACCTGCCCCTTCGTTGCCAAGGCCCAGAAGATAGCCCTCCGCATAACCGAGGCGGGAGTTCAGGCAGTGGTGGTTGGTGACAGAAATCATCCCGAGGTAAAGGGAATATTAGGTTGGACCGGCGGGAGGGCTTTGGTCCTGAAAGACAGGGAAGAAGTTATAAATAAAGATTTTCCCGACAAGGTGGCGGTTCTGGCACAAACCACCCAGGCCATAGCCAACTTTAATAATGTTGTGGATGCCTTAAAGGAAAAATGCTCCGAGGTGGAAGTTCACAACACTATATGCAACGCTACCGGAGAAAGGCAAAAATCCGCTGTTGAACTGGCCCGCAAGGTAGACGTCATGGTTGTGGTGGGAGGAAAAAACAGTTCAAACACGGCCAAGCTTGCAGCGCTTAGCGCTGCGGAAGGAACGGAAACCTACCAGGTTGAGACCGCCGGAGAACTACGGGAACAGTGGTTTAAAGGCAAAAAAACGGCGGGGTTGACTGCGGGGGCTTCTACTCCGCAGCGGATTATTGAGGAGGTTGAAAGACGGATGAAGGAGTTGGGCGGAATGGAAAACGTGAACGAAATGGAAATCAAGGAATCGGGTGATGCTGTAGAGACCGGTAGCCCCGCTGCCGTGACGGCGGCGGATGAGCAGGTCAAGGAAGCTGACATGGGGGACGCTGTGGACATCAAAACCGTCCGCCCGGGCGAAATCGTAACCGGTGTCGTCGTTCAGGTAAACCAGGACGAAGTACTGGTGGATATCGGGGCGAAATCAGAGGGAGTCATTTCCATAAGGGAACTTTCCTGCTGCGATGTATCATCCCCACACGATATCGTTAAAGTGGGGGATAAAATAGATGTATATGTTTTAAAGCCCGAGGATAAAGAAGGAAGAATAATACTTTCAAAGGAAAAGGCCGATGCGGAAAAATCCTGGGGCGTACTGGATCAGTACCTTGAAAGCGGAGAGCCTGTTAAGGGAGTAGTAAGGGAAGTGGTTAAGGGAGGACTTCTGGTGGACGTGGGGGTTAGGGCGTTCCTTCCCGCATCACTGGTTGACAGGATATACGTGGAAGACCTCTCCAAGTTCCTGGATCAGGAGATTTCATCCAAGGTTATTGAATTAAACCGCGCCAGAAAGAAAGTCATACTTTCCAGGAAAGCGCTCCTTGAAGAGGAATACGCCAAAAAGCGCGACGAAATGTTCAACAACCTGCAGGAGAACCAGGTGGTCCGCGGTGTGGTGCGGCGGCTTACAAACTTTGGCGCCTTTGTTGACATCGGTGGGGTTGACGGACTTCTTCACATATCTGAAATGGCATGGTACAGGATCAACCACCCCTCAGAAATAGTCAGGGTGGGCGACGAAATTGATGTAATGATACTCCGCATTGACAGGGACAACGAGAAAATATCCCTGGGACTAAAGCAGGTTCTGGCCAACCCGTGGGACAACGTGGCTGAGAAATACCCGGTGGGTTCCGTCGTTACCGCCAAGGTTGTCCGCCTGGCGCCGTTCGGGGCCTTTGTACAGCTTGAGCCCGGTGTGGAAGGTCTGGTCCATATCTCCCACCTGGCCGAGCGCCACATAGAAAAACCGGACGAAGTGGTAAATGAAGGCGAAGAGGTTACGGTAAAGGTGCTTAGCGTTGATCCGGAGGAGAAGCGCATCAGGCTTTCCATAAGGGAAGTCCAAAAGTCCAGGGAACCCCGCCCCCCCAAGGCCCAAGAGACCAAAAAAACCGAGGAGCCCGATGAGGGTGGAAACGTCACCATAGGAGAACTGGTTGGGAATATTTTCGATCAGAAGTAAATAAACAAGGGGCTGCCGCCCCTGAACGCAACGGTCCTTACCCCCTACAGAATACCTTTCAGCAAAATTTCTATATCTAAACCAAGGGGCCCCCGCAAGGGGGTCCTTTTAGTCACCTCAAATCCAGCATTTCCTTGATGCTCTTCATATAGAAGCGGCTTACCGGCACCTCGCCTCCACCCTCCATCACCAGCTTGCAGGTACCCTTAAACCAGGGTACAACCCTTGTTATTTTATGCAGGTTCACCAGAAACGCCCGGTGTGTTCGGCAAAAAAGCTCTTCGCCCAGTTTTTTTTCCAGCTCCTGCATAGTCCAGTTGAATCTGAATTTGCCCCTGATCGTCACTATGTAAACGTTTCCGTCTTCAACATAGGCATACATTATTTCCCCGGGCTCGACCAGGAACAACGAATCATTACTGTACGCCGGAATCTTATTAAACTTCTTTCTTTTAACAGATAGCTCAGTCAGCTTTTTTTCCAGCATCAGGCATACCGCTTCGCTTAGTGAACCTGCGGCATTTTTTTCGTTGATTACCTTTCTTGCCCTGGTCAGGGTCTTTTCAACCCTTTCCTTTACAAATGGCTTAAGAATATAATCTACGGCATGCACATCGAAGGCCTCAACGGCATAACGGTTGTATGCCGTGGCAAATACAACCAGTGCGCTGCTGCCGGCGGCCACCAGTTCCCTGGCCACGGTAATCCCGTCCATGTCGCCCAGGCAAATGTCCAGAAAAACAAGCTCTGGTTTCAGTTCCAGAACCAGCCTGTAGGCATCCTCGCCGCAGTCGGCCTCTCCGCAAACCTCGGCCAGCCCGCTGGATTCCAGCAGGTAGCAAAGCTCCTCCCTGGCTGGCAGCTCATCGTCAACTATCAATGTCCTAAGAGGTAGCCGGCTCATTTTAAACCGCCTCCAAGTATGGTATGCAAACCGTAACCCTGGTTCCCCCGCCGGGGGAGCTGTCCACCCGCGGCCGGTAGTTTTCGCCATAAATACAGGCAAGCCTTTCATTCACATTGTGGAAGCCAATCCCCATTCCGGCCTCGGAACATTTTTTCCCCGCCAAAAGCCTTTCTAGTTTTTCCTCGGTCATACCCACACCGTCATCCGCGATGTTTATTATTATCTGTTCACCTTCCCTGAGTGCGGTAATGCTTAGCCTGCCTCCGCCCTTTTTAGGCATCAGCCCGTGTTTTAAGGCGTTTTCCACCAGTGGCTGCAGAATAAGCGGGGGAACCGATCCCTTAAGACATACCGGGTCAACATCTATGTTTACACACAGCTTTTGCTTAAACCTGGCCTCCTCTATGGCAAGGTATGACCTTATATGCTCCAGTTCCCTGCCCAGTTCCACAAAATCGCCGCTGATCTCGAGGTTTTTCCGGAAATAATCGCCAAGCCTGGCAATCAGAGTCCGGGCCATTTCAGGGTCCCTGCGAACAAAGTAAACTATGGTATTAAGCGCGTTAAACAGGAAATGAGGGTTTACCTGCGCCTGGAGGGCCTTTATTTCAGCCCTGGCGGCCAGCCTGGCCCTGTATTCCAGGTGCGCCAGCTCCAGCTGGGTGGAAAAAAGCTTGGCAAGCCCGCTGGCAAGTTCTGTTTCAACGGGGGTAACGCGTCGTCCCGCAGACTGATACAGCTTTAGCGTGCCTATAATACTGTTGTCCTGGTATAGCGGCACCACCACCGCCGAGGACAAGGGGCAGCGGTCGTTATTGCAGCCTATACCCTCACTTGTCTGGGTGACAAAAATCCTTCCCGTTTGCAGCACCTCCTGGGTCAGGTTGGTGAGAACCGGCAGCCCCGGCCGGTGGTGATCGTCTCCAGCCCCTGTAAAGGCCAGCACTTTCTCCAAATCCGTAATGGCCACAGCGCCGACCCCGGTCTGCCTGTATATGATATCCGCCGTAGTTCGTGCGGTTTCCAGGTTGAGCCCCCTGCGCAGGTGGGGAAGAGTCTGGTCGGCAATATCCAGCACCAGCTTGGCCTGTGCCGCTTCCTTTCTCTGCAGTTCTCCCAGCACGTTATGAATAATGGCCATAAAAATTGCGATGCCCGCCGAGTTCACCGATATCATCGGCAGAGCGATGACTTTGACCAGTTGCAAAGCTTCGTCAAAGGGCCTGGCCAACAGTAGTATTATCAGCATCTGAAGAGACTCGGTGGCCACACCCACCAAAAAAGCCTTTTTCCAGTCAACGGGCTGTCTTTTGTTAAGGTAATATATGATTCCGCATATCAAACCTTCCACCGCTGTGGAAAGCCCACAGGAAAAAGCTGTAAAGCCACCCAGAAGAAATCTGTGGCCCCCGGCCACAAGGCCTGCGCCCAGCCCCACCCATGGACCCCCCAAGAGCCCCGCCACGGCCACGCCTATAATCCTGTTGTTGGCAATGGCACCGTTTATGCTGATACCGGTGTAAGTACCCAATATACCGAAAAGTCCGAAAACAATTACCATTAAAGCCTTAAATCCGGAATTGGCCGGCTGGACCAGAAGTTTACGGAAAGGCTTCAGCCCTGACATGAAATAGGCCAGTGTGGCCACGATGCTCATCTTCTGAGCCAATGACAAAAAAAGATCCATAAAAACCCACTCCTCCCTCCGGGGAAAGATATGGCTTTGCGTATATAATTCTTTATTTTCATTGCTTTTCCTTCTAATCACCGGGCAGTCTGCCCAAGCATAAAAAATAGCCCCGCTGACCGGGGCCAAATTTGTTTACCCTTAAACCGGAGTGCCTGATGTGGAAGCAGATGAATTCTTATAATCAAAATATTTTTTGATGGAAAGTATTATAACCCCCACAGCAAGCACCATCAGCGCCAAGTCTGTTATTACAAGGGGAATGTTGTTGCTGGGCAGGTACTTGCCCACCAGCAGTTTATATAGAGCCGTAATGGTGGTGACCATCATGAATATTGCCGGCAGTACAGCAAACCAGTTTGGTTTTCCCCTGTATAGCAGCCACATGGCCACCGCAATGAGGGCAAGCCCGGACAGCAGCTGGTTTGCCGAGCCGAATATAGGCCATATAACTGTATAAGCGTTGGAGTAACCCAGGTAAAGCATTATTATCACTGACAGTCCGGAATTAAACCAGAAGGTCTTCATAAAGCCGGGAACCTCTTTGAAGATATAGGACCACAGTTCCTCGAACAGGTAGCGGTTCAAGCGGACCGCCGTGTCCAGCGTGGTTATTATGAAACCTTCGATCATCAGTATTCCGAATATGGTGCCGATGTACACGGGAATACCGATTGACTTCTCCAACAGTCCGCCCATTCCCAGTGAAAAGCCCAGAATGGCGTTGGCCCCCTTGGCGGGCCAGACTATATCCATGTAATTCTGGAACGAAATACCGGAACCCACTGCCACCAGCACCAGGGTTGCCAGCACCCCTTCCAGCACCATTCCGCCGTAACCCACCCTGCGGGTGTGGGATTCCTTTGAGACCTGCTTGGAGGATGTGCCTCCGGAAACCAGGGAGTGGAAGCCGGAGATAGCCCCGCAGGCCACGGTGATAAACAGGAAGGGCCATATCATGCCCATCTTCTTCATGCCTTCCGCGATGTTAAATCCGGGAGCCTGTATGGTCACACCCCCGAAACCACCCAGTATGGCTCCCAGGAACAGCAGGGCAAGACCGATATACAGAAGGAACGAGTTGGTGAAATCCCTGGGCTGCAGTATCATCCACACCGGGATGCCTGCCGCTAAGAGAACATATATCGAGAGTATGATCATCCAGACCTTGGGATCTATCATTACCGGGTTGGACAGTCCGACCAGAACCGAGATAACCCCCACACCCAGCGCCAGCAGGGCCGCCACCCCCACCTTAATGCCCCGGCGGTAGTAGAGA
>JBMOPB010000054.1:0-7661 GCA_049325055.1 Bacillota bacterium
CCCACCCCCAGCAGTAATTCCTGGGATATCCTGACCGTCCTGTCCCCTCCGTAAAGCTGGCCGGTTATAGCCCGGTCCTCCACGCTGTTTAGTGATATATTGGCGTCCAGCAGTATAAGATCAACCCTCCCCACCCTGGATCTCCACACCTTCAAATACACGTCCCGCCCGGGAAACTCCACTTTTACAATAAGTTCCCCCCCGGATGAATCATAAACCGGCTGTATGGGCTGGTCGTAAAAATTATGGTAGGGATAGTGCGCCTCCTGCCTGCCTTCCCTGGTGACTATCTGGTTAAAATACCCGTGCTTGTATAAAAGCCCGACACCAACAAAGGGAAGGCCAAGGTCACTGGCTGACTTAAGGTGGTCGCCCGCCAGAAGACCCAGCCCTCCGGAGTATATGGGGTGCGACTCATGCAGTCCGAATTCCAGGGAAAAATAGGCGATTAACCTGTCACTATAAGCAGGGTAGGCGTTTTCAAACCAGGACTTCCTGGTCAGATACCGTTCGAAGTCACTCATCACCTGCCTGTACAGCTTAAGGTACTCTTTGTTCTGGGAGATTTCCTCCAGTTCCTCTTCATTTACCTGCAGCAGAAATTTGACCGGGTTGTGGTTTACCTCCTCCCACAGAGGCTCGTTTATTCTTCTGAAGAGGTTTTGAGCGTGGGCATTCCAGCTAAACCAGAAATTTCGCGCGATATCACCAAGCCCCTCGATTTCCCGGGGTAGCCTCGGCCTTATGGATACAGTCCTGAAAGAATACATAAATTGAACCTCCTGCCGATTCCTAAGTTTAATCCTGTATTTTCAACCAAAACATGGTAATTTCCTTCAGGTAAGCAGACTTCAGGCCGGCCATTTTTCCATGGTGTAACATTTCTACCTCGCTTAGACTATTATGGATATAAAATCTTAATAGGCGGTGTTAAATAGATGAATGGACCCAATAGAAAACCGCTGGTGTGGACCTGGCCGCCCGGGAGGCGTAACGGGGCGCCGGCTTCCGACGACATGACCATCAAGGCCGATCTGACCGTGGAAACCGGACAGGAACAGCCAGCTGAAGAAAAAGTCCCATCCGAAATAAACGCCGGATTAGATCCGGCTGATACCGTTCCGGCACAGGCCGCCGAAGCCGATGTGGCTGAAGAAGTGACGGACCAAAATGACGCCGTCACAGTGGCAGAGCCGCCTGAGAATACCTCCGGCGACTATGCGGAACCTGCGGCGGCCACCCCTTTGGATGAATTGCAAAAGGTCAAGTCCATGGACCATGGCAGTTCCACTGAAGAGGAGAGAGTACCGTCCCCGCCGGAGACAAAACATCCCCCTGAGATTCCGGGGCCCGTCCTCCCATCGATGGAACTGGCCAGGGCTTATGTGCCTTACCAAAGGTACGGGCCGACATACCTACCCAGGGAAGCCCTGGAAAAAGGGACGCTTTTCCCGGATCTGTACCGGCCCTATCTTTACTAGGATATAGAACGGAGGCGTAAAAAATGAGCGATAACCGCCTGTCCCTTTTGAGGCAGATAATGGAACTGGAGTTCACCGCCATTGAGCTGAACCTGTTTCTGGACACCCACCCCGCCGACCAGGAAGCATTGAGGGATATCAACCAGGTTAACCAGAGACTTCTCCAGCTAATGGCGGAATATGAACAACAATACGGCCCGCTGTTCCCCTTCACCACTCAAAACAATAAATACTGGAGATGGGCCGAAGATCCCTGGCCGTGGGAAATGGTGTATTAAAAAGCGCCCTGGAGGGCGCTTTCGGAATCCAGAATCCATGAGTCCAGCTTTAGTTCACGCATGCTAAATCTTTCGGAAGGGAAGAAATTTATGTGGATATACGAAAAAAAGCTTGAATACCCCGTAAAAGTGCAGGGTACCGACCTCCGCATGGCAAAGTTTCTGCTGGCGCAGTACGGCGGCCCGGACTCCGAGCTTTCTGCCGGTGTGCGTTATCTCACCCAGAGGTACTCAATGCCCACCAACAGGACAAAAGGTCTGCTCACAGACATAGGCACAGAGGAGCTTGCCCACTGGGAGATAATCGCCACCATGATCTACAGGCTAACCCACGGCGTACCGGCGGAAGTCATGAGGGAGGCCGGGATGGGGGGCTATTTCACCATGCATGACAACGCTGTGTACCCCGTCAACCCGGACGGGGTGCCCTGGACTGCCGCCTACATACAGGCCACCGGAGACCCCGTCACCGACCTGCACGAGGACATGGCCGCCGAACAAAAGGCCCGGACCACCTACGAGCACCTGATCAGGCTCACCGACGACCCTGGCATAAAGGACACGCTGAGGTTTTTAAGAGAGCGGGAAGTGGTTCATTTTCAGCGCTTCGGAGAGGCCCTGGACCAGGTGCAGGAACACATGGACACCAAAAAGGTGTTTTGAGCCTGGGAACTACTGAAAAATGATATCGGTCCAAAACCGGAAATCAGTTTCCGGTTTGTTTTTTTATACTTGCAACTACAGAAAAGAAAGGTCTTTTTTTAAAAGGAAAAGCCCTGACAACCGGTGAATTATCTATTCCTCCTTATTTGCAGGCGCCTGTGCACCGGCCAAACCGGAACATGGAAAGCTGAACTTATCCGGCAAGTTGACATGCTTGCAATAATTACCGGTAAGTACCCATTTTTTCCGCCATTTCATACATAAAGCGAACCTTTTCCGGAGAAAGTCCTGCATGCAGCCCGCTGCAGGATCCGAAAATAAAGCCACCGCCCGGGGCGGCTGCCGACACAAGGTTCCTTACAGCCTTTTCCAAAACCTTAAAGCTGCCGCAACCGGAAGGATGGTTCTGATTTTCGCTGCCAGGCTGGGTGTCCATGCCACTGCCCCGGGACAGGAGGGCCGGGTCGATATTGCCCATCAGGCAAAGCCTGTGACCGTATTTATCCTTGACTTCCTTTATATCCATTCCGGAAGCCGGCTCTATACACTGCAGCCCGTTAAAGCCGGCCTCCACGATGGCTGGCAGCACATCTGTGATATTTCCGTCAGAGTGGAAAAAGACCGGCATATTCAGCTCCCCGGCGGCGTTAACCTGCTCCTGCCAGCAAGGCAGAATAAACTCTTTTATAATGGCCGGGGACATATAGGGTCCCCGGTTATAGGCAATATCGTCGGCTATGATTATTCCGTGCGCTCCTTCCTGAGCGGCCTGTTGTATTAAAGGTATCAGCTTTTGGGAAAAAAAACGTATTTCTTTCACGGCCTCGTCTGGACGCGCGGCCGTCATCTTTAAAAAATCAGTGAATCCCAGTTCCCTCATAGAGGTTTGAAAGGCGCCGTCCAGCAATGCGAAAACAAAAAATCCTTCATTAATATACCGTTTAATATTATCATAACTTTTTATATTTTTGCGGTGCAACCCCTGCGGCCTTTCATAGTGTATGCAGACCAGGTCCAGCCCGATCCTGTGGTAAAATTCTATCTCGGCATCCTGGCATTTAAGTTTTTCATTTTCTCCCGTCATTTCAAGGAATTCATCAATAAACCCCTTTTCTACCAGAAGCTCTCCTTTGGGGACACGGTCAAGGGGAAGCCGGTAGATGGCGGACTGTACCCGACTGATGCCGTTCATTGTCATAGACTTCCTCCCGCCCTCCAATCAAGTGAATAACATGAGTTTTGATATGCCGCCAGTATTGCTTCCCTAATCGGTACCCCCGGCCAGCGAAGAAACCTCACCGCTGAATTTTACCATTAAAGCTATGGTCTCATCAAGTGATCCAGCCCGGTAATTATCAAAGCTTTCCAACATGGAGGACTACGTTAAACGAGTTAGGAGCCGCATTATTAAAAATAAAGAAATTCATTTTATCAACGATTATGAGCAGCTGATTATATCTTTTGAACAAAAAGCTATTGATTGTCATTTCCCTTTTGTTTCTTTGTACGGTATCTGCATTGCCGGCCCTTGCCGGGGCCGATGTTTGGTGAACCTCCCCGGATACCCTCACGATAGAGGAAAACGGAATCAATCTATCCCTGACAATAGGACAGTCAACCGACTTACTGAATGGTGAAAAGACAAGACAGCATGAAAACAGGTTACTTCTATACTGTTTATATCGACAAGGAAACACTGGACAGCGACATTGTCAAGCTGGACATGAATATCAATTTTACCATGGACCTGCCTGCGCCCCCGGTATCCGGCACTCCGGACAAAAGCCGGGAGGCGGAAAAAATAAACACCTGCCAGAAAACAAAGGGAGGATTAAGGATACTGGACCTGGGCAAGCCTTTTGTGGAACCCGATGTAAAGTCAGCCAAGCCCCTTGGCAATCAATAGCCGGCCTCACGAAAAAAGGCTGTCGTCATCAAAATGACGGCAGCCTTTTATTATACGCCAGTTAAGTCTCCTGGCGCCCACTGTCCCGGCGGTATACAAGACCTTCCGCCAGCGCTATCAGATGGCCCTTTTCATCCCTGACTTCCATCCTGTACAGCCCTGTTTTCCTGGTGAGGTTTTCCTCCCTGGCAGTGGCGGTGAGCACTTCTCCCAGCGAGGTGGTTTTCAAAAACTGTATGTTTACGTTCAGGGCCAGGGCCACAGGGCCGTGGGAATTGCTGGCGGCTGCAAACACAACGTCCGCCAGGCCGAAAACGGCTCCCCCGTGGGTCACCCCTACGCCGTTAAGCAACTCAGGCCTGACTTCCATGGTGGCGCGGGCATACCCCGGGCTGATCTCCAAAAGTTTTATGCCCAGGTGCCGGGCCAGTGCATCCTTTTGGGCAAACTCTTCCACCTTTCCTTCCAAACGCCTCACCTCATCTCAGATCAAACTGGTATGACACGTCCTCGCCGATCCTGACGCCGCCGGCCCCGAATGAACGCTCAACAAACAAAACCCGGCCGCTTCTGTTAATGATAACTGCGGTGGAGGCCCTTGTCCCGTAGGTCTCGCTTTCGATAAACATGGGGGAAAGCAGCCTCTCCCACTTGAGGGAAACCCCGGTGTCGGGCAGTTCTTCATCCCTTGCCCTCTCACGGTCTGAAAGCAGGTTAAACAGTTTTTCCACCGGCACCTCCCCGGACTCCCCAACTATACGGCTTAAACCTTCTTTTCCCCTGACCACCTTGGGCCAGGGGGTGTCCAGCAGGCGGTTGCTCAGACCGTAAATACCGGGCTTTAGCATTTCAGCCTGCCCCTGCCGGTTGGAATAATACCACAGGCCCCCCTCCCCCATCAGTAGGAGATTGAAGCCGTTGTACTCGTCCTCCGCCCCCCGTAACGATTCTATATATTCTGGAGGTTCCAGGAAGGAAAAAAGGTAATCCCTTACAAGGGCCCCCCGGGAGCGGGCGTTTGGCCTGTGCGAGGCCGGGTCGCGGTAATTGGTGAGGGCCGCAAAACGCTCCCGAATGGTAATCCCCAGCCACGTCCCCCATCGCTCCAGGTCCCTGCCGGCCAGTACTTCAGGGTTGTCCTCCCAGAAATGTGCCCAGGCCGAGGGGCGGGAATAATACTCGTCCCTGTTGGCGGCCACAACCAGGTAGTATTCGGGATGGCAGTCATAGGCAAATAGAATTAGGCACATGGCTTTCTCCCGCCGTGAAGTAATTTTAATGAATGTAGTTTCCTTATCTTTCTATACGGGGACTGCTTATTCCTGCCCCCTCTCTGCGTTCCGATCCTTATAACGCATAGCCGGTTGATTCTTTACGGCAAAATCGAGCAGGGTAATGCTGCAGAGATTTACTGCAGCATTATCCCTCTCACAGAACCGGACGAACAGGCCACGTATCCGGCTCCTGATAAACCTCAGACCGTCTAAAAACCTGCATAATTCTCAAATTAATTAATCTGCAAAGACTGCCAATATTACAATAATCTGAGATATATTTTCATAATAATCCGGTAGCTGTCCAGGGAAGACTGAGTTGCGAGGAGATTGCCGCCAAAATAAAGGCACCCGGCATTTACCCCATATCGCGGATAAATTCTGCCACTCTTGCCACCAGTTCGTCCAGGAAGGAAAAAAACCCGGACTCATCGGTCATAACCGAGTATTTGCCCTCGTCGATAAAGCTCCTCAGGGACAGCATGAATTCGTCCGCCGCACCCTCCTTTTCCAGCACGTCAATCAGCCGGCTGACGGCGTCCACCAGGCGGAAGGGCCCGTACAGCTTGGGGTCTATCACCAGCTCTTTGGCGCTGGACACCATGTAGCCAATCAGCTCATAAATTTCCTGCCTGTCTTGAAAAGAGACCACCTACCCATCCCACCTTTCAAAGTGCAGGACTTCCTCCAGGGGCCTGCGGGGCGGGGCCTGGGGCACCACCTTGGGCACGCCGACGGTGACCAGCATCTCCGGCATTACACTGGCGGGCAGCTCCAGCAATATCTGAAAAGCCTTCTGGTCAAAGCTGCGCAGCACACAGGCGCCCAGCCCCATGGAATGAGCCAGCAGCAAAATGTTCTGCACAGCCATGGCCGCGTCAAACAGGCTGACAATATCCCTTCCCATCTCTCCCCCCCTGGCCAAGGCCCTCTCCCTGTCAATGCAGACCACTATCAGGGCCGGCGGAGATGCAAACAGGCCCGGCGAGAAACTCTTTAATTTCTTTATTTTTTCGCGGTCCCTTATCACCACAAACTCCCATGCCTGCATATTGCTCCCCGTGGGAGCCCAGCACGCCGCCTCCACCAGCAGCTTCAGCGTATCGTCCGCCACCGGCTCGCCGGTAAAGGACCGCACGCTCCTTCTGGTCTTTATCAAATTTACAATTTCCATACCGAACACCTCCCGTTTATTCCGGCACCTTTGCCTTCAAAACCCTCTGCCCCGCCCCTGATTCCCCTTCACCAGGGCCAGTCAAGAGCGAAGGGGTGAGACAGCCCCCGCCGTCTCACCCCCCATTTTCAGCCCCACCACCTGCGGGGCTTGTCAGGCGGCGGCATATAGGTCAGCCTGCTGTGCTTGACCCCCATGGAAATATAACTTTCCACAAGCTTTACGGCCGCGAAGGCGGGATCTATAACCGGCACGTCGTACCCAGCTTCTTTCAGCCTTTGCTGAAGATTCGCGGCCAGGCCGATCATTCCGGTACACCCCAGAATGATCACGTGCACCCCGTCCTTTTGGATTGCCTCCAGGCTCTGCTCCAGGAGGGCGCTTTCCAGCTTGGCCCTGTCCCCCAGTTCCAAAACCGGTATGCTCACGTAGCGGATGGAAACCAGCCTTTCGGACAGGCCCAGCTTTTTGCCCAGGTCCTCCAGCATCGGCAAAACGTTGGGCAATACGGTCACTATCCCAAGGTGCTGGCCCAGCCCCGCCGCCATCAGAACCGCCGGCTCAAAAGCACCGTATACCGGTATGTCCACCAGTTCCCGGGCAGGCTTCACCCCCGGGTCGCCGAAGCAGTCGATAATTATTCCGTCAAACCCTTCGTCAGCGGCCTTTTTTACCTTGTTTAAAATGTCCGGCACAGACAGGGCCTCATCGTACGCGCACTCGATGGATGCCGGCCCGTATTCAATGTTTTCCACCTCGAACTCCGTCCCCGGGGAGACAAATCCCTTCATTTCCTGGCGCGCCTCTTCATTCAGCAAATCGCTGGTGATGGGTATGATTACCTTGATACGCAATTTACCTTCCCTCCTCTGAGTTATATGGAAT
>JBMOPB010000055.1:0-60310 GCA_049325055.1 Bacillota bacterium
AGGGGTTAGCCAGGTAATAATTGCAAAGTGGCTTGAACGAAGTTCAAGCCAGCACTTTTAGGTGCTGGCTTGTAGCATGCCCTTATAGGGCTAGAGCAGACCACCCGTTTTACGGGTGGTCATGATTAATACCCGGTATGTGTACCGGGCAATTAATTCATTCTTCTCTAAGGCCTGTTTTCGATGAGATTTCCCTCTTAACATCCTTGCGGGTTCCATGTTTATGAGCGCTTTGCAGCTGTGCCTTCTGGGATTTTGCCTCCCTCGGCATGGGTGACCCGGGCGGGCGGTGAAGGTCTTCTATGGTTTCAGGCTCATGAAACTTGTCGTAAAGTCTTGTTTTATCCATGAGAAAATATCTCCCCCGGTTATTTTTTTTCCCGGAATTAGATATTCCCCCGGGTCAAAAAAATATCCCCGGCAAAAAAACCCCTTTTAAAAAGGGGTTTTAGAAAAAGCTTCAGTGCAGTGATTTTTTATGTTCCTTGAAGGCCTCGGAGCTGAAGATTTTATCAAGTTCCTCCCGCATTTCCTCGTCAAAAAGGTCTTTTATTTTAAACATGTTTACTGTCAGCTTTTCGGTCATAAACACCGGGGCCGACGACTTAATGGCCAGGGCTATGGCGTCCGAGGGCCTTGAGTCGACAACCAGCTCCCCTTCCGGGGTATCAAGATGAAGTTCGGCATAAAAAGTGTTGTCACGGATATCGTTTATCACGACCTTTGCCAGTGAAACCTGCAGCTTGCTGAATACGGCGGATACCAGGTCGTGGGTCATGGGCCTTTGTATTGGCGTGCCTTCGATAGCGATGGCAATTGCATGGGCCTCCAGTATGCCTATCCAGATGGGAAGAACCTTATCCTCTTCCTCATCGGTCAGTAAAATAATAGGATTGTTATTGATGTCGTATGCAATACCCTTTATAAAAAGACGGATCATTTCTCCCACCTGCCTATTCTAATTTATGCGGGTCGGGGGAGCCCTAGCCTTTCCGGTAAGGTTATTTTATCATTTCCCGGCGGGGATTTCACAGATTTTTTAACGTATATTTTGTAAAGCAGCAGCATATTCCCTTATATTTTTCTTGTTGGAAACCAGCCTGACGTTGCCCGGCCCGAACAGAATCCGCCGGTATTTTTCCATCAGCGGATTTTTTGCCCGGGAGTTTTTTCTGTCCACCAGTTCAAATTCCAAGAGACATCTGTTTTGGGACAGCGAACGGTAGAGAAGCCTTTTTACCAGGAAGTCCGTAGCAGGAAGAGAATAGCCTATAACCACTATCCGCCGTGCCTTTTGAAGGGCTTCGCCGGCCTTAAGCCAGATTCTCTGCATCAATTTTCCATGGACATCTTTTTTAAGGGAAGGTGGTATGATAAACCTTTCCAGAAAGTGATCTTCCGGCTCCCCGAATACTCTGTTCAGTTCGGGTCTTTGTCCGGCAGGCTGGGTTTGGCCGGTGGGCAGCACATAAGCATTGCCGCAGGTTTTGCAGTTTATCCAGTTAAAAGAACCATGGGGTTTCAGCAGATAAACGGGGGGCTCCTTGTCCCGGTTTTTTCCAGTGGTTAAGGGTTTTAACCCATATCCTGTTCCCGGCGTCCAATCGGGGACGTTTCTTTCCATGGCGCTGTCCATAAGCAGGTCATAATTAAACGATATGACCGTGTCTCCTTTTCGCAGGGAAGAAGCCAGGGCGGTGTGGTAGGGGCAGGGGGGGCCGCTGATGACATTGTTGAATACCAGTGTCAGAAGGTCCATGAATTCCCCCCTGGCCCTCTGCAGCACATCGATTTCTTTTTGGCTGTCGCTGTATTCCAGCTCCAGGTCAAGAAAAGTAAGCACGTCCTGCATGTCCAGACCGGCTTTTTCCAGCTGAGTGTAATCCAGTTTAAAATATTGTTCCAAAAAGAAGGTTAAGTTGGGGTAGCTCCTAAAGCTGTCTTCAGAGAACGAATTTAACAGCCTGCCGGCCACTGAAAAAAAATTTTTTGCCGAAGGGCATTTAATGCCCGCAGAAGTTCTTTCGGCGCCTGCGCTGGCCCCGGCGCCCAGTATGTAAACCGTTGACAAGACTGACCTCCCTCTGGGTACTTATCGGTTTAGGGGTACATCCTGTACAGGGTTCTGGGGAAAGGAATCGCTTCCCTGACGTGTTCAATGCCGCAAAGCCAGGCCACAGTCCTTTCTATGCCGAGACCAAAGCCGGAGTGAGGGACGGTTCCGTACCTGCGCAGGTCCAGATACCACTGGAATGCCTCCATGGGGAGGTTGTGATCCCCAATTTTTTTCTTAAGCAGTTCGGGATCACTTATACGCTGGGAGCCGCCGATTATCTCTCCATAGCCCTCGGGGGCCAGCATATCTGCCCCCAGGACCACCTCGGGATTTTCCGGGTCCGGCTCCATGTAAAAAGCCTTTATCTTCGCCGGATAGCGGTGTATAAAAACCGGGGACGAAAACCTTTGGGATATGGCTGTTTCGTCCGGGGCACCGAAATCATCCCCCCACTGGAACTGGTGCCCCTCTTCATTAAGTATCTTGACAGCCTCGGTGTAACTTAGTCGGGGAAAGGGCAGGAAAACGGCTTCCAGTTTTTCGATATCTCTTTTTAGCAATTTGAGTTCAGCCCTGTTTTCATCAAGAACTGTTTTCACCAGATGGTACACCAGTTCTTCCTGCAGCCTCATGTTGTCCTCATGGTCAAAAAACGCTGCCTCAGCCTCCAGCATCCAGAATTCCATAAGGTGTCTCCTGGTTTTTGATTTTTCAGCCCTGAATGTGGGCCCGAAGCAATATACCCTGCCCAGGGCCATGGCGGTGGCTTCGTTGTACAGTTGGCCGCTCTGGGACAGGTAGGCCTTTTCATCGTGGTAATTGATCTCGAAAAGGGTGGAGGTTCCCTCGCAGGCCGACGGAGTGATGATTGGAGAGTCCGCCAGCACGAAATCCTTGCTGTGGAAAAAGTCACGGCAGGCCTTCTCCACGGTGGACCTTATCCTTAAAATGGCCGCCTGCCTGGGGCTCCTGATCCACAGGTGCCTGAGATCGGAAAGAAAATCGACTCCGTGTTCTTTCAGAGTAATGGGGTAAGGCTCAGCCTTTGCGATAACCTTTATTGCATCGGGGATTATTTCCACCCCCAGCGGAGATCTCGGTTCCTTCCTGACAGTGCCGGTAAGTATGATGGATGACTCCTGGGTAATTTCACCGGCGGCCTTGAACAGATCCGGGTTTTCGTTCTTATCAATAACGCACTGAATGTTCCCTGTGCCGTCCCTGACGATGACAAACCTTATTTTAGCGGTGGAACGCTGGTTGTACAGCCAGCCCCTTATTTCAACCTGCTCCCCAATGTGATCCTTAAGGTGCTTTATCAGAACCCATTTCATAATATACGATCCCCTCTTTTTTGCAGGTGCATATTATTATCTATGCTTTTTTGCTACCGTTAATATGCAGAACTAAAATTTACCCGGCGAAATTATTGTACTCCTGAGCCGGCCACCGATTTTCCTGCAATAACCCTCATTATGTCGTTGGTTCCATCGGAGGCAACCAGCAATTGTGCGTCACGCAATAGCCTTTCCACCCCGAATTCCTTCATGCAGCCATAGCCGCCCATGATGTCCATTGCCTTTCTGGTGCACCTGAGGGCGGCCTCGGAACAGTAAAATTTGGCTGCAGCCACATCCACATCAGCCCTCCTGCCCTGGTCGATGATCCAGGCTGCCCTGTATCCCATGTGCCGGCAAGCCTGGAGGTCGGCGTACATCTCGGCGATCTTGAACTGGACCGACTGCAGGTTGGAGATTGTTTTTCCGTACAGCACCCTTTCATTGGCGAACTTTATTGACGATTCCAGCGAAGCCTGTATCAACCCCAAAGACATTGCTATTATTCCGGTTCGGCCATATTCGGTGATACCCTTCAGGGCAATCTGAAGTCCCTGGCCTTCCCGGCCCAGCATGTTGCCCCTCGGAACCTTGCAGTTTTCCACGATAATCTCCCCGGTGTCACACCCGTGAAAGCCTATTTTCTTTTCCAACCTCCCGGGCCTGAAGCCGCCCATGCTTTTGTCCACCAGGAAGGCGGTGAATTCCTTTTTGGGGGCGTCCTTGGTTTTTGCCACTATCATTGCGCAGCTGCTGCAGTGGGAATTGGATATAAATGTTTTTCGCCCGTTCAGTTCGAAGTGCTCCCCAAAATCAGCGGCCTCGGTGCTGTTGCCGAAAGGATCGGACCCGCCGGCGGACTCGGTGACACCTACGGCACAGATATCATCACCGCTCAACAAAGGGGGGAGGTATTTGTTGATGATATCATCGCTGCCCCCGTCGATAATAACGCCCATGCCAAGCTGGGCGCATTGCACGGTCATTGCCATGGCGGCCGACACCCTGGCTATCTCCTCCACCAGTATCATCCGGGCCAGGCTGCCCATTCCCGCGCCGCCGTGTTTTTGGGGAACAGCTACCCCCAAAAAGCCAAGGCTACCCATTTTTTTGAATACATCCAAGGGTGCTTTGCCGTTATTTTCCATTTCCTCCACTTTGGGCACGATCTCATGTTCCGCAAATTCACGAACCGATTTTTTTAATAGCTCAAGCTCGCTGCCAAGGTTAAAATCCATCATTACACGCTCCTTAACAAGATGTTTGAATATTGTAATACGTTTAATTATTTTTACTTAAAAAGAAAAATCCTTCACCTAAAGTGAAATTTGGGGGTAAGAGTAAAAAAAAAAGATCGTGGTTAGAATACCTCCAGGCAGATCCGTTGAAATAAAAAAACCTGGCAGGGGTGATTTGAATGGAGGAATACTTGAGGTCCAGGGTTCCATGGAGTACCGGGCCAAGCCTGAAACAAAAGACAGATGAAGTGGGCATTGATTTAGATCGATTCATTTACGGGCTGAAATACAATAAATCAGATGTGGAAATGGCGGGTGAGTTCGGGGTGTCAGAAAAAACCGTAAAGCACCTCAGGGACCATTTCATGCACCGTGGGCTGGGTTCAATAATGGGGCAGGATTAAAAAATACGAAAACCGTAAAAAGAGTAAGTGAAAGGACCGGTTTTGTCAGGGGTGTCCGACAGGTGCTTAAACTGCTGGGAATATTTATAATAATTCCCCTTATCGAGCTTATAATCATTGTTAAAATCGGGGCCGGGATAGGTTTTTGGCTCACCCTGGCCCTGATTGCCGTCCCGGGCTTTCTGGGAGCGGCCATGGCCCGGTCACAGGGAATAGCGGTGCTGACGGAAATAAAAAGGGAAATGGCCATGGGAAGGTTGCCGGGGAATAAGGTGCTTGACGGGGTTTTAATTTTTTGCGGAGGACTTCTTTTAATCACACCGGGTGTCATTACGGATATCATTGGCCTTTCAGTGCTGTTTCCAGGCATGCGAAGATTATATCGCCGCTTGATTGTTTACAGGTTGTGGAATTTTATGGCTGTGAAGGGATTAAAACTTTATATAAAGCGGTAGAAAGCTAAAAATTCCTGGCTACTTTTATTCCCGTTGTGCTATAATAGTCCAATAAAAAAAGTGTATACTGTATTAGTTCGCTGTAAGGGCTTTTAAATGCGCCTTTTTGAATTTTGCCGGTCATATCTGGATCTGATCCGGTATTATTTATTAACGCACAGGTAAGGTGGAGGTTGGTGTAGATGTTTCCGGAAAGATTTGCCAAAGTCGGGCTGACATTTGATGACGTTTTGCTGGTTCCTGCAGCTTCGGAAATTCTTCCCAGGGATGTGGACACTTCCACACGGCTGACAAGGAAGATCAGATTGAATATCCCTCTTATGAGCGCTGGAATGGACACCGTTACCGAGTCCAGGCTGGCTGTGGCCATGGCCAGGGAGGGTGGCGTCGGAGTCATTCATAAAAACATGACAATAGAGAAGCAGGCCCTGGAGGTTGACAGGGTAAAACGCTCGGAACACGGAGTAATTTCAGACCCCATTTACTTGTCCCCGGAAAGCCCCATCAGCGAAGCACTGCTGTTGATGGAAAGATACAGGATTTCCGGTGTGCCCATCACAGAAAATGGTAGACTGGTTGGTATCCTAACTAACAGGGATCTCCGGTTTGAAAAGGATTTCAGCAAACCGGTGGGATCGGCCATGACCAGGGAAAATCTTATCACAGCCCCTGTCGGTACAACACTGGACCAGGCCAAGGAAATACTGCAGATCTACAAAGTGGAGAAACTGCCCATTGTGGATGATGACTTCAATCTCTGCGGGCTGATCACCATAAAGGATATTGAAAAGGCCAGGCAGTACCCCAATTCAGCTAAGGACCACAAGGGCCGGCTGCTGGTGGCGGCAGCAGTGGGTGTCAGCAGCGACTCTATGGAAAGGGTGGATGCACTGGTCGGTTCCAGTGTTGATGTTATAGTTGTGGACACCGCCCACGGCCACAGCAGGGGGGTTCTGGACATGGTATATATGATAAAATCAAAGTATCCCGATGTTGACATTGTAGCAGGCAATGTGGGCACCCCTGACGGGGTAAGGGATCTTGTAAAGGCCGGGGCCGACTGCGTAAAGGTTGGAATAGGGCCGGGGTCCATATGCACCACCAGGGTGGTGGCGGGGGCCGGCGTTCCGCAGATCACCGCCATTTACGAGTGCGCCGAGGAGGCGGCAAAGTACGACATACCAATCATAGGAGACGGCGGTATAAAGTACTCGGGCGATATAACCAAGGCCATTGCCGCAGGGGCCGATGTGGTAATGGTTGGAAGCCTGTTCGCCGGAACCGAGGAAAGCCCCGGGGATATTGAGATATACCAGGGCAGGAGCTATAAAGTATACCGCGGCATGGGATCCCTGGGAGCCATGAAAGAAGGAAGCAGGGACAGGTACTTCCAGGAGGATCAGAAAAAACTGGTTCCTGAAGGAGTGGAGGGAAGGGTTCCGTATAAAGGTACCCTGGCTGACACTGTCTACCAGTTGATGGGAGGCGTGAGGGCAGGAATGGGGTACTGCGGAACCAGAAACATCCAGGAATTGAAAACCAAGACCAAATTCATGAGAATAACCCCGGCCGGCCTCAGGGAAAGCCACCCCCACGACGTGGTTATTACCAAAGAGGCGCCGAACTACAGCCTCAAATAGCAATAAAAAAAGCATCCATCGGGATGCTTTTTTTATTGCCCTGGGGGCCGGCCCTCATATCTCATCTTCTCAAATAATTCAACATGTTCAGCGGGTACGTTTTCTCCAATGCGTACCATAAGGACATTGGCGGGATGTTCCAGTATTTCAGGATCATCGGTGTCCACCTTCTGAAGGCCGACGGAACCGAAAAGCTTTGTTAGCATCAACTGGTACTGCCAGGTGCTCATCTTGCTGTTTTCCAGGTCCCAGTGCCAGCAGTATTCCATTGTTAGTACAATTCGTTCCTTCATCAAAGGATTCTTAAAAGCGCCTTGCAGCAGAAGGCGGCCTACTTTGTAATTTCTCCATTTTGGGCTCACTTCGATGGCTCCCAGCTCAAGCACCAGCGGGTGTTTGCTCCAGCGGGTGTAGGGGTCCGGACAGTGGAAGGTAACATAGCCCACCACTATGTTCTGATGTTTTGCTATATACAGAAAACCGTCTGGGGAACATGCTATCTCGCACAGGCACTGCTTTTGTTTTCTGGCAGCACGGAAATTGCATAATCCCTCGTCAAAGTCCAGGCCGTGGAGATACTCAGCCGCCACGGGACCTGTTATGGTTATCACGCCCCTGTTACATTCAATACGGTTAACTACAAGTGCCTGGCAGTCAGTATTCAACGGCATCACCCCTTGCGATTCATACGCTGCTTCCGTTTGCCGGCATATATTGCCGGTCAGCCCAGAAAATCAACCATTTAATTGCATTATAAACTACAAGCGCCTACATCTCAATATTCACAGACAATTATATTAAGTTTTTATAAAACCGTCAGTAAATATACTACGTTGTATATTTATGTAGGAATATTTTACCAAATTGTTTTGCCAGATTGAGAGGGATATGGTAATATATGGGGAATTTTAAATTTGATCTATTTACGTAAACAGTGGTAAAAGGATGGTGTGGACAATTTGGGTGGTAAACTTCACTCTCTGACAGATGTTTTGAAAAAAACCATTTTTTTCTTTGAAGAACTGTCCGTGGCAGAAATGGTGCCTCACGTTCACAGGAAGATGTTAAGGGATTACACCCAGGAGCAGGTTGGGGAAAAAGTACTGTTATGCCTGCGCCAAAACCAGTGTTTTATTTATAATCAAAAAGGAACCTGGAGTTTGAACCTTGAAGGGAACAGGGACAACGACCAGTTTTACTCAGTTTTGCTTAAAAAACAGCAGCCGATAAGTGTCAGGGAAATAATGAGATCCGGGGTGAACTCAAAAAACAAGAAAAAAACAAAGCCGCTGGTTTCAGGTGAAGCCAGTCTGATTACCGACGGAAGGTTTATACAATTGGAAAACGGTCACTGGGGGCTTACCGAGTGGGAGGTGGAGGCAGAGCAGTACTCACTGAAGGAACTGGTAATAAAAGTCCATAAAACGCATCCCGGCGGATTATCTTTACAGCAGATACATGAAATAGTTAATCCATGGAAAAGCACCAGCATGAAAGCCGTGGAGGGGATATTGAAAAAATTTGCCTTTTTCGAAGAAATAGGAGATGGCATCTGGGTATACAACCCATCGGTTCATGTGGCTTATGAAGAAATGATGAAAAAGTTTCTGTCGGCGCTGAAAAGACAGAAGGATAGGTGGTATGGCGACAGGGCCCGTATGCAAAAAAGGATAGATGGAATTGAAAAGCAGCTGTACGAGGTCAACTGCTCACACAGGGAAGTGGCGGCGGCGCTGGCGGCAAGAATAGAGGAAGCGGGGCAGCACGACCAGCTGATAACCCAGATGGCGGAAAAGGACCTCCTGCTGTCACTGAGGAAAAAGGAGATATTCAGGTACCGGGAGCATGTGACCAAGCTGGAGGCAAAGACAAACAGCATACTGCACCAGTGCCGGCTCTGGGTTAAAAGGGCCAGGGACGCCGAGGATGAAAAAAACAAGCTGAGGGACGCATTAAACAAAAATCAGTCCAGTCTGGAGGCCCTTTTCACAAAGCTCCAGCAGTACAAGGAAAAAGACCGTGAAAACAAGGTAAGACTGGCGGAATTAAAGGAAAGGAATGCGGTGAAGACAGCCGAGCTGCATTCCGAAATAGTTGAATTAAAGCAAAAGATGGAAAGAATAATTGAAAGCCATGCCCAGGAGGATAAGCGGTACAGGGAAGAAATAAGCATATTAAGCAATGATCTGAAGGAGGCGCTGGAAAGCAGTGAGGAATCCAAGCGGTCCATGAGGTTTTTACAGCAGGAGCTGTCAAAAACCCGGGTTGAACTGCAGAAGGTGGAGGAAAACATCCGGAGCCCCCTGGTAAAGGCTTTGATAAAACTGCTTAACTTTGTGTCCGGAAACAAGAAACAGGCGGCGTCTTAGGACGCTTTTTTTTTCGAAATATGTTATTATTTAAAATATGAAATTATGATCGGAGATGGCTATGAATAGTGCTAACCTCCTGGTTGTGGATGATGAGATAAAAATAAGGGAATTATTGGGTGCCTACCTTCAAAGGGAAGGTTTTACCGTCGACGAGGCCGGTGACGGCCTGGAAGCCATGGATAAAATAAAAGGACAGCAATATGACGCAGTTATACTGGATTTAATGATGCCGGGCATGGACGGACTGGAATTATGCAGGGAGATAAGAAAATCATCGGATGTGCCTGTTATAATGCTGACAGCCAAGGGAGACGAAATAGACCGGATACTGGGACTGGAGCTGGGCGCCGATGATTATATGGTAAAGCCCTTTAGCCCCAGGGAACTGGTGGCAAGGGTAAAGGCCATTCTCAGAAGGGTGAAAAAGGGGGAGCCGGCCGGGAAAGAAGAGGTGCATTTTGACGGAGGCGACCTGATAATAAATGAGAATTCACGGCTGGTAATGGTCTGCGGTGAACCGGTAAACCTCACACCCAAGGAATATGACCTTTTGGTCTGCCTTGCCAGGCACCCGGGAAGAGTGTTCACCCGGGAGCAGCTGCTGAGGCAGGTTTGGGGCTATGACTTCTATGGCGAGGCCCGGACGGTGGATACCCATATAACCAGGCTTAAGGGAAAAATCGCCAGGGTTCGGGAGGATAAGCAGTATATAGCTACGGTATGGGGAATGGGATATAAATTCGAGGTGAAGAATTGATAAGGTTCGGTCTGACATTTAAAATATGGGTGGCCATGTTTGCCCTTGTGGCTATGGTGCTGGGGCTGTCTGCCCTGTTCCAGTCCGGAATGATAGAGAGGATATACATCAACCAGCAGGCCGACCGGATACTTGAAACCGGGAAGGATTTTGCCCTGGAGATCGAAATCAGGGGGAATACACTTGAAATTGACCGGAACGTTAACGCCCTGGCGGGAGCCCTCAATGCCAGCGTACTGGTGATTGATTCCGGCGGGAACATTGTTAGCTGGGCCAACAGGGGGATGGGGGGCGGAATGGGAAGCGGAATGGGCAATGGTATGGGCAGAAGAGGAATGATGGGGGGGAGAATGCTTGGCCTGAGCTTTCCCTTCAATGACGAAGATTTAAATGACGTTTTTAAAGGACAGACCGTGGTCAGAAAAGGGAACAGCCAGTATTTCGGACTTGACGTGATACTGGTGGCCATACCGATTAAAAACGTGGAAAAAATTGACGGGGCGGTTCTTATACACTCTCCGCTGGCGCCCATACAGGCCAATATCAAGGCAATTAATGAGGCGGTAATTTACTCGTTTCTCCTGGGGATTCTGGCAGCCACCCTCCTGGCCTTTGTTTTCTCCCGAAAAGTCTCCGGCCCCATACTGAAAATAAATTCGGCTGCCAGGGCCATGGCGGACGGTGACTTCAACCTAAAAATACCGGTCAGGTCCGGGGATGAACTGGGCCTGCTGGCGGAATCAATTAACGCATTATCACATCAATTAAAAGAAAAAATTGAGACACTGAAAAAACTGGACGATACCCGGAGAAGCTTTGTGGCCAGCATTTCACACGAGCTGAGGACACCCCTGACAATAATGCAGGGATATACAGAGGCGCTGATGGACGGTATTGCCAGGGATGATCGCCAGAGGGAAAAATACCTGGTGAATATATATGAGGAGGCCTTACGCCTGAGGAGGCTGGTTGACGACCTTCTGGACCTGAGAAAACTGGAGACCGGCACGGTTAGCATAGAGATGGGCAGGGTGGACCTTTCGGAAATAATTCAGTCGGTTTCGGAACTGTTCGGGGAAACACTGAACGGTAAGTCTGTTAAAATAAAAGTGGATATTCCCTCCGGAGGGCTGACTGCCAGGGGGGACAGTGACAGGCTGAAACAGGTGGTAATAAACCTTGTGGACAATGCAGTAAGGTTCAGCCCCGGGGGCGGAACAGTGGAAATAAAGGGGGAGAATGCCGGGGACCTGATTAGGGTATCGGTAAAAGACCAGGGGCCGGGCATTAAGGAAGAGGACAGGCAGCTTATCTGGGAGAGGTTTTACAAGGCAGACAGTTCAAGAACCGAAAGAAATTCGGGCAGCGGCCTTGGGCTTGCCATAGCCAGACAGATAATAGAATTACATGGCGGGGCCATAGACATAGACAGCAAAACGGGGGAGGGCTCCACTTTCTGGTTTACCGTCGCCGCAGCCTGAAAGGCTTAAGCGGATAAAGAATATTTCCAGGCAGGGGTGAAATATGACCGGGACAAAAAATAATGCAGCTTTGATATTACGGGATAGAAGAGAAAATGAAATTGAACCGGATCCCATAACCAAAAAAATATACCTCTCCATGGCCGAACCGGGACTTTCAGACAACCGGGCCGATGTGGACAGACTGCGCCAGGAATTGGAAAAGGTGGTCGGCCCGGTAAGTATTGAATTGGACCTGATGAACAAAGTGTCGCGGGTTATGAGAGATTCCGGCTGGTGTGTCACTGCCACGGCGGGTGTTTGTGACCGTGGCTGGAATCTCGTGGACATAGAAAAGGGGGACACAACAGGAAGGCATTTCGGTATTGCCGTGGACATTGGGACAACCACGGTGGTGGCATACCTGGTGGATATGAACACGGGTAATGTTGTTGACGTCAGCGCCGGCTACAACGGGCAGATTGAATACGGTGACGATATACTGACCAGGATATTCCGGGCACAGGAACATGGCGGGTCGCATTTGTTAAAAACAGCGGTGGTTGACACGCTGAACGGGCTGATAAAAAAACTCTCGGAAAGAAACGGCCTTATGGCCGGCCTGGATATATCCGCTGTTGCGGTGGGTGCAAACACTACAATGGTGCACCTCTTTCTGGGCCTTGACCCCGGCAACATCTGTATGGCCCCGTACATACCGGTGGTAAACGCCCCGGGAATACTTAAGGCAGACCAACTGGGGCTGTCTGTTAACAGCAAATCACCGGTATATATTTTTCCCAGCGTTGGGAGCTACCTGGGAGGGGATGTCATCGCCGGGGTGTTGGCCAGCGGTATGTACAGGAGTGACGATCTGGCGTTACTGGTTGATATAGGGACAAACGGGGAGATTGTGATGGGTAACGCCCATTGGCTTGTAGCCTGCGCCGGGGCCGCCGGTCCCGCCCTGGAGGGCGGTGTGGCCGCAAGCGGGATGAGGGCTGAACCCGGTGCTATTTATAAAATAAATATTGACAACACCGGGATGGTGGAATATCAGACCATCGGCGGGGAAGCCCCCGTGGGAATTTGCGGGTCCGGCCTGGTGGACGGAATTGCAGAGATGTTTCTGGCGGGGATGATCGACAGGAGCGGAAGGTTCCGTGACGGGAAGGGGCCGCTGGTGGTGGTGCCGGTAGAGCTTTCCGGCACCGGTAAGGAAATAGTGATAAGCCAGACCGACATAAACAACTTTATGCGTACAAAGGGAGCGGTGAACGCAGCACTGGAGCTGCTGCTGGAAAGCGTGGGCTGCGGCCTTGATGATATTGAGAGGTTTTATGCTGCCGGTGCCTTCGGCCACCACCTTGATGTGGAGTCTTCGGTCACACTGGGTTTATACCCCGACCTTCCCAGGGACAAGATGGTTAAGCTGGGCAACAGCTCGGGTGAAGGGGCCAGGCTGGCACTGATGTCCCGCAAGTGTATGGAAGAAGCCGGGGAAATCTCAAAAAACATAACCTATTTCGAACTTAACGCCAACCAGGAGTTCATGAATAAATTCGTCAGCAGCAAATTTATTCCCCATACAAACATGGACTATTTCCCCACGGTTAAAAGGAGGCTCAGGGAGCGCGGGGTTATAACAGAGGATTGACTCCTATTCGGGAGTAAGCGGATCTTTTCTCTTCAGCAACACCTCGAAATGGTCGTAATTGTCGGCCAGTAGCTTTACCAACTGACGGTCCAGTCCTCCCTCGGTCATGTTATATAGGATGCTGAGAACCTTTTCCCTGGGCATTCCCAACCGGTACGGCCTGTCCTCGGCCAGTGCGGTGAAAACGTCGCTGACTGCCATTATCCTTGAACCGGTCGGGATATTGTCTTCCGTAAGCCTGAAAGGGTATCCGGAACCGTCCAGTTTTTCATGGTGAAATGACGCCCACCGGTTTATCTCCTCAAAACCGGATATACCGTCAAGTATTCTGTGGGTATAGTACACGTGTCTTTTGATTATTCTGTACTCAGCCGGGTCTAATTTCCCCGGCTTTTCCAATATTTCGTCGGGTACACTGAGTTTGCCCAGGTCGTGTAACAGCCCGGCCACCACCATTTTTTCAACCTCATCAGGATCCAAACCGTAAATCAGCGCCAGTTTGGAGGCTACCGCCGCTACCATCCGGGAGTGTTTATGGGTGAATTTGCTTTTGCTGTCAATTACATTGGCGAAAAGAGAAGAAATGTCGCGTAGGAGATTGCTATCAATAAAAAATTCATAATCCGCCAGCAGCCTGTCCAGCAATTCGGGCAAAAACTCGTAATTCAGGTCAAGCCAAAAGCTCTCGGCGGCTGCAAGGTCATAAAGCTCGGCGAAAATATAGGGGTCTATTATCCTCCCTGACAATCCTTTAAGCCTTTCAAGCACCACGTCGGACTGCTCAAGAACGTAATAGGTGTTTCTGTCCAAAAGAACGTCAAGCCGGTCCACCGCGTTTATAATACGGCTTTCGAGGGGTATTTCATTTCCTGTCAAACCGCTGGGGTTGTTTCCTTTCCAGGAATCGTGGTGACATTTTATAATAAAGCCCACCGGTTCCAGCATCTTTATGCTGTTCAGCATCCGGCACCCGGTTTCCGAATGGGTATACGGGTCCCCAACTTCCAGATTTGCCAGCAGCTCTTTCTCACGAAGCGATATTGCCCCTATGTCGTGAATGATTGAAGATATGTACAGATTTTTGATTACAGCATCCGGAAGACTCATTTTTTTTGCCAGCCTTACAGCCATGTAGGCCACCCGTCTATGGTGCCCGGACAGCCCGGAATACGTAAAGTCAAGGGCTATTGAAAGCGAATTGAAAATGTCCTTGAGGTTGATTGCAATATTCAAGATCACACCTCCGATAACAATTAATTCAATTTTTCATTGTATATACCTCTGAGGTCTGATAAAAAAACTAAATATAACATGCTAAGGGGTCAGGCTATTGCCTAAAGCGGCAAAAGCCCAAGGGTCTGGTTGTCCCGTGGGCTTTCGGGTATTTAGCCTTGAGCAAGCAGGTTGAATTATAATCAGTCGTCATCACGGAAAAAGCGGGCCCGGTAAACGTATTTTTCTCCGAGAATGACGGTATGGGTAAACATCAGAGGGCGTCCATCCTCCAGGTAGAGAACCCTCTCTATTTTTAGAACCACTGTTCCCTGAGGGCACAGCATATGCTGGGCCTGGAGTTTATTGGCACGACCTGCCCGCACCTCATCCTCGGCCCATCCCAGTCTCAAGCCGTATTTTTTGTTAAATATCTGGTGAAATGCCTGCTTTTCCAAATCTTCATGCAACAGATCCGGGCAAAGGCTGTATCGGACATATTTATTTGGGTGCTTATTTGGTAGTGAATGGGCACGGGGCCTTCCTCAATGGATTACAACAAAGGATTTCAAAAATTTAAGATATTAAATAGTTGACAATAGGAATGTGGGAGGCTAATATAACCATTAAAGGAATACTTTTAAAAGTAATGACGGGGAAAAGTAGGCTGGAAGACCACCTTCCAGGGAGAAGGCGCCGGTGACTGGAAGCACCTTCAGGCAGGACCGGCTGAAGTTCACCCCCGAGCTTTGAGGCTGAAACCTTTCATGTGAAATGGAAAGTAGGCCGAAACGGGCTTCTCCCGTTACAGGGAAGGGTTATAAGGAATATGCATTCCCGTGCCTTAAATGAGCCGGGCCTTAAAAGGCCAAGTAGGGTGGTACCGCGAGCCGTTCGTCCCTATGGGATTAAACGGCTTTTTTATTTTTTAGGTGGCCTTGAGGCGGGAAAGTCGTAGCCCTTGTACCCGTAGAGAGGGTTTTTACCAAACCAAGCAGGGTGGTACCGCGGAAAAAATTCCGTCCCTTTTCAGGGGCGTTTTTTTTTTGCACAACCGCCTTAGCGTTACGGGACTATCCCTAAACAAAGGCCCTTCGTTTAAGGGCATAATAAGGCATAACCGGTACTGATTTTCATATCTGTTGAGAAGTGATCCTGACTGGCCCGCCGTGGGTTGTATCCCCGGTACATTTCTTAAGGAGGGATTTTGATGGTAAAGACTCTGATTAAAATCCATCTTGACGGGAGCCACCTTGTATTTGAGCCCGTCTGCCGGGGTGTAAGCACACGCAGGGATTTTTGCCTGTCCTTAAATGACTGGAAGCAGCTAAATATGAAGGAGGGCCGGGTGACAGCCCGGAATATCAATAATTTCGCCGATTTTCAGGTAATCTCTGCCCTGGACTTGATTCGAATAGATTTTTTCTGGCTGAATAATATTGAAGGTGATGTCCGCGGCAGGCAGGAAACTGTCTTCCTGACCTTCTCCCAGGTCCGGTCCTGGGTGTGGGCCGGCGCGAAGGGAACATACCGACAGATCTCTGTCAATCCCTGCACTCCGAACCAGATTATCCTTATAGACAAATAAAGGATGTATGCAAATAGGTGTTTATAAAACTAAAAAGTCCGGTCAGAATTTAGCCAGGCTTTCCAGGCACCCTCAAATGAGGGTGCTGCTTTGTTTTATATAGATATTTTTATTTTCGAAAGATAATTTGGGTTATGGAGTAATTTGAACTTAGCGAATATTATGTGCTACCGGCACCTTTTTAAAGGAAAAATCCATCTTCCGGCGGTTGCGGAGTTGGAAAACAACGAAAGGGTGGTACTATGCCTGATATGACAAGTATAATTGTTTCCGGGCTGGCTATGTGGGTAACGGAATGGCTTAAACGTAAGAAGAGAATGGATAAACTCTATGTCCCGGTAGTGGCCTTTGTAGCTGCCGGCCTGTTTGCTGTCGGGTGGTACTCTGTTTTTGAACCCGGAACTTCCTGGAGGTTTGCTTTGAAAGAAGGACTTGCCCTGGGTGCTGTTACCGGGGGCCTCTACGGGTTTGGGAAAACACTGATTGAGAAAAAAAGCAGCAGTTTGGATGAAAAGAATTAGTTCTTTCACTATGGCAGTCCATCTCATGAATATTATTACGGAATGGCAAACCATAACTCTGGTGATAAAATGAAAGTATGTATCATAGGAGCCGGATTATCCGGTCTGTCCTGTGCTCTCACGCTGGAGAAATACGGAGTTGAACCCGACATTTACGAGCAGTTTGACCGCTGCGGGGGAAGGGTACCCTTTATTATCTGCCTGCTGCAAATTATTCACAGGCCAGTTGCAGACCATCTCATTGATCTTGCCAGGAACTACGGGATCAATATTACACCGATAAACACGCTTAATTATGACAAGGTTATAGCAGCAGATGTTCGGGAGGATGATCTGGAACAGCGCTGGAGAGCTTTTCTGGACACGGAAAAGATAATATCACACCAACCTTGATATACTTAAGATTCACGCCAGTTCTCGGAACTTGTAAGTGATAAATTATAAAAAAACAAGCCCCACCACTCCGGGACTTGTTTTTTGTTTGGCAGGGGAGACAGGACTCGAACCCGCAGCCTACGGTTTTGGAGACCGTTGCTCTACCATTGAGCTACTCCCCTGTGTGTTTCAAATAACAGGCGCACTAACTATTATAGCAGAAAGCGTCCGGTTGTCAAGGTAGAATTACACCCTGTGTTATCGGCCTGGCCGGAGTGTACGGGCACGCTAATTTTTGTCAGCGGGAGTGCAATAAACGGTAAAAATGAATTATAATTATTATGTATTTAAGAAGAATTATGAGCATCAACAGGTTAAAAGGAGGGCATTTATGATAAACTTCTTAAAAAAGGTAAATAAAACTAGGTATTACGACCCAACAAAAAACTTCGAACTGAACGATGTTGATAGTGAAAAGAGATATGACCCCCTAACCGGAAAAATGGTGCGTATTTTTCCTTTTCGCAAAATAGGTTTTCCAAAACACGACTGGACTCCTTTCGTTGAGGAGTCAAAAAAAAGGTTTTGCCCTTTCTGCCCGGAGGTTATCGAAAAGACCACGCCCCGCTTTCCCGAGGAGCTTATTCCCGAGGGACGGATGAAGGTAGGGGAGGCCGTGCTGGTGCCAAACCTTCATCCCTTTGAAACCCACACCGGCGTTGTGGTTATGAGCCCAAGGCATTATCTTTCAATGGAGGATATTACGCCCCGGATTATGACCGAAAGCATAGAAGCGGGACTGCAATACCTAAGGATAATCTCGGAAAAGGACCCCGAAAACGCCAGGTTTTCATCTATAAACTGGAACTACATGCCCTATGCCGGCGGATCGCTAATTCATCCCCACATGCAGGTTATATCCGGTGCCGAGCCGTCATGCCTGGATGGTGAAATGATTCGGTGCTCCGCCGGTTATTTTGATCGTTATGCAAGAAATTACTGGCATGACCTTATTGAGGCCGAAAAAAAGGAGGGGCAGAGATATATAGGCTCCACCGGTGAGATAGAGTGGCTGGCTACATTTGCACCCCTGGCCATGGGTGACGTCACCGCAGTTGTGTCAAACTGCTCATCAATCCATGATATTACTGGAGAACAGATCAATCAATTAGCCATTGGATTTAAAAATGTGATCAGGTACTATGATTCTGTCAACATACCGGCCTTCAACATGGCCATGTATTTTGCGGGAACCGGCGATAAAGGTTTTTGCTGCACCGTGAGAATTGTTGGAAGATACACGCTGTTCCCGCTGGTTGGAAGCGATGTAAGCCATATGCAGATGCTGCACCACGACCCCTGGACCCTGCACCTTCCCGAGGTGATGGCCGCAGACATTCAACAGTATTTCAAATAAACTGCGGTAATTGATTGACTATTATTTGCAGTATAAGATTTATAATACAATGAAGCTTAAAACAACCAAGGCAATCCGGTGCAGGAAAACCGGTGTTTATTGACGAATAAGGCATAAAGACAGTTTGGGGGGAGGAAGTTTATTAATGAAATTAAATTGCATGATGTGCGGCAGGATAGTGGAAATGGAAGAATTTAGGCCCGATCCCTATGATGATGAGGATGATATTCCGGTTAAAAAGCCGATTGTTTTTTGCCAGCTTTGTGAAGCTAAAATAAAAAATGAGTCCGATCAGTCCCAGAAAACACCGAAACCTATGTAGTGAAAAACAAATTACTCTGGAGGTCATTTGATGAAACAAAGGTTTCTTACTGTTGTTATTGTTGCATTTGTGGCCGTACTTTCTTTGGCACGCTGGGGCGCCAATTTATATACCGACTGGCTGTGGTTTGGGTCGCTCCAGTATCAGAGCACCTTTTTAACAATTATCTTTTCTGAAATTGGCCTGAAATTGGCAGTGGGAACAGCCTTTTTCATAATCTTGTTTATAAACCTTCTTCCAACAAGGTCGAGAATCGTAAAATCTGCCAACCAGACAAGGTTTATAGAAGACGAGAATAATGTAATTAATCTGTACAAAACCCCCTTGAGCAATTACGCCAAGTCTGGACCAATTATAGCCGTCTTCGTTCTTATCAGTCTGGCGATGGCATTTTTTGTAGGTACCGCTGTTACCGGTGACTGGGTGATTTTGCAAAAGTTCCTGCATCCCACTCCTTTTGGAGTAACCGATCCCATATTCGGCAAGGATATTGGTTTTTACGTTTTTCAGCTGCCCTTTTATGAATTTATATACAAGCTAGTAATCTGGTCACTGTTCCTAATCGCCTTCTGGGTGGGGGCGGCCTATTTTGTGGCCGACAGCCTGGGAGGGCAGCAGAGCAGGGGTTTCCTGAAATCCGACGCTGCCAGGTTCCACCTTTCTGCACTTGCCGCCGTGTTTTTTCTGACCAGGGCTTTCGGGTACAGGCTGGAGCAGTACGCGCTTCTGAATTCACCGGGGGGAATAGTACACGGACCGGGATATACAGATGTTCACGCAAACCTCCTGGCATATAAAATACTGTTTTTTGTTTCAATTATCATAGCGCTGGTCATTCTTATAAATATTTTTATGAGAAGGTTCAGGCTTGTGATGTATTCAATAGCGGCGCTGGTCCTTGTGTCTGTGATAGTGGGAGGGGTGTACCCGGTATTAGTGCAGAAATTCTTTGTGGTGCCCAACGAGCTGAACAAGGAAAGGCCCTATTTGGAAAACAGCATTAAATATACAAGAATGGCGTACAACCTTGACTCGGTTGAAAGAAAGTCATTCCCTGCGGGCAAAACCCTGGCCGCCGAGGATATAATGCAGAACAGGGACACCATTGAGAATATCCGGCTGTGGGATTACCGGCCGCTGCAGCAGACCTATGCCCAGATACAGGAGATGAGGACCTATTACGAGCTGAAAAGCATTGACGTGGACCGGTACATTATAAACGGGGAATACCGGCAGTTGATGCTTTCTCCCAGGGAACTGAACCAGCAGCAGCTTCCGGAAAACGCCAAGACATGGGTAAACCAGAAGTTGAAGTATACCCACGGGTACGGTGTTGTGGCCAGTCCGGTCAACCAGGTTACCTCCGAAGGACTGCCTCAGCTGATTATAAAGGATATACCCCCGGTTTCCAGCATAGACATTAATGTGGATAGGCCCGAAATATACTTCGGTGAGCTTACCGACAACTATGTAATAGTTAACACCAAGGCCGAGGAGTTTGACTACCCCCAGGGGGAGGACAACGCCTATACCACCTATGAAGGAAAGAACGGGGTCAAGGTGGGCTCGCTTTTAAGAAGAGCCTTGTTTGCCCTGGCGCTGGGCGATTATAAAATGCTTCTTTCCACTGAAATAACTCCCGACAGCCAGGTATTGTACCACCGGAGCATTACGCAGAGAGTTCCCAAAATAGCGCCTTTTTTGAGATATGACAGCGATCCCTACATGGTGACAGAGGGCGGAAAGCTGTACTGGATCTGGGACGCATATACCATCACAGACATGTATCCGTATTCGGAACCCTTCGACAGGGGTGTGAATTATATAAGGAATTCTGTAAAAGTGGTGGTGGACGCTTATACCGGAACAGTCAGTTATTACATTGCGGATGAAAGTGACCCTATAATTAAGACCTATGATAAAATATTCCCGGGGATGTTCCGGCCGCTGTCGGATATGCCGGCGGAGCTGAGAAGCCATATCAGGTATCCTGAAGATATGTTCATGGTACAGGCTGTAAAATACCTGACCTATCACATGGAAGACCCTGAGGTGTTTTACAACAAGGAGGACAAGTGGAGCCTGCCCAACGAGCTTTTCGGGCAGAAAGAGCAGCAGATGGAGCCTTACTACACCATAGTGAAGCTGCCCGGGGAGAAAAAGCCGGAGTTCATTCAGATAATGCCCTTCACACCGCATAAAAAGATAAACATGATAGCCTGGCTGGCAGGCCGGTCGGACGGTGAAAACTACGGCAAGCTGCTGCTCTATGAGTTTCCCAAGCAGGAACTTGTATACGGCCCTGCGCAGGTGGAAGCAAGAATAAACCAGGATTCCTATATTTCACAGCAGCTAACGTTGTGGAGCCAGAGAGGCACCTCTGTAATAAGGGGCAATCTACTGGTAATTCCGGTCAAGGATGCGCTGCTCTACGTTGAGCCGCTGTACCTGCAGTCTGAACAGAGCAAGATGCCGGAACTGAGGCGTGTAATAGTGGCCCACGGAGATAAAATTGTGATGGAGCCCACGCTCAACGAGGCGCTGCAGAAGCTGTTTGGAAAGGAAATAGCGCGGGAAACAGGCAAAACAGCGGAACCGCAGAAGCCCGAAGCCGGTACTCAGAAAACAGTAAAGGAACTGGCCCAGGAGGCCAACAAGGTCTACGAGGAAGGGTTATCAAAGCTGAAGTCAGGGGACTGGGCCGGCTACGGCGAGTCCAACAAGAAGCTGAAGGGCATTCTTGATGAATTGGCACGCAGGGCAGGTCAATAAATAAAAGTATACTGCCTTATGTCTTGCGCCAGGAAGACACAAGGATTTCTGGGAGGAGATATTATGTTTTTTGAAACAACATGGCAGGGAATAGTTTTTGGTGTTGTTACCAGTATTGGAATGCTGGCGGTGGCTTATGCACTGGCGGCTATGTGGAAAAAATACGAGGATGTTAAAGAGGAAAAGGGTCACGGCTGTGACGCGCACTCACATCATTAATTGTTGATAGAAATCAATATAAAAAATGACCGGACCTGGCGCCGGTATTTTTTTACAATGCTGCCAGGAGAAATTCTTCCCGGACAGTATATTTATAGTAAATTTATTTTAAAATGTGTCCAGGACAAAGGTAAGAATAATGGAATACCGGGAGAGTGAATGAAGTGCCATATGTTACCATGAGCGGTGTGAAATATCACTATTCGGCAAGAACTCCCTCCGGCAGGGATCCAAAACAGGCAGTTGTTTTTATGCACGGCGCGGGAGGAAACCATGCAAAATGGCATAACCAGATTTCATTTCTTGGACGGGATTTTCTTGCCATAGCCGTTGACCTGCCCGGCCATGGGCTTTCGGGAGGAACCCCCTTCAGCAGCATTGAAGCATACAGCGACTTCATTAATTCATTTTCGGAATGTTTGCTTGGGAGCCCCTTTTTCCTTGCCGGACATTCGATGGGAGGCGCCATCGCCCTGGACTTGGCGTTAAACTACCCGGAAAGGCTGGCCGGGCTGATATTGGTGGGCACAGGGTCCAGGCTGAGGGTGCTGCCATCCATACTTGAAAGTTTTAAAAGCGGAAAGGCTCCGGAAAACATGGCGGCGGCTTTATACGCGCCCGGGACTCAGGAAGCCGTAATAAAGGCGGCGGCGCAGGAAATTGAAAGCACAAACCCTTCCATATTTTATTCGGATTTTACGGCCTGCGATCACTTTGACGTAAGCGGGAGGCTCGGTGAGATAGATGTGCCGGCACTGGTGGTTACGGGTGACACGGATATCATGACGCCGGTGAAGTACGGCCAATACCTTAAAGACAATCTTAAAAACTCTGATTTCAAAGTGGTTGAAAACTCCGGTCATATGCTTATGCTTGAGCAGCCTGAAAAACTCAATGACCTGATTTATGATTTTCTTATAAAACACAGCAAATAATTGTCCCGGGGAGGAAGCAGGAAATGAATTCAGGTAACAAAATAAAAAGGATAGGTGTTCTGACAGGCGGGGGGGATGCCCCGGGACTGAACGCCGTTATAAGAGCGGTTGTAAAGTCCGCCATAAGGGAATACAACCTGTCAGTGGTGGGTTTTTTAAACGGATTCGGAGGTCTTATAAAAAACCAGGCCAGGGAGCTTACGGAAGATGAAGTGGCCGGAATACTGCCCAGGGGCGGCACTATACTGGGAACCACCAACAGGGACAACCCTTTCCATTACCCAATTATTAAGGGTGGGGAAAGGGTGTTCGTGGATGTGTCGGACAGGGTCATAGAGAATATAAGCATACAGGAGGTTGACGCCCTGGTTGTCATTGGGGGCGATGGAAGCCTTTCCATAGCCAAGGAACTGTTTGACAAAGGGCTGAAACTCATTGGGGTTCCCAAAACAATTGATAATGACCTTTACGCCACGGATCAGACATTCGGATTTGACACCGCTCTGACCACGGCCACCGAGGCCCTTGACAAGCTTCATACCACCGCAGAATCACACCACAGGGTTATGGTTCTTGAGGTAATGGGAAGGAATGCGGGCTGGATAGCTTTGCATGCCGGTATAGCCGGGGGTGCCGATGTCATCCTCATTCCCGAAATACCGTATAATATTGAATATGTGGCACAGAAGGTGATTTACAGGAGCAACCGGAACAAAAAATTCAGTATAATTGTAGTGGCCGAGGGGGCGAAGCCTGCTGGTGGTGATGTGGTGGTGCAAAAGAGAGTGGAAGATAGCTTTGACCCCATAAGGCTTGGAGGTATAGGGCAGGTTGTGGCGCGGGAAATAGAGACAATCACCGGCAAGGAATCAAGGGTTACCGTGCTCGGCCACCTGCAAAGGGGAGGTTCGCCCACCGCCTTTGACAGGATACTGTCTACCAGGTACGGCACAGCGGCGGTTAACTACCTGATGGAGGGCAGATACGGTCACATGGTGTGCCTTAAAGGCTCGGAGATAGACACAGTCCCCCTGGAAGAGGTAATGAAAGGCCAGAGAAAGGTTCCCCAGGATATTGACCTGCTCAGGGCGGCAAGGCAACTGGGGATATCCTTCGGCGATGAGAATTAATATCATAAGGAGGTCTCTTTTAACATGTGCATGGAAAAAAGCCCCTGGGAAAAGGTGCATGAGTTCCACGGGCATATATGCCCCGGTTTGGCTTTAGGGTTCCGGGCCACTGTGTTGGGGCTGGAAAAACTGGGCTTCTCAAGATCGGTTGACGAAGAGATGGTGGCCATAGTAGAGAATGACGCATGCGGTGTGGATGCGGTACAGGTTTTGGCAGGCTGTACCTTTGGAAAGGGAAACCTGTTTTTCAGGGATTACGGTAAACAGGTCTACACCTTCGCCAGAAGGGCGTTCGGGAAAGCTGTAAGAGTGGCCGTCAAATACGGGGCTTTTCATAATCCTGAATTAAGCAGCCTTAGAGTCAGGGTAAATTCCGGAGAAGCATCAGGAGAGGAAAAAAGAGAATTCTATCAGTTACAGCAAAAACATATACAGAATATACTGGAATCCGGGGAGGAATGCTTCGAGGTATCCTTTGTGGATATTGAAATCCCGGCCAGGGCAAGTATACACAAGTCGCTTAAGTGTGACAGGTGTGGGGAAGCCGTCATGGAAACAAGGACTGTCACTGTACAGGATAAAACTCTGTGCATTCCCTGCTCTAAAGAACAGTAGCCGTTAACAGTAAGATGGTATTCACTAACCGCTGTTAAGGAGGTGGGGAACAGGCATGAAGTACGACATGCCGCTGTTCAGGCCGCCCAGTGAGGCCTTTAGCCTGATACTTCAGGTTACCATAGGCTGCTCTCATAATGCCTGCTCATTCTGCGGCACGTATAAAATGAAGAAATTCCGTATCAAGGATTGGCACGAGATAGAGTCCGATATAAAGGAAGCCGCGTATTATTCAGGTGACGCAGAAAGAATATTCCTGGCGGATGGGAATGCCCTGACCATGGAAACAGAAATGTTGGTTTCTTTGCTGGAAAGACTCTACAAAACCTTCCCCAGACTTAAAAGGGTGTCTTCCTACGCCGGGCCGAAGGATCTTCTTAAAAAAACCGGTGATGAATTAAGGTTGATAAGAGAATCAGGCCTTAATATGATCTATCTGGGTGTTGAATCAGGCAGTGACCATATTCTAAGGGAAGTAAACAAAGGGGTCAACTCTGATGAAATGGTCCTGGCAGGGCGAAAGGCCAAAGATGCCGGCTTTGATCTGTCAGTGACAGTTCTGGTGGGCCTGGGAGGAAAAATGAGGTCAAATGAAAATGCTGTGGAAACAGCGGCTGTACTTAACCGGATCCAGCCGGATTATGTGGGGGCACTTACATTGACTCCTATACCCAATACTGTCCTCTATAAAAAATTGACCAAGGGTGAGTTTTCGCTCCTGGACCCCCTGGAGACCCTGCAGGAAATTAAGTGGATGCTGGAAAAACTGGAGCTGGAAAAGTGCCTTTTCCGCTGTAACCACGCATCAAATTACCTTCCCCTGAAAGGCAGTTTTCCAGAGGATAAAGAGGCGTTGACAAAATTACTGGACGATGTTGTGTCGAATCCAGGAAAGTACAGATTAAAGCCTGAGCATTTAAGAGGACTGTAGCCGCCTTTTACAAAAGGCGGTTCTTTGTTTATACATGTATGATACAGTATAAAAAGGAGATTAAAAAAAGGTTCGCAAGACATATAATGCCAAAATATGGCAAGGATTAAGCTCCCCTGCGGTTGAAATTTTATAGCAGGGGGTGTTATTATGATCTGGTCGAAAGCATTTATGGTTTTACTTGCCTTTTTGGTGCTGATGAATATAAAAATAACTGTGGAAGGTATCGAGGTCAACGGAGAGGTAAGACAGGACCGGTCAGCAAATCATGCTGAGATATATAAAACGGTGAGTGGGGCAGTAGAAGACAACGGATGGATGACCTGCCGGAGTAAAGAGGAGGTCCGTTCATTTCTCAGCAGATATTTTGAAGGGTTTCTTCTGGACGAACTGACTGAAAAGACCTGGAACTTTATAAAAGAGCCCACGGACTGGTACAGCCTGGCCAGGGTGGTCGACCTGAAAATTCTGTACAGCGACGGTAACAGGGCTGTGGCCGAAGCCATCATAAGAATAGAGGATGTTGATACTGGTCATAATGAATTTGGCAAGGGATTATTTGCCATGACATATAAAGGGGAAGGCTGGAAAATAAATTATGTCTGTTTTAATTGGGGTACGCAGTCAGAAGACAGGTAGTATATGTTATAATAATTGTGCATTTGACAGCGGTGGAGGATTCTGATGAAAATAGGCATCTTTACCGATAGCTACAGGCCATATACCAGTGGTGTCGTGAATTCAATAGATCTGTTTACAAGAGAACTTACCGGCCTTGGACATGAGATTAAAATCTTTGCGCCAAGCTACAGGCACTGCGAGAAGGACAGCAGGGTTTTCAGGTTTGCCTCGGTGCCAGCTCCAACAAATACGGCATTTTCTCTGGCCATACCCTTTTCCTTTCGCCTCAAGCCTGCCATGGCTTCATTCAACCCGGATATAATCCATGTTCATTCACCCTTTTTACTGGGCAGGCTGGGTACAAAATACGCCAGGGCGCTGGGCATACCTCTGGTTTTTACATTCCACACCCTCTACGATCTGTACGTTCACTACGTCCCCTTCGGTCAGCAAATAGCCAGGGAGATTACAAGGAAGTATTACCGGGAGTTCTGCAACGGCTGCGACCTTATTATCACCCCCACGGCGATAATAGCGGAACACCTTAGAAAAAACGGGGTGACAACGGGTATAGTTACCATCCCCACGGGTATTGACATAGATAAATTCAAAAATCAGGATGAGACCTGGATACATTGTAACTACGGACTTCCCGGAAATACAAGGGTGCTTTTATGTGTTGGACGGCTGGGCAAGGAGAAAAACATTGGTTTTATCATCGATGTTTTTGCCAGGGTTTATCCGAGACATCCCGACACCGTACTGGTAATAATAGGCGGAGGGCCCGAGGAATCCAGCCTGAAAGGCCAGGCCAGAGAACTGGGAATACAAGAAAAAGTCATTTTTACGGGTATGGTTCAGAGCGACCAGATACACAGGTATTACTGCAGCTCATACGCCTTTGTTTTTGCCTCGGTGACCGAAACACAGGGCCTTGTTCTGGGTGAGGCCAAGGCGGCCGGGGTTCCCTCGGTTGCAGTCAGCGCCTTTGGTGTAAGCGAGATGGTAAAGAACGGAGAGGATGGTTTCCTAACAGAAAACAGCCTGGATGATTTCGAAGAAAAACTTGAAATTATTCTAAGAGATAAAGAACTCAGAAACAGGATGGGAGAGGCTGCTTTGCGCAATTGTATAGAACTCTCTTCAAGAAAAAGCGCGGAAAAACTGGCAGGCTGTTATATGGAACTCCTGGCCTTAAAGGATGGAAAAGGGCAACAGCCAATAATAACAGGTTAACGGGAGAAGTGATTTTTACATGGGAAATGATATACTCAAAACCATTATAAAAACCGCCATATCAAATGAAGAGAAGGGCTCCCGGTTTTACGCCAGAATGGCACAAAAAACAGTCGACAAAAAGATTAAAAACATATTCGAAAAACTATCCAGGGAGGAACAGGAGCATAAATCCGCCTTTGAAAAGCTCCTGAGGCACGAAATGGGAAACAGTTCGGAAGAGATTCCAGAAAAAGAGGCAAAATTATTGGAAGCCCTTGTTAAAACAGGCGTTTTCCACCAGATGAATGAAGGTGACGGGGCTGCGGTAAAAAGTCCGGTAGAAGCCCTTGCCATTGGCATACTGGCGGAGAAGGACTCAATACTGCTTTACCAGGGGATATATAATCAGACCAATTCCAAGGTGGTCAGGGAGATGATGAGCAGGCTGTTGGAAGAAGAAAAAATGCATCTTGTTGAGCTGAGAGAGCAGATGGAGGAAATATCAGCGGGAACGGATCAGGCTTTTTAGCAAAAATATTTGATTGTTTAAGGGGGAGAAAATGGAAAATGTTTTGCCCCTGGTGAGCGGGTACCTGTTTATATTTTTTGCCAGGGTGGTTGATATGTCCCTGGATGTAATAAGGATACTGATGCTGACCAGGGATAAGAGATTTCTTGCAGCTGTAATAGGATTCATCGAAGTGGTGATTTTTCTTATGGCTATAAGCCAGGTTCTGGCCGGAGGGTTGAGTGATCCGTTCAAGGTTATTGCTTACGCAGCCGGGTTTGCCACGGGAAACTATGTAGGCAGCATGATAGATGCAAGACTGGCGCTGGGTTACATATCAATTCAGGTTTTCTGTGATAAATGTAACCATGATCAGATGAGCAGCACATTGCGCAGCGAGGGATTCGGGGTTACTTCCGTTACGGGACACGGCAGGGATGGCGAAAGGTCAATACTTTTTGTTACCCTGAAAAAAAAGGACCTGTCAAAAGCTATAGGTCTGCTGGAAAAAGTATACCCGGAGGCATTTTACAGCATCTATGACGCCAGGCATATACACGGAGGGTTTTTTCCGGGCAAAAAGAAAGGAATATAACAATATAAAAATAACAGAGAGCTTAAGGGGGAGGGCATGAAATGAGCCTGTGGAAAGAGTTGGAGGACAGGATAATTTGGGACTTTAAAGTAGGGGACGAATTCAAACTTAACCGGGAAGGATATGCCTTCGTTATTGATGTATATGAGGGGGAGCCAAAGCTCTCATTTTATAAAATAAAGAGATACAGTTCAGAAAGCAACCCCACCAAAAAGCAACCCCAACAGGAAATGCTGCTGTCAGCTGTAAAAAACCAGGGGGGTGACCTGAAAAGAGGCGGACTCTTCAGTATTGATGATAATATTAAGGACTGGATAAGAAGTGAACTGTTTAAAGACAACGGGCAGTAATTTTTTGAAGGCGCATTTAAGCAGAACATTAATACAACGTTCTTATATAGTCACTTTTTATGGGGAGCGGCCAATACCGGTCCCCATTATGTTATAAGTAACTTGGCTGTTAATTCATCAACTTGCTAAAAGCGGGAAAGGTGTGCTGAAGTAAGGGACAGTTCAAGGGAAGGGTTCCGGTATAGGTTAGTGGATTTATCAGGCTTGTTCAGCAGGGAGAATAAAAAAAGAGCGCCAGTGGATCGAATTCTGCATCAGGTTCTTCTGCCTTTAACGGTGGGAGGGGGGTTCCCTTTTTGCGGTTAACATAATATATATTATCGGAACAAATAAAGGCATAAAAAAAACTACTTTTCCCTTTTCTCTTCTTTCTCAGTTTTTGGTTTAGCCGAGGGTTTAGTAGTTTTCTTCCGTTCGTTCTTGCCGTATTCAAATATTTTTTCGTTATATAAAAGAATGTCGCTGATCTCTATTGCATTAAAATCAGCAAGTTCAAGGCATTTGGCGCAGTTATCACAGGACTTGCTGGGGTCAAGGTCGCAAACAAAACACTCACAACAGTTATCACAAACTTTATCTTCTTCAAGAATGCACTTCTTTGGAATTTTTTTAAGCTTATTGGAATCAAATTTTACCAAATTTATCATCCTACTTAAAAAACGTGTTTAATGTATACAAATATTTTATTTTATAGTAATAGAAAAATCATTATTTTATCCTTAAATGGACGGAAGGAAGTGCTGAAAGGATGATTTAAATACTTTAATGTACTCGTACTATGTCCAATGCAATTTTAGAAAAATTCAAAACATTAAAAAATCTATCTAGTGAGATAATCTGATAAAATAATCGAACAAGTATGCTGTGGTTTTTTGGGATAACGTTAATAAATCTCTTGCTGCCCTCATATAACCATTAATGCTATAATATGAAACATCATTATAATATTTTTTAGCTATTTCGGAATTATTATTAATCAATTCTTTAATGCTTTTGAAATCATTATAAAGGCTGGAATTTTTGGCCTTAAATTGTTCTTTATTATTCATGGCCCAGGTTTCAAATTTTCTATGACCGTTGAACGCAATGCCCATAGCATGATGTGGAACGCACATGTCCTGTATTATATGTGCTGTTGCACCGAGATAAAACATTGCTTTCTGATATTTTCCACTTTTCCAGTTGAATAAAGCGGCCTCGAAATAGTTATTGCATTCGGTAAATGCCGTTATCCAAGGGATTATACCTTTTCCGTTCTGAGGATTGTAATAATGTGCAAAGCATTTCCAGCCTTTGTCGGCCCACAGGTTGCCCAGATCAATGTATTGCCTGTACCTTTCAATAACATTGGAAGTTAAATGTTTGTTATCGTTTTTTAGTATCATAATAGCCTGATTATTTAAAAAAACATGGGTTGCCCCCCCCCTATCAACTATTTTTTGAATAGGTGAGCCTGCTACAAGTAAGATCTTAAAAGCAGGCCATATGTGTCTGGCACAAATACTCAACTCTGGTAACCTCCGCATCTTATGGAACATATATATATTGTGCCAAATAGGAATTTATATACATAAAAAAAGCCTGTAACAAAATACAGGCTTTAAACGGGTTTAATGAAAGAGACAAAATCAACCGGATGTTCTTGATGTCATCTTATTCATTAACAAATTAGCGGTAATGTTTATAATAAGTATTAAAATGATGAGAACAGTTGCCGTTGCATATGCGTTTTCAAAGGATATCCCTTCGGAAGCCAGTGTGTAGAGGTGTATTGAAAGGGATCTGGCAGGGTCCATAATTGATGTTGGCAGGTTAAGAGAGCTTCCGGCTGTAAGAAGTACTGCGGCCGTCTCTCCCACTGCCCTGCCTATTCCAAGTATTATTCCTGTAACAATTCCGGGTAATGCAGCGGGTATGACAATTTTATAAACGGTCTGCCATTTTGTGGCCCCAAGTGCGAGACTGCCTTCCCTGTACATCTGTGGGACGCTTTTAATAGCCTCTTCCGTTGTTCTTATAATTGTGGGAAGTATCATAATGGCCAGGGTAAGTCCGCCTGAAAGTATTGACCAGCGGAATCCCATGAAAATAACCAGAAAGGAGAAGCCGAAAAGTCCGAATATAATTGACGGTATTCCTGCCAGGGTTTCGGTGGCGAATCGGATTATATTTACCAGTCTTCCTTTTCTGGTGTATTCTGTAAGGTGGATGGCGGCCAGTATTCCCACCGGGGCTGCAAAAATCAAGGCAACAGCGATTAAGTATATTGTTCCTATTATTGACGGGAAAATGCCTCCTCCCCGGCCCATATCTTCAGGGTATGCGGTCAGGAATTCCCAGTTGATAACTCCTATCCCCTGTTTTAGTATATGGAACAGGATGGCAAAAAGGCTTAACAGGGTGACAAGAACTGAAATCCACAGGAAAAGCTTTGCAATTCTTTCTTCAATTCTTTCGGTTTTGAGCATTTTAATCAGTCACCAACCTTCTTGGGGACAAATGTTACCAGGCAGTTTAGTATCATTATAAAAACGAAAAGTACTATACCCGTTGCAAAGAGTGCCTTGGCGTGGTCGCCGGCGGCGTAGCCCATTTCTATGGCTATATTTGCAGTAAGCGTTCTGACCGGCTCCATAATGGATTTGGGGACTACGGCAACGTTTCCCGTAACCAGTATTATTGCCATGGTCTCACCTATAGCCCTCCCCATGCCAAGCACTACGGCAGTGATAATACCCGATCTGGCGGTGGGTATTATCACTTTTTTAATAGTTTGCCAGTGTGTGGCGCCAAGGGCGAAAGATCCTTCCTTAAATTCACGGGGAACCGCCCTTATCGAGTCCTCGGAGATATTAATAATGGTCGGCAGAATCATTATGGCCAGAACAATCGATCCGGCAAGTACGCTAAAACCTCTGCCCCCGAATATCTCCCTGATAAGAGGCACCAGTACAACCAGCCCGTAAAAACCGTAAACCACCGACGGTATTCCGGCCAGTAATTCTATGGCGGGCCTGATAAGCATTGTAAGCCGTTTTGGCGCCATTTCCGCCAGAAATATGGCACAGCCTATTCCAAGGGGCACTCCCAGGACCAGGGAGCCTATGGTTACATATATGGAACCGATTATCATGGGCAGGAGGCCGAATTCGGAATCACCCGGATGCCAGAATTTGCCCTTGATAAAATGCAGCAAACCGTATTTTTTAATTACGGGAAGCCCTTCGATAAAAATAAAAACAAATATTAAAAGGACAATAAAAATAGCTGTAATGGCACTTAAAAGCAGAATTCTTTCTATTGGTTTTTCAAGAATGCGTTTCATGAAAGATCATCCTTAATAATTGGTGGACTTTTTTCAAGTAATAAGTTTATATCCGGGCGGTAAAAATCCTGCTGAAATGAGGTTAATACAAGGTTAACCGTGTGTTAATTATGTATTAAGAGATATTGTCAGTATTCATAATTAAGAGCCGGCTTGCCTTTTATTGCAAGTCCGGCTCTTTTTATAAGGAACAATTACTTTACTTTGATGTAGTGTTTGCCAACGATATCCTGTCCGGCAGGGCTTAGTACAAAGTCTATAAAGGCTTTGACTTCACCGGCGGGGTCACCCTTGGTCAGATACAGGAAGGGCCTGCTGACCTTGTAGGTACCGCTCTTAATGTTTTCAACGGTGGGTTCCACGTTATCCACTTTTATACCTTTGACATCGGCGCTGAGATAACCGAGGGAAAGGTAGCCGATGGATTTATCATCTCCGGCAACGGTGCTCCTCACCGCACCGTTTGATGCCTGGGTTATCGCCTTGTCGGTGATTTTGGCGTCGCTCATCACGATCTCTTCAAATGCTCCGCGGGTTCCGGAACCGGCTTCACGGGTCACAACACTTATGGGTGCGTCGTCTCCGCCTACTTCCTTCCAGTTTGTTATTTTCCCGCTGAAAATCCCCTTTACCTGATCCATGGTTAGGTTGGTAATCTTGGTGTTTTTTGGGTGTACCGCTATAGCAATTCCGTCCAGGGCAACGGTTGTTTCCTTTACGCTGGCTTTTTCAGAATCCTTCAGTTTCCTGGAGCTGGCACCGATTGGGGCGATTCCGTCGGCTGCCGCCTTAACACCCTGTGAAGAACCGCCTCCCTGTACGTTGATGGTAACATTGGGATTTTTCTGGGAGTATGCCTTTGCCAGTTCATCGGAAAGGGGCTGTACCGAGGTTGATCCCGCTATTGTTATAGTGGTTTTGCCGCCGCCTTTTGCGCCATCTTCCTTTTTATCGTTTTTTCCGCCACCGCAGCCGGCTACTGCAATAACCAGAGCCAATAAGATACCCAGCACCAGTGTCAACCTTTTTAAATTCATCTTCTACACTCCTTTTCTATAACTGTTTGTCTTATATGAGAATAACTTTGCTTTGTTAATAAATAATACAAATCAGGTTAATAAAAAGGATATTTAGTTTTAATTTTTGGTTAAAAAATTAACCCACCTTAAGGTGGGTTTGAATGCTGTTCTGATATTTCAATTAATGCCGGCGTATCAGGCTTTGCCTGCGGCCATCCTCTGCTTTAAGAAATCCCGGGCCACCTGCGGGAACAGTGCAGCCGAGACAACGTCCTCGGGTTTCTGAATGTATTCGGCTACAAGTTCTCGCGCCTTGGGAAGCTCGGGTTCGATCAGGTCGGCCGGGCGGACGGTGATGGGGAGCTCGTTGCCAATGATCTTTTTGCGGACTTCCTCATTCACCGGGGCCGGGGGGCGTCCGTAGAAGCCCCGCATGTAGTTCTTAACCTCGTCGGTGGCGAACATATAGCGCTGTCCCACGATAACGTTTATTGCAGCCTGGGCGCCCACTATCTGGCTTGAGGGGGTTACAAGGGGCGGAAATCCGAAATCTTCTCTGACCCTGGGTACTTCGGCAAGAACCTGAGGCAGTTTATCCAGAGCGTTTTGCTCTTTAAGCTGGTTGACGAAGTTTGAAATCATTCCTCCGGGGACCTGGTAGAGCAGTACATTGGTGTCAACGTTGCAGGAGGAGCTGTCAAACTGGGCGTATTTTTTCCTTGCCTCTCTGAAGTAGTCAGCGATGCGGGAGAGTTTTGTCAGGTCCAGGCCGGTTGTGAACGGACCCTGATCCAGTGATGCCACCATGGTCTCAATGGCCGGCTGCGAGGTTTGCAGGGCCATGCTGGAAATGGCGCAGTCCACTACATCGCACCCTGCCTCTATAGCCTTCAGATAAGCCATGGAGGCCATTCCGCTGGTGTAGTGGGCGTGAAGCTGCACAGGGATATCCAGTATCTCCTTCCACCCTTTTATAATGTCGAAGGCAATATAAGGTGATAGTATTCCCGCCATGTCTTTGAGGCAGATGGAGTCAGCGCCTATTTCCTGAAGCTCCTTTGCGGTTCTCATGTAAAAATCAAGGTCATGGTAGGGGCTTATTGTATATACCACCGTTGCCTGAACATGGCCGCCCTCTTTTTTGGTGACCCTCATGGCCCTTTCCATGTTCCGGACATCGTTCAGTGCGTCAAAGATCCTGAATATGTCCATGCCGTTGGCGACACTGTACTTGATGAACTCGTCGAGAACGTCATCGGCGTAGTGCTTGTAACCCACCACGTTCTGACTGCGAAGCAGCATCTGGGTCTTCGTATTTTTGAACACTTTTTTAAAGGTTCTCAGTCTCTCCCACGGATCTTCATTGAGAAATCTCATGCATGAGTCAAATGTGGCTCCGCCCCATACCTCAACCGAGTGAAACCCCATTTTTTCAATTTCTTCGGCTATGGGCAGCATATCTTCTATCTTCATTCTTGTGGCCAGGAGAGACTGGTGCCCGTCGCGCAATGTTGTGTCGGTAATCCCTACACGCCTTTTTGTCATTACTTATCATCCTTTCGATTGCCAAATTTAGATTACAATATCCAGTATACATCAGCTTATTGTGAAATGGGGTTTTTCTTGATGAAAAACCCCATCAGGTCTTACAGGTTCACAACTTTCAAGAGACTGCGGACTGATTGTACGGATTTTGCTATTTGCACCTTTTCATCCTCAGTCAGGTCCACTTCCAGTATTTTTTCCACCCCACCGCCTCCGATTATTGCCGGTACTCCGAAATACATGTCCTTTTCACCGTATTCTCCCTGCAGGTAGGCGGCAACAGGGAGTATTCTTTTCTTGTCCTTCAAAATAGCCTCCGCCATTTGGATTACGGAAGCACCCGGAGCATAGTAAGCGCTTCCGGTTTTAAGATAGTTTACTATTTCGGCCCCGCCCTTTCTTGTGCGTTCAACAATAGCCCCGATCCTGTCTGCAGGTATCAGTTTTTCTATGGGTATACCACCGGCATAGCTGTACCTTACCAGGGGAACCATGTCGTCGCCATGGCCTCCGAGAACAAATGCGCTGACGTCTTCAAAAGATATGCCCAGTTCCAGGGCGATAAATGTGCGGAACCTGGCGGAGTCCAGCACGCCGGCCATGCCCAGCACCCTGCTGGGGGGGAAGCCGGATGCTTTCAGAGCCACGTGGGCCATTATGTCAAGGGGGTTGGTTACAACTATTATGTAGGCGTCAGGTGAATACTTTGCCGCCTGTTCTGCGCATGAAGCCACTATTTTGGCATTGGTGGACAGCAGGTCGTCCCTGCTCATGCCGGGTTTCCTGGCAATGCCCGCGGTTATAACAACCAGGTCGGATCCCGCTGTGTCCTCGTAATTGTTGGTTCCAATGATATTGCAATCGTATCCCTCAATAGGGGCGGCTTCCATTAGGTCAAGGGCCTTGCCCTGGGGAACGCCTTCCACCACATCGATAAGCACGATGTCACCCAGTTCTTTGGCTGCCGCCCAGTGGGCGCAGGTTGCTCCAACGTTTCCGGAGCCTACAACGGTTATTTTTTTTCTTTTCATCCTTCAACCTCCTATTTAATTATGTCACCCATTTCATTTGAATGAGTTGAATACAGTATTGTCTATAGCGGAATATTGCCGTGCTTTTTATCAGGCCCCTGATCATCCTTGGTGGATAGTATATCAAGGGTTTCTATTATTTTCTTGCGGGTGTCCCTTGGGTCAATAACGTCGTCGACATATCCCCTGGCACAGGCTATGTATGGGTTGGCAAACCTATCCCTGTATTCGGCCGTTAATTTTGCTCTCATTTCAGCCTGATTCTCGGCGCCTGCTATTTCATTTCTGTGAATTATATTGACTGCGCCCTCGGGACCCATTACCGCTATTTCGGCGGTGGGCCAGGCATACACGTTATCCGCCCTCAGGCTGCTGCTGCACATGGCCAGGTATGCCCCTCCGTACGCTTTTCTCAGTATTATGGTGATCTTGGGTACCGTTGCCTCGGAGTATGCGTAAAGCATCTTGGCCCCGTGTCTGATGATTCCTCCGTATTCCTGTCCTGTTCCGGGCAGGAACCCGGGGACGTCCATAAACGTTATCAATGGCAGGTTGAAGCAGTCGCAGAACCTGACGAACCGGGCTATTTTATCGGATGCGTTGATGTCAAGGCATCCTGCCAGATAATCCGGCTGGTTGGCGATTATACCCACCGACTGTCCATTTACCCTGGCGAACCCGACCACGGCATTCCTTGCAAAATAGGGCTGAACCTCAAGAAACTCTCCGCCGTCCACAATCAGGTTGATAATTTTCTTCACGTCATAGGGCAGGTGCGGGCTGTCAGGTATTATGTTAAGCAGGTCCTCCCTGCTTCCTACAGGTTCCTTTGCCCCAACCACGGGGGGAGTCTCGTAATTATTGGAAGGAAGATAACTTAAAAGTTTCTTGATCAGGTTTATGCAGTCCTCTTCATCTTCCGCAGCGAAATGGGCCACCCCGCTGGTCTGGTTATGGGTAATGGCCCCACCCAGAACCTCCATGCTCACCTCTTCTCCTGTAACCGCCTTAATTACCTGCGGGCCGGTAATAAACATCTGGCTTGTTTTTTTCACCATTATAATAAAGTCGGTAAGGGCCGGTGAGTAAACAGCGCCACCGGCGCAGGGTCCCATTATCACAGAAATCTGGGGAATAACTCCCGATGCCCGGGTATTTCTGTAGAATATTTCACCGTATCCGTTCAGGGCGTCAACACCTTCCTGGATGCGGGCGCCGCCGGAGTCATTGAGCCCGATTACGGGCACTCCCACCTTCATCCCAAAATCAAGGGCCCTGCATATCTTTGCTGCATGGATTTTTCCCAGTGAGCCGCCGGAAACTGTAAAGTCCTGGGCGTAGACACAGACCTTCCGTCCGCCGATACTGCCGTAGCCCACCACCACTCCTTCACCGGGGTTTTTCAGGTTTTCAATATTCTCGTCCCCGGCAAAGGTTACCAGTTCAACAAAGGTCCCGGGATCAAAAAGCATCTCGATTCTTTCGCGGGCGGTTTTCTTTCCTGCTTCGTGCTGCTTTTCTATTCTTTTCTCTCCGCCTCCGGCGACTATCTGCGATCTTAACCTGTTTAACTGTTCCAGTTTGTCATGAATATTACTCATCTTGAACCTCCCGCTATTTTCTTTCACACAGCTCTACCAGTGTACCGAAGGTGGATTTTGGGTGCAGGAATGCAATCATTGCACCTCCGGCACCACGGCGAGGCTTTTCATCAATCAGGCGTACACCTTTTTCTTTTAACTCAGCCAGTTTTTCTTCAAGGTTTTCAACCCTGAATGCTATATGTTGGATTCCCTCTCCGTTTTTTTCAATAAAACGGGCGATGGGGCCGTCAGGGGAGGTTGATTCCAGCAGCTCCACCTCACTGTCCCCTGTGGGTAAAAAGGCGACCCTAACTTTTTGTTCTGCAACCTCTTCTATCTCGGTAACCCTTAAACCGAGCAGCCCTTCGTATAGTTTAACAGCCTCGTTGATGTCTTTTACAGCTATTCCTATGTGGTCTATTTTTTTAATCATCAAATTCACCTGCCCGATCCAATTTATTTAACAATCTTGCCGTTGATATACTCAACCACTGCTTTTGTGTTGGTACCGGGGCCGAATATTTCAGCTATTCCGGATTCCTTCAAGAGGGGTATGTCCTCATCTGGTATAACCCCTCCCCCAAGCACCAGAATATCTCCGGCATTATTATTTTGCAGACCCTTTACCACCGGTGGGAAAAGGTGAAGGTGTGCCCCCGAGAGGCTGCTAAGGGCCACCACGTCTACGTCCTCCTGCAGGGCAGCCTGAACTATTTGTTCCGGAGTTTGCCTTAAGCCCGTATATATTACTTCCATTCCGGCATCCCGAAGGGCCTGGGCTATTACTTTGGCGCCCCTGTCGTGTCCGTCCAGTCCTGGCTTGGCTACCAAAACCCTTATCGGTTTATTGCTCATATTCAACCCTCCCGCCTAAAAAACTATTTGCTGCCTGTACTCACCGAAGACATCTCTTAATACGCCGCAAATCTCCCCAAGGGTGGCGTATCTTTTTACCGCTTCAATGAAGTAGGGCATTAGATTTTCATTTCCGGCTGCAGCTCCGCGGATTTCATTCAGTATATCTTCTATTCCCTTGTTGTCACGCTGGGAGCGAAGTTTGGCCAGTTTTTCCACCTGGCGTTCGCCCACCGCGGGGTCAACGCGCAGCAGTCCCTTGGGTTTATCTGATTCCATCAGAAATTTATTGACTCCTATGACAACCTTTTTGCCGCTTTCTATTTCTGTCTGGTAGCGGTATGCGCTGCTTTGTATCTCCTTTTGCATGTATTCAATGGCTTCGGGCGCTCCACCCATGGAATCTATCTTCTCGATGTATTCCATGGCCCTCTTTTCAATATCATCGGTAAGGCTTTCTATCATATACGACCCGCCAAGGGGATCCACAGAATCGGCTACGCCGATTTCATATCCGATCACCTGCTGGGTGCGGAGGGCAATCAATACCGAGTCCTCGTTAGGCAGAGCCAGAGCCTCGTCCCTTGAGTTCGTGTGCAGCGACTGGGTTCCGCCCAGTACGGCGCTAAGGGCCTGGAATGCGACCCTCATGATATTTACGTCGGGCTGCTGCGCAGTCAGCGTGCATCCGGCGGTCTGGGTGTGGAAGCGCAGCATCAAGGACCGCGGGTTCTTTGCCCCGAATCTTTCCTTCATAATTTTGGCCCATAACCTGCGGGCAGCCCTGTATTTAGCTATCTCCTCAAGGAAATTAAGGTGTGCGTTAAAGAAAAATGAAAGCCTGGGGGCAAAATCGTCCACGTTCAGGCCGGCATCTATGGCTGCCTTTACATATGCAATGCCGTCGGCCAGTGTGAAGGCCACTTCCTGTACGGCGGTGGACCCCGCCTCCCTTATGTGGTATCCGCTTATGCTGATGGTATTCCAGTTTGGTATGTTTTTGGCACAATATGCAAAAATATCGGTAATAAGCCTCATGGACTGCCCGGGTGGGAATATATAGGTTCCCCGGGCTATATACTCCTTAAGAATGTCGTTTTGTATTGTCCCGTTCAATTTGTCCGGGGGTACCCCCTGTTTTTCGGCTACAGCCACGTACATGGCCAGCAATATGGCAGCCGGGGAGTTGATGGTCATGGAAGTGCTGACCTTGTCAAGGGGTATGCTGTCAAATAGCGTTTCCATGTCAAGTATTGAATCAATGGCAACTCCAACCTTGCCCACTTCACCCATTGCCAGGGGGTGGTCAGAGTCATAGCCAATCTGGGTGGGAAGGTCAAAAGCCACTGACAGGCCGGTCTGCCCCTGGTCCAGCAGATACCTGAACCGTTTGTTGGTTTCTTCCGAGGTGCCGAATCCGGCATACTGCCTCATCGTCCAGAGCCGGCCCCTGTAAAGGTTCGGCTGGACCCCCCTTGTGAAGGGGTATTCGCCGGGCAGGCTCAAGTCTAAATTATCGATATCAATATCTGCGGGAGTGTAGGTTGTCTCAATCTTTATGCCTGAGTCGGTGGTGAACTCCTGCTGCCGTTCAGGGCGTTTTTTGGTTTGTTCTGCCAATTTATTCTGCCATGTGAATTTTTTTTCTTTGATTTGTTCTATAGAGTTTTTATCAAACAAGAAACTTCCTCCTCCCGGTCTTTGGGGTTATACTCTAACCCAATCGTTCTTTTATCAGGGCCGGAACTTCAAAGGGGAGAGTGGCCACCGATGCCCCGGCTTCTTTTAAAGCCTTGACTTTGCCTTCAAAAGTTCCCTTGCCACGCTCAATGATGGCCCCGGCGTGCCCCATCCTTTTTCCAGGAGGGGCGCTCTTGCCTGCGATATACGCAACAACGGGCTTGGTCATTTTTTTGATGAATAATGATGCTTCCTCTTCCTGGTTTCCGCCTATCTCTCCCACCAGCACCACCGCTTTGGTTTCCGGGTCCTTTTCAAATTTCTCCAGCACGTCCACAAAAGACAAGCCCACCACTCGGTCGCCTCCCAGTCCAACTACGGTGGACTGGCCTATGCCGTTGGCGGTAAGGTTGCCTACTATTTCATAGGTAAGGGTTCCGCTGCGGGCGACGATTCCCACAGGCCCGGGGACGAAGAACTGGTTTGGAGGAATGCCTATCTTGCACTTTCCCGATGAAACTATTCCAAATGTATTGGGGCCGATCACTGTTGCACCCTTTTGCCTGGCGAAATTTACTATTTCCATTTCATCGTGAACGGGTATATGCTCTGTGATTATTACAACAGCCTTAACGCCTGCCTCAATGGCCTCAAAGGCGGCGTCCTTTGCAAAGGGGGCAGGTATGAAGAGGCATGTGGCATCGACCCTCTGGTCTTCCACGGCGGCGAAAACTGTATCATATACCTTAATCCCGTCAACCTCCTGGCCGCCCTTGCCGGGGGACACCCCGCCCACTATTTTGGTGCCGTAGGCCAGCATCTGCCGTGTATGGAATTTACCCTGGTTTCCTGTGATACCCTGAACAACAACATTGGTATTTTCATCAATTATAATTGCCATATAATCACATTCTTCCTTTCCTCGGTTATTAACGGGCCAGCTCTACAGCCTTGGCCGCCGCCTCGTGCATCATTTTGTAAGCTTCAAAACCGTTTTCCTTGAGTATTTTAACCCCTATTTCCTCGTTTGTGCCTACAAGGCGTATAATCACCGGGACAGGTATTTCTCTTTCATTTTTAACTTTTACCAGGGCGTTGGCCACATCGTCGCAGCGTGTAATTCCACCGAAGATATTTATAAGTATAACCCTGGGATTTTTGGACAGAAGTATTTCCAGGGCCTTGGCGGTTCCTTCCATGCCGGTTCCGCCCCCCGCATCCAGGAAGTTGGCCGGTTTTCCGCCATAATGCTGAATTATGTCCAGGGTTCCCATGGTAATGCCGGCCCCGTTGGCCATAACCGCGATATTTCCGTCCAGATCCACGTATGAGAGCCCAAGGGCATGAGCCTTTTGCTCCGCCTCGGTTCTTTCCTCCACCCGGGGCAGATCCTTTTGGCGGAATAAGGCCTCATCGTCGATGGTTACCTTGGCGTCGGCTGCAATCAATCTCTCGCCGCTTATTACCAGGGGGTTTATTTCCACCAGCTCGGCGTCCTTTTCTCTGAATATTTTAAATAGAATGGGTAAAAGTTTGTTAAATTCCTTGGCTGCGGCACCGGTTAAGCCAAGGCGCCTTGTTATCTCCCTGGCTGCATAAGGCTGCAGCCCGACCTGTATGTCTACGTGATATTTTACGATTTCTTCTTCCGGAACTTCTTCAATGTCCATTCCGCCGCTTGCCGAGGCAATGAGAACAGGCTTTTTGGCTGAACCGTCCACTGTTATGGCAAGATACAGTTCCCGTTCAATCTTGATCTTTTCTTCTACCAGAACGGATTCCACCTTAAGGCCCTGGACGGTGCTGCCAAGAATTTTGGCTGCAGCTTCTCCAGCCTCCCCAGGAGAAGAAGCAAATAGTATGCCCCCTCCCTTTCCTCTTTTTCCGGAAAGAATCTGGGATTTTACAACAACATCTCCGTCTATTTCCCTAGCTGCCGCCGCGGCTTCTTCGGGGGTGGAAGCCATTTTTCCCTTTGGAACATCAATGCTGTACTGTGAGAACAGATTCTTGCCCATGTACTCGAACAGCTTCAAGCTCATCTCTCCTTTTCCGCGGAAAAATTTTTATCTGGCCGCGTATATTTTAATGCCCTCATCATAAAGGTCCCCGCCCAGTGTATCATTAACTACTATAACCGGAAAATCCTCAACATATAGTTCATGTATGGCTTCAGGCCCAAGTTCCGGATATGCTACCACGCGGCTTTTTTTTATGCACTGGGATATCAGGGCTGCTGCCCCTCCTACTGCCGCAAAATAAACAGATTTATACTGTTTTATGGCCTTTATTACCTCAGGGGACCTTTTCCCCTTTCCAATCATTCCCTTTAAGCCAAGGGCCAGAAGCCTGGGGGTGTATGCATCCATTCTCCCGGAGGTTGTAGGACCGGCGGATCCTATGATCTGGCCAGGTTTTGCAGGAGACGGACCGACATAATACATCACCTGCCCTTTTAAATCAATGGGTAGCGGCTTGCCCTGGTCCAAAAGTTCTATCATCTTCTTATGGGCGGCGTCCCTGCCTGTGTAAATCACGCCGTTAATCAGCACTCGCTGACCGATTCTCAGGTTTTCCACTGTTTCATCACTGAAAGGCGTTACCAGTTTTATTTGTGGCAATTTTTATGTCACCTCCGTAATTAAAGGATGGCCTCTTTATGCCGTGCGGCGTGACAGTTGATATTGACGGCCACGGGCAGGCTGGCTATGTGGCATGGATAGATTTCAATATGAACCGCAAGGGCGGTGGTTTTTCCGCCGAGGCCCTGGGGACCTATCCCAAGTCCGGTTATTTCATCCAGCAGATCTTTTTCCAATTCGGCTATGTCGGGTAAATGACTGGGTTTCCCCAGTTCGCGGAGGAGGGCTTCCTTTGCCAGAATGGCGCACTTTTCAAAGGTCCCCCCTATTCCCACTCCCACCACTATGGGAGGGCAAGGGTTGGGGCCTGCGGCTTTTATGGTTTCTACAATAAATTTTTTGACTCCTTCCACTCCCTCGGCCGGCTTGAGCATCTTGATGGCACTCATATTTTCGCTTCCGCCGCCTTTGGGGGCAACGGTGATTTTTAGACCGTTTCCCTCAACAATTTTTGTATGAATTACTGCCGGGGTATTGTCTCCGGTATTTTTTCTCTTTAAAGGGTGGTCAACGATTGACTTCCGGAGAAATCCTTCCGTGTATCCTTTTCTGACTCCCTCGTTGACAGCGTCATACAGGCTTCCCCCGGTTATGATCACATCCTGTCCTATTTCAACGAACACCACGGCGAATCCGGTGTCCTGACACATGGGAACCTTGTTTTCCCTGGCGATTTCGGAGTTTAATATGAGCTGCTTTAAAATATCTTTGCCGGTTTGTGAAATCTCTTCCCGAAGTTTATCTTCAAAGGATTTCAATACATCTGATCCAAGGAAGTAGTTGGCCTCCATACATAAACGGGCCACAGTGTCAATTATTTCTCCTGCTGTTATTGTTTTTATACGGAACACCTCCCCACAGATAATAGCAAATGAATATGCAAAACCTGTACCACGCAGATAACCTTGGCGCCCCAGGAAATTAAGAAACCTGAAAATATTGGATTAATAATATTTCAAAACTTTATAAAAGACAAGGTGTAATCAGATGATTTTTTATTTTTGGAAAGAGCTAATGAAAAAACCCCGCCATGAGCGGGGTCACACTGTCTACAATGTATGTTCTAAAATATAGAAGCAATCTAATTTTTATAATTTTGTCAATCTATTTTATTTTCTGGACGATTCTTTTTTAATTTATTATAGAGGGTTGCCAGAGAGATGTTAAGGGCCTGGGCGGCGCGCCTCTTTCCTTCCACCGTATTGCCGAATTTCAGTATCGCTTTTTTAATAAGAATTTGTTCCATCCGGTCAATTGGTATAAGATCCAGGTCTTTTTCTGTGTTGTTCTTAAACTGGCTGACATGCTGTATAAGGTTCTTTTTGGTGATGAATTCGTCATCTACTGTGACCATAATTCTTTCGATAACATTTTCCAGTTCACGTACGTTTCCGGGCCAGTCATAGCAGTACAGCGCCTCTTCCGCGTCTTTATACAGTCCTTTTACTTTTTTGCCCAGTTTCCTGTTCAGCTTGATGATAAGGTTGTTGGTGAGCATTGAGAGATCTTCTTTATGGTACCTCAGGGCCGGGATGGTGATTTCCACCACGTTTAGCCTGTAATAGAGATCCTCCCTGAACCTGCCCTGCCTTATAAGTTCACGGAGATTTCTGTTGGTGGCTGCGATAACCCTGACGTCGACTTTTATTGTCTGGTTTCCGCCCACCCTTTCAAATTCCATCTCCTGCAGAACCCGAAGCAGCTTGGCCTGAAGGTTCAGGCTCATGTCTCCTATCTCGTCGAGAAAGATTGTGCCTCCGTTGGCCAGCTCAAATCTGCCTATTTTTGACTTAACCGCCCCGGTGAAAGCTCCCTTGGCGTAACCAAAAAACTCGCTTTCAAGAAGGTTTTCAGGTATAGCGGCACAGTTCACCTTAATGAAAGGCTTTTCCCGGCGCGGGCTGGCGTAATGTATGGCGTGGGCGAACAATTCTTTCCCGGTGCCGCTTTCCCCAAGAAGGAGTACGGTGGAGTTAGACCTGGCCGCCCGTTCGGCAACCTGGATGCATTTTCTCAATTCGGGGCTTGTGCCGAGGATATCGTTAAAAGTGTATTTACTTGTAGTAACTTGTCCCAATTTTTCAGAAAGGTTTTCAATCAGTGTGGTGCTTTGGCGGAGTTCGTCCATAAGCTTGATTACATCGGTCAGGTGCCGGAATACAACTACTCCTCCGGTAATAATGCCGTCAACGTAAATGGGGGCCGCGTTGGAGATAACTTCCGAATTGCTGCCTCCCACCTTTGTCCTGTGGCCGAAAATATTTTTTCCGGTCTTGAGAACCATGGCTAGGGCGCCCTCAGGAGACACCTCAAAAATATTCTTTCCAATTCTTTCATGCTCCTGGATGCCGGTAACCCTGGTAAAGGCCGGGTTGACGTATGTAATGGTTCCTTCCGTGTCAGCCACCTCAATGGCTTCATGAACAGAGTTCAATATAATGGTCAGTTCGCTTTGTATCTTTTTAAACTCCTGCAATTTTTCATTTTCTTTAAGCAGGGAGGTTATGAATCCCACAACCCCTGTGTCTACAAGGGAAGTTTCAGGCTTGATGTACCTGCAGATTTCGCTTTTAAAGCTGATGGATTCCTGGGACAGTATAACGATATCCAGGTTTTGATGCCCTTTGATATCTTCAAGTCGGTCTGATGCCGGGATATCCGCATACTCACCGCTGACGCCGGACATGTTGCTTTGAGTGAAGTACAGCGACAGCACTTCAATTTCGGGGACAGAGCGAATCATTTTGTAAGTTGAGAAAACTTCTTCCCCGGCACCTACTATGGCAACCTTTAATTTAAGCATTTCTGCTTCACCTTGTAGGATTGATTTTGTGCACTGATCTTCGACAAAAAAAAGTTCATTCCTTCTAAAAAATATAAAAAAGTTTCGTTGCCTCGAACAAGTGTTTTATTGTTCTGGCTTATATGTTATAATTTGAGTGTAGAATATGGAAAGGCGGTGCTGCCATTGGCCGAAATCCTTACGTCCAGGGAAGCGGCGATAATTGAATTTATAAGGAACAACCTCAAGACAAAGGGATATCCGCCGTCGGTTCGTGAAATAGGATCTTCAGTGGGTTTGAAGTCCAGCTCAACTGTTCACAGCTATTTAAAAAGACTTGAAGATAAAGGCTATTTGCGCCGTGATCCCACCAAGCCCCGTGCTATGGAACTGGTGGGTGAAACCGGCCGGGTAGGTTCCGAGGTGAAAATAGTTCCGGTACTTGGACGGGTCGCGGCCGGGCAGCCGCTACTGGCTTCGGAAAATCTCGAATTTGATATTCCTCTGCCGATGTCTTATTTTGGCGATGGCGAATTTTTTATGCTAAAAGTTCGTGGTGACAGCATGATAGATGCCGGCATACACGAAGGTGACCTGGTAGTTGTAAGGCAGCAGCCTAATGCAAATAACGGCGACATTGTGGTGGCGCTTATAGAGGATGAATCCACGGTGAAAAGGTTCTACAGGGAAAACTCCCATATAAGGCTGCAGCCCGAAAACCGTACAATGAATCCCATTATAGCCAGGGATGTTTCCATACTGGGCAAGGTAGTCGGCCTTTTGCGCAGGTATTAAAACTTGATGAAAATGTTTAAAGGGCCTCTCAGCGGGGACATGAGAGGCCCTTTTGCTATTTGTGCATCAGTTCCCGGGGGATGTATGTGGATATTCCCGGCCAGAGCACAAATATTATCAGTGCCGCAATAAGTATCAGTATAAAGGGCAGTACTCCCTTTACGACCTCCTCCAGCCTTTCCCTGGCCATTGCGCTTACCACGAAGAGGTTCAGTCCAACGGGAGGGGTAATCATCGCCAGCTCCATGTTTACGGTCATCACCACCGCAAACTGTATGATGTCAATGTCAAGGGCGTAAATTATAGGCAACAGCAGTGGCAGTGTGATAAGTGTAATGGACACTGCCTCCAGGAATGTACCCATGACAAAGAACATGAGGTTTGTGAGCGCGAAAAACAGGTATTTGTTCAATGTGTTTTCAGCGATCCACGAAGCTACCTGCTGGGGAACCTGTTTTGCGGTGAGGAACAGTGAAAACACCATGGCCGCCGCGATGATCAGGTAAATCATCGAGGAGATGTTTATGGACTCCCTGAGGATATCACGGACACTGGAGAGCTTTAGCTCCTTGTAAATGAATATTGACACCGCAATAGTATAGAAGACCGAAAGCACCGCAGCCTCGGTGGGGGTAACCACTCCTGCGTAGATGCTGCCCAGGATGAAAAACGGCAGTATGCCTCCGGGCAAAGCTTTGATGGTGGTTCTGACACGCTCGTTCCAGGAGGCCTTGGGGGCCCTTCCGAAATTGTTTTTCAACGCGTAGATTATCGCGCTGACAATAAGTATCAGGGCGAGGAAGATGCCGGGGAGCAGGCCGCCCATAAAAAGGTCGCCTATGGAAACCTCGGCGGTGATACCGAAAATGACCATGGTAACGCTGGGCGGTATCAGAATCCCCAGTGTTCCAGCGGCGGCTATCAGACCCATGGCGTACCGCTTGGGGTATCCTCCCTCGATCAGCGCCGGAAGCATAATTGCCCCGATGGCCGCCGCCGTTGCCGGGCTGGAACCAGATATGGCGGCAAAAATTGAGCATGCGGCTATGGTAACAACGGCCAGTCCGCCGGGAAGGTGCCCAACCCAGGATCTTAGTGCTTCAATGAGGTATTTTGATATTCCCCCGTAAGACATTACCACTCCTGCAAACACAAAAGCCGGTATTGCCAGAAGCGGGGGCGAGAGAAGGGACGCGAACATGCGCTGGGCCATCATGTACAGTGTAAAGTCGGTGGTGGTGGCCAGAACTACCAGTGCAGCCACCGCCAGGCTGACTGCTATGGGCACGTTGAGTAAAAACAAAATAATGAATATAAGGAATAATACTGCTGTTTCCATTAATGGTGGCCCCCCTTCTGCAAGGATTCAAGCCATCTCTTTCCCCCGTCTTTGAGGAGGGCGTGCAATTGATCTATAAAGCGGATGCTGAACAGAACTCCGCTTATAGGCATGATAAGGTTCACTATCCACAAGGGAAACTGGCTGTCTGTCGATCTCTGGCCCGAATCCATGTAGTTTAGGACCAGTTCATAACCGAAATAGGTGTAGAATATGGCAAAGGCAAGGCCCATTGTATTCGCAAAGATGCTGACAATTCTCTTTATTTTTGTGTTTAGCAGGTTGTAGAACATGTCCACCTTTATATGGTGGTTGTTTCTGAGGGCCACCGCTATGCCGGCAAGAATTCCCCAGACGACAAAATAAACCGAAAATTCGTCCAGCAGGGATTGGGGCTTTCCGAAAAAGTACCTCAAAATAACATTTACAAAGATAAGCGTTAAACCGATAAACAGCATCAAACCGGAGAAATAATCCTCTATGGCCGCATATATATCTTTGAGCCTGTTCAGTAAAACCAACTCCTTTAGCCGTTCTGTCATAACATGGTATGCTCTTCAGGTGGTTTTTTCTTTAATTGAGCGGGCCCTAAATGGGCCCGCCCGGTAAGGTAGCAATTATTTGCTGTTTCTGGCGGCTTCAATGTAGTCCTTGCCAATTTTGTCAGCATACTTGTCATAAACCGGCTGCATTGCTTTTACAAACAGCTGGTGTTCGGCGTCGGTCAGGGTGTGTATTTCAAGCTTGCCGCTCTTCTTGAGGTTTTCAAAGCTACCGGCGTTCAGTTCGTCGGCCAGTTGTGTGGCGTACTTGGTGGCTTCCTTCATGGCTTCGGAGAATATTTTCTGCTGATCCGGGGTCATGCTGTCCCAGAATTTGGTGTTGGTGATGACCATGTAGTCAATCCTGCCGTGGCTGGAGACGGTCATATACTTCTGAACTTCGGCGTATTTCTGGGTGTCTATGTTGTTGAACGTGTTCTCCTGGCCGTCCACAGCCTTGCTGTTAAGGGCCTGGTAAACTTCCCCGAAGGCCATGGTCTGAGAACCTGCTCCCAGGGCCTTGAACTGTTCATCAAGAACTCCGCCGCTCTGGGTGCGGAATTTCAGGCCTTTGAAGTCGTCAGGGGTTTTAAGCGGACGCTTGGAGTTGGTAAAGTGCTTGGATCCGTTGGGCCACCAGCCCAGTCCCAGCATTCCGTGGGGTTTCAGGGTATTCATCAGTTCCTGCCCTTTGGGGCCGTTGTAGAAGCTATACGCGGCCTGGTCGTTCTTAAAGAGGAATGGCATGTCAACCAGCTGGAAAGCGGGAACGAAGCCCACCAGCTTGGTGACTGACGGGGCAATCAGCTGAACGTTGTTTGCCCTGAGGGCTTCCAGTTCTTCCTTGTCACCGTATAGCTGCGAGGAGGGGTAGATCTGAACTTCAAACTGTCCCGATTTCTCAAGGAGTTCTTTAAGCTTGAGGGCTGCCTTGCCTTTTGGGGTACTTTCCGCCACCACGTGGGAAAACTTGACAGTTATCTTCTTTTCAGCGCTCTTTTTGCCATCATCTTTGCCTCCGCAGCCCGCTGCGGTAAACACCAGTACGGCGCCCAGCAGAAAAAACAAAACCTTTTTTACAAAACCTTTTGACATTTGCAAACCTCCTTAATATTATAAATAGTTAGATTTTTGGGACCGCGTATTGATTCACCCCCATTTATAATTTAATTATTATCTCTGGACCTGTTGCTTATTTCGCTGGCTAACTGAGGTCCAACAATTTCATTCAGTTTAATGTCAAGATCTTTCAGTTCTTTTTTCCATTGGGCTTTTTCTTCGGGGGTCTGGATGTGAATATTTACCTTGCCTGATTCCTGTAATGTCTTCATGTCCCTTTCGTTAATGATCCTGGCCTGATCTCTTTCCCACTGGGTAACTTCCCTCATTGTCTCTTCAATTACCTGTTTTATGTCCGGAGGAAGCTTTGTCCAGAAATCATTGTTTGTTATAACCACATAGCCAATATAACCATGGTTGCTGACGGTAAGGTAAGGCTGTACTTCATAAAATTTCTGGGTAACAATGTTTGAAACGGTATTTTCCTGCCCGTCAATGGACCTGGAGGAAAGGGCATCATAAACCTCGTTAAATCTTAACTGGACTGGCACCGCACCCAATAGCCTGTACTGTTCCTCCAGCATGGTGCTGTTGATCATTGTCCTGAATTTTAGACCTTTAAGGTCCGAAGGTTTTTTTAGGGGCCTGATTCTGTTTGTGATTTGTTTGAAACCATTGTCCCAGAATGCAAGGGGATAAATGCCTCCCTTTTCCAGGTCGCTGTACAGCGTTTTTCCAATACTTCCTCTCATGGCGGCGTGAATGTCGTTGCTGTCCTCGAATACGTAAGGCATATCGAATATCTGCCAACGCGGAAAAAGATCGCCCAGTTTTGATGTTACAGGCGCTATAATGTGAACCGCACCGCTTTTTAATGCCTGCATTTCCTCGCCGTCAGCGTAAAGGGACGAGTTGGGGAAAACCTGCACCTCCACTCTGCCACCAGTTCGTCTTTCCACCAGGCTGGCAAATTTTTTGGCGGCCAGTCCCTTTGGAGTATCTTCTGTCACAACGTGGGAAAATTTTATTACTATTTTTTCTCCCGGGTTCACCTGTTCATTATCTACAACCTTTTCGCCACACCCGGAAGTAAAAACAAGAATGCAAATCAAGGCCAAGGCAATTTGTATGTATCTGGGCTGAGCACTCATCCGGCAATTCCCCTGTCTGTCCGACCCTGCCAAATATTTTTATTTTTCATGTTTTCTAATTTTCAAAATAATCGCTTATTAGTAGATTTTATATGACTGCTTAATTTCGAACAATATTTTGGTCATTTTGTTCTCTAATTAATTTTTTCACAGATTTACATGAAAAATTTGTTTACGTGATCCTGTATTTTTTCACGGGCCTTCCCACGGATCCGTACTGGAGATCCACAATAACTCTACCTATAGCTTCCAGATACTCCAGGTATCTCCTGGCGGTAACCCTTGCAAGACCCAGTCCCTCAGCCACTTCTTCAGCCGACATTGAAACGGGAGACTTAATCATGTAAAGCAGCACCTGTTTCATGGTCAAATCATTTAATCCCTTTGGTATTTCCCCCAGTCCCCCGTCTTCAGCCATTAAGGGCTGCCGGTTTAACTTAAGCTGGTCAATCTCTTGCTGACTTAATGAGTTCAGGGTGTTTAGTTTCATGCGCATAAGGGTGTATGATTCCAGGGCCATTTTGAGTCTTTGAAATTTAAAGGGTTTTAGTATATAGTCCACGGCCCCGTACCTGAAAGCGCATTCAATGGTTTCTGTGTCATGGGCGGCGGTCAGCAGAATGGCGTCGGTGGGAACGTTTAATTTCCTTAATTCTTTAAGCAGTGAAATTCCGCTTTGATCGGGAAGGTATACATCGATTAAGGCCAGTTCCGGTTTCAGAGAAATGGTTTTTTCCATTCCTTCCCCGGCAGTTCCTGCAGTATCGACAACGGTAAAACCAGTAACGGAATTTACGAAAGTCTTGTTTATTTCCGCTACCATCGGATCATCTTCTATAATCAGCACTTCTATAACCTTCAAAATTTACCACGCCTTTTACTCTGAAATCGGTTGGGGGATGGTTATTACAAACCTTGTTCCGCAACCTGGAGGACATTGGACGGAAATAGCGCCTCCGGCAGCCATGACGTGTTCCTTGACAATGAAAAGCCCCAGCCCGTGTCCTTCCTCTTCCTTGGTGCTGAATCCGTTTTCAAATATTTTGTCTATTATATCTTCAGGAATTCCGGGACCTGTATCCTCAACGACTATTCTGAGGCCGCCTTCTTTGTCGGAGATTGAAAAGTATATTTTTTTAGGGCCTTCATCGCATTTTTTGATAACGTCAATTGAGTTTTCCAGAAGGTTTCCGATGATTACAACCAGTACATTGCTGTCCATTCTGTCCGGAAGCCTTGTAAGGCTGGAGTCTTTGTCAATTATCATATCCGCCTTTATTTCCTTGGCCCTGCCGTACTTACCCAGCAGCAGCCCGGCCACGCTGTTGTCCTTGATCCTTCTGGCCAGAAAAGATGTTATGTTTTTTTGCTCCTCTGTAATGTTGAATACGTATTCCAGTGCTTCATTATATTTTTTAAGCTGGATAAGGCCGGCGATTGTGTGCAGCCTGTTGAGGTGTTCGTGGTTTTGTACCCTCAGTGCCTCTACAAATGCCTTAACGCCTGTTAACTCCTCCGCCAGGCGGTGAATTTCAGTGCGGTCCCTGAATGTGGCCACCGCCCCCACCACCTGGCCCTTTACCCGTACGGGAACACGGTTGCTTATTATAACAGTATTGTTTATGAACTTTTCCTGGTTGTACTCCGGTTCGCCCCGCTCCAGGACCCTCGGAAGATTGCTGTTATCTAAAACATCCCATATGAATTTACCTATCAAGTCATCACCGGTTCCCACAATTCTTTTTGCGGCCTGGTTGGCGACAGTTATTCTTGATTCATTGTCGATGGCTATTATACCTTCTCCCAGCGCCTGAAAGATGGCGGTTCTTTCTTCCAAGAGTCTTGCTATTTCCTCGGGCTCCATTTTAAACATGGCTTCCTTAATCCTTCTGGCCAGAAATATGGATCCCAGGAAGCCTAAAGTGGAGCAAAGGAATAAAACGGCGTATATTTCAAACCGGATTGATTTATATATGTTGACAAAGGTGGGTGTAAGTATCCCAACCACCACAACCCCTACTTGTCTGGTTCCCTCGTCGGCCTTGACAGGTACAAAGGCCCTGACCGACGGGCCCAGTACCCCTTCGGCCCTGGAAACTATTTCTTTGTCGCCCAGCGACGGGAATAAATCTTCGCCGGTAAAAGGCTTCCCTATCCGGTCCGCCACCGGGTGCGAATATCTTATGCCGTCCATGTTGACCACAACTATATACTCCACTCCCGTGGCCACCCTTGTTTTTTCAGCGATAGGCTGAATATTCATCCAGCCGTGGCTTTTTTCTATGTTTTCCTGTATCAAAGGCATTTGGGCCATTGTTCTGGCTATTGCCAGGGCCCTTTTTCCCATCTCGTCCTCCATGATTGTTGCTATCTTGTTGACCAGCACCGATCCGCCTACAAGTATGACAAGCAGAACGGAGCAAAATGACAGTATTATTATTTTCGTACTTAATTTTAGATTTCTTTTTGTTCTTAGCATATAAGCCCCAATCAGCGTTTTTAAAAAAAAATTCTACAAATCCTTTGCCAAACCTTTTATTAAACAATAAAAAAAGGGGCTGCCGCCCCTTCTGACGCAACGCGTCCTTAACCCCGCACTAAAGCAAGGGGTACACCCCCGTGAAAAACTGTCAGCCTTTTTCTATTTCTAACGCCGCTTTGATCGCCGCCAGCCTGGTGTAGTGGCGCGAAAGGCCGCCCTGAATGTAGACGGCGTATGGTTCCCTGATTGGCGCATCGGCGCTTAGTTCCAGTGACGCTCCCTGGATAAAGGTGCCGGCAGCCATTATAATTTTGTGCTCGTAACCGGGCATGTCTCCGGGCTCCGGGCCGGCGCCGGAATCCACCGGGGAGGCTGACTGAATTCCTTTGCAAAATTTAATGATTTTATCCTCCGATCCCAGAACTATGGCCTGAATAATATCTGTTCTTGGCTCATCATAGGAAGGAACGGTCCTGTAACCCAGCCGTTCAAAGAATCTGGCGGTGAAAACCGCTCCCTGCAGGGCCTCGGCAACACACCTCGGGGCCATATACAGCCCCTGGTAAAGGAGCCTTATGTAGTCCGGGGAGGGACCTATTTCCGAACCCACCCCTGGCGCTGTCCACCTGTTGGCCGCCATCTCCACCAGTTCTTTTTTGCCCGCTATATAGCCGCCGGATGGAGCCAGACCTCCCCCGGGGTTTTTAATCAGTGAGCCGGCAATGAGGTCAGCTCCTGCCTCTATGGGTTCGTTTTCTTCGACAAACTCCCCGTAGCAGTTGTCTACAAATATTACCGTGTCCTCTTTGCATTTTCTAATATAATTTATAAGTTTAGTAATGCTCTCTATGTTAAAAGACGGCCTTAGTGAATATCCCCTTGATCTTTGTATGTAGACCATCCGGGTTTCCGGGCCCATTGCCTTTTTTATGGCGTCAAAGTCCGGGCTCCCGTCCTTCAATAGTTCAACCTGGCTGTACCGCACTCCGATATCTCTTAAGGATCCGGGCTCATTTCCACCGATTCCGATCATTTTAACCAGGGTGTCATAGGGTTTGCCCTGAACTGAAAGCAGTTCGTCACCCGGGCGTAAGATACCGAACAGGCACAGGGCGATGGCATGGGTCCCGCTGATGATCTGCCCCCTTACCAGGGAAGACTCCGATCGAAATATACCGGCATACAGTTCTTCCAGTTTATCCCTGGCGGCGTCGTTGTATCCGTAACCGGTTGAGCCCTTAAGGTGGAAATCACTTACCCGGCAATTGATAAATTGGCCAAGAACTTTCCTGTGGTTGTTGTAGGCCGATTTTTCAATTTGCCGGCAGATTTGGCTTGTTTCCTCATCTACTTCCGCGGCAAGATTGTTCAGCTGTGTTTCAGTTATTATTGCCAACACTCCAATTCAGTCACGTTAATTATAGATCTTCCCATGCTTTTATCATATCTTCCCTTGTAATTGTCATAAGGTCCTGGCGTGTTATATCCCTTTTGTCTATCAATCTCACCGCCTGCCTGCGCATGGCGCGCTCTATTATGTTTCTGACCAGGCGGGCGTTTCCGTTGTGCTCGTGTTTTTTGGTGTTTTTCTCCAGAATCAGCCTCAGATCATCCCGGGCAGCCGGAGAGATAACATACTGCCTTTCTTTCAGCATCTTGTCGGCTATGTCAAGAAGCTGCTGGGTAGAGTAATCAGGAAAGGCCAGGTGTATTGGAAACCTGGACCTGAGCCCCGGATTGGTTTCGAGGAACCAGTCCATTTCATCGGTATATCCCGCAAGTATAAGTATCAGGTTGTCCCTGGCGTCCTCCATCCCCTTGCAAAGGCAGTCAATGGCTTCCTTCCCGAAATCCTTTTCCCCTCCCCTGGCCAGGGAGTACGCCTCATCGATAAAAAGCACACCGCCCTGGGCCTTCTTGAGCTGATCCCTGGCTTTCTGGGCGGTATGACCTATGTATTCCCCCACCAGGTCCGCCCTTTCTATTTCCAGCACATGCCCTTTCTGGAGAACTCCCATTTCCCTGAAAAGCTTTCCGATAATCCTGGCCACGGTTGTTTTACCCGTTCCGGGGTTGCCCTTGAATATCATGTGCAGTGCGGTGTTTTCGGAAGCCAGGTCCTCTTTTTGCCTTTTTTTCTGTATTTCAACGAAGGCGTAAATCTCATTTATCAGCGATTTGACTTTTTCAAGTCCTATAAGAGAATTAAGCTCCTTGAAAATATCTTCCAGGCTGCTTTTTTTACGGTCCGACAGTGATGCGTTTTTATCGCTCCCTTTGGGAAATTGAACAGTCCTTTTGAATTCGGGAAAACTGATCCTGGCCTGGGACGGGAGTGGCGGCCTCTGACGCATATTCACTTTCAAGTCTGCACCTCCCACTTTGTTATAGGATATTTATACGCTGACAAGGGGGAGGATTTGACTTGAAAGGAAGTATAAGCTTATTTAGTTAAAAGGACGCAAAAAGAAAGAAAAGTCTCCCCAACTGAAGAGACCCTTTCTCCGTTATAATTCAGCCTTTTTAAACAGTCTTTACCTCGGAAAAAGACGTGTTGACAGGCCTTAGGGGGCTGATGGTGGATATTGCGTGTTTGTACACCATCATTTGTTTGCCGTCACTTTCCAGTATCACTGTGAAATTATCAAATCCCTTGACTATCCCTTTCAATTGAAAGCCGTTGACAAGGAAGATAGTGACCGGGACGTTTTCTTTTCTTACCTGGTTTAAAAATGCATCCTGCAGATTTATCTGTGTCTTGGTCATGTGGGTCCCTCCGTTGGTATTTTTTTCTACCTAAAACACATTCGACGCCGGTTTTAATACTCCTTCTGCGGATCGTGTAATTTCTGACGCTACTTCTTCCATTTCTCTTTCTCCCACGTCAGCCCATATTATGCGGCTGTCCCTGCGAAACCATGTAAGCTGCCTTTTGGCGAAGCGCCTGGTATTTTTTTTGAGAAGGTCCACGGCTTCGTCTAATGTCATTTTACCTTTTAAATAAAGAATTATTTCCTTATAACCCAGGCCCTGCATGGAGGTGAGATTTTCCGAAAACCCCCTTGCCAGAAGATCTTTTACTTCCTCCACCAGGCCGGCCCCTATCATTTTATCAACCCTTTCCTCAATCCGGGCATAGAGTTTTTCCCTGTCCATGGTCAACCCGTACATCAATAAATTATAGGGTGTTTGTTTTTCTTTTTCCGAGCTGGAAGAAATTGTTTTTCCACTCAGGTAATATACTTCCAGCGCCCTTATTACCCTTTTTACATCATTAATATGAAGTCGTGATGCGGTTTCCGGGTCCACTTTTTTCAATCTGTCATGCAGGGCTTCCCTGCCCAGACTTTCACATTCTTTTTTGAGCTTTTCCCTTAACTCGTGGTCACTTGCGGCTTCGCTGAAATTATAGCCATCAATCACCGCTTTTATGTATAGTCCTGTCCCTCCCGCCAGAATGGGCAGATTTCCTCTTTCATATATCTCCCTTAGTAATTTTCTTGCTGATTGGCTGTAAATGGCAACATTGTACATTTCATCGGGGTCGGCCACATCTATCATGTGGTGCGGTATTCCCTTCCGCTCACTTATGGTGGGCTTGGCTGTGCCGATGTTCATGTACCGGTATATCAGCATGGAATCGGCGGAAACAATTTCTGATCCCAGGTTTCGGGCGATCCGCACCGACAATTCCGTTTTTCCGGTGGCGGTAGGCCCCACTATGGCAAGGAGCGGCATCTTAACTCCGGTATTCACAGCAGATACTTGCCACCCCTTTTTCAATTATTCCATATGAAACGGGGGAATACTTACCTCCCGAAATCTTACAAATACCAAGTTTGTCAAACTCAGGGCTGTTTTTTGATTCCTTGACCACAACACGGCGCCTGGCCACGCGTATTGCCTCTCGCAAAGCTTCAGGAGACAGCGGTGAGTTGTTAGTCAGCGGCCTCATGGATTCCATGGCGCATGACTTTCTGCCGGGGGTCCTGAACATGGGGTCAAAGTATATAATGTCGGCGGAGTTGTCCGCCATGTCTTTCAAAAAAGAGTTATAGTCATCGCAGATTACATTGATTCTCCTCATAGCCAGCAAAATGGCGGGGTCGGATTCACCGGTATATTCCGCCAGGCCTTTTTTTACTATCAGGCAGATTATTCTTGACTGCTCAAGTCCGGTTACTCTTCCCCCTTTGTTCATGAACGAAGCTACAATGGCATCGGATCCAAGTCCCAGTGTACAGTCCAGAACGGTGTCGCCAGGCCTTAGATCCAAAGCTTTAATCATTTGGTCAGTTTTCCCATTTAATATTTCATTTATACGCAGTTTAGCCATTCCGGGGTGGAAAAAAAACTCTCCTCCCGGGTACTTGTATGTCAGCCTGTTTTTGCCCACCACCAGTATTCCGTCAAGGGTGTTGTCAATCAGAAGCTGTTCAATGTTTTTGTTTGTTCTCTCAATGTACGGTATGTCAAGTTCGGAGCTTATCTCCAGCGCCTTACCCAACTGTTTTTCACTCTCATGCAGAGATGTGGTGACAGCGAACATTTATGGACATTCCCCCGCGTGGTCAGGTTCTCTTAAAGCGATTTTTTAATTCCTGATCGCTTATGTTGATCATGGTAGGTCTGCCGTGAGGGCAGGTGTATGGTATTTCGGTTCTTTTCAAATCTTCTATCAGTGACCGGGCTTCCTCCAGGGTGGACTTAGTGCCGGATTTTATTGCTGCTTTGCATGCGGCCGAACTGGCCAGCTTTTTAATTAAATCTTCCCTTTGTGCAGATTTACCTGATTCAACAATATACTCAAGTAAATCCCTGATTATGTCCTCCACCCATGACTGAGACATGCCGGCGGGGATTTCACCCACCACCAGCGAGCAAGACCCGAAGCTTCTGACGTTTATACCGAGATTTGTGAAATAATCCAGGTTTTCTTCGGCTATCTGGTAGTCTTTCGGACTTAATTGCACCACAGAGGGCACAAGCAGTATCTGAACGTCTATTTTATCCCGGCTGAGAAGTTTTAAAAACTTCTCATACATGACTCTTTCGTGGGCGGCGTGATGGTCGATAATTAACAGGCCGCTTTCACTCCCGGCCAAAATATAGGTGGGCGGGAGGAACCCGATGGGATAGATGCTGTCCAGAAGGCTGTCCCGGCTTGCGAATAAATAGTTTTTCCCGGGAAGCTGTTTTTCCCGGGGCAGTTCCGGCGCCATCTCCTGTGAGGCTATGAATCTGTAATTCTGTACAGGGGCCGGGACGGGCGGGGATTGTAATTTTCCCCGGTATTCATTTACTGGTGCTTCTGAGACCACCGGTGAAGGAGGGCAGTCTTCAGGCGCCGGGTAGTGCGATGACGGGATTACGCCGGGGATCACCCTGTCTGTCCTGAGAGTCGCCATAACCGTTCTTTTGACCAGGTTAAAAAGGGCTGACTCCCCTGAAATCCTGATTACCGTTTTGGAGGGATGGACGTTTACATCCAGAAGTTCGGGGTCCAGGTCCACTGATATCATAGCCAGTGGAAACCTGCCCTGGGGCAAAAGCGTTCCGTATCCCTCGATAATGGCGGTATTAAGTAGATAGTTCCGGACGTACCTGCCGTTTATTATGACTGTGATGTGACGTTTGGTGCTCCTGCTGAAGGATGGTGGACAAATCAGCCCTCTGACGGTTGTTTCTCCCTCCCGCCCTTCCAGCAAAAGCATGTCCCTGGCCGTTTCGGCACCATATACAGCGGCTAGGGCGTCAAGCCAATTTCCGGTTCCGGCTGAATGAAACATGGTTCTTCCTTCATTATCCAGCCTGATTCTCACGTCAGGCCTTGCCAGCGCAAGCCTTGACACAATGTCGGCTATTTGCCCGCTTTCTGTGGATTTTGACTTCATGTACTTTAATCTGGCTGGCGTATTGAAAAAGAGGTCTTCCACCGTAATCCCAGTTCCCGGCGGGCATCCTGCAGGTGAAACGGACATCAACCGGCCGCCCTGAACCTCCAGCCTGGTTCCGCTGTCCGTATCGGGTGGCCTGGTTATTAAAACCATTTTGCTGACCGCGGCTATGCTGGGCAGCGCTTCACCGCGGAATCCAAGGGAACGTATGCTCATTATATCGTCAACGCTGCTTATCTTGCTGGTGGCATGTCTCTGCAGTGCGGTTACGGAGTCTGTCTCATCCATTCCGCAGCCGTTGTCGGTAACTTTTATCCGGTCAAGGCCGCCGCCCTGTATTTCCACCGCAATCCTCGAGGCGCCCGCGTCAAAGGAGTTTTCCAGCAGTTCCTTGACCACGGAAGCCGGTCTTTCCACTACCTCTCCGGCGGCTATCTGGTTTGCCGTGACCTCATCCAGAACAATTATTCTGGGCAATTACTGCACCCCCGGTTTAGGTCCCTCGGATTTCCATTCCTGCTTCTTTATTTTGTCGTAGGACAGGCAGGTGTCGGTGGATTTGTCCTGGAGTTTTACAAAATTGTAAGGCTTTTTATCGTTTATGCCTTCCTCATATGCCGAATATGCTTCGGTGTGGCAGTTCTGGCATGCGTCAATGGGTATGGATATGGCGAGCAGCCTGTTTGTATCCCCATACCCCCTGTTGGCTTTTGATTCAATGATAATATAGCCGGGGCAGCTTCCGCAGAGCCTTACTTTTTCGAACTGCTCCTCTTCAATGTAGTCGGTGTCATAGTATATATGCTTTTTGCGCTGGTAAAACTTGCCGGATCCGAATATTTTTTCAATATCGGCCTTATCTTTGCGGTTCCATGTATTCAGCAGCTCTTCGGTCATTTTCTGAACCTGGGCGTACCTGTCGGGGTTTTCCCTGAAAACGGTTGATGCCAGGTCTGGCTCCCGTACATTGGTAAAATTGATACCGGCCAGGGCCATCAGTATAGACATATTTACATAGGGAAGGGCCGTCTCAATGGCATATCCCCCCTCCAGCACAGCCAGGTGGGGATTGAGTTTTCTTGTAAATTCGGCGTACCCCTGGGCGGTAAACCTCATGCTGCCGAGAGGGTCAGTGTAGTGGTTGTCCTGACCTGCCGAGTTGATTATAAAGTCGGGCTTGAAATCGTTGATGATCGGCAAAACCAGGCTGTCCACAACGAAATGGAATGTTTTATCCGTCATTCCCGGCGGCAGCGGGATGTTGATGGTCCGTGCATAGGCTCCGGGGCCTCCCAGCTCATGGGTGAAACCGGTTCCGGGGTAAATTGTGCGCCCGTCCTGGTGAAATGAAATGAAAAGTACGTTGGGATCGTGGTAAAATATTTCCTGTGTCCCGTCTCCGTGGTGGACGTCGGAGTCCACTATGGCCACCCTTTTTATTCCATACTGGCGTCTTAAGTACTCTACAAGAACTGCCTCATTGTTTATATTGCAGAACCCCCTGTTGCCGTGGACCACCCTCATGGCGTGGTGCCCGGGGGGCCTTACCATGGCAAAGCCGTTTGCTATCTCCCCCTGCATTATGCTGTCCCCCAGGGATAACGCGGCCCCGGCGGCAATCAGGTGGGCCTCGGTGACCTGGCTTTGCACCCTGGGAACGCAGAAATGAACCCTGGCGATATCATGTATTGTGGCAAGCCTGGGGGGGTACTCCTCAATTTCAGGTAAATCCATAAGACCTTCTTCAAAAATCTGGTCCCTGGTGTATAAAAGCCTTTCCTCTCTTTCCGGATGGGTTGGGGAAATGGCCCAGTCAAAGGCCGGGAAGAATATTACCCCTGTTTTTTTACTTTTCACCTTCACCCACCCCCGTCCCTA
>JBMOPB010000056.1:0-7282 GCA_049325055.1 Bacillota bacterium
GCCCTTTACCCTGCCAAGCCGCACCCCCCGGTTGTTGGGCCTCTTGTAGCTCATCATGTCCCTGCCCTGGCCCCCGAAAAAGTAGCCGGTGGTAAAGTCACGGTTGAAAATCTGGGCAAGGTCACTTTCCTGCTTTTCCTCCACAAAGTAGGGGTCGCCGGAAAGCGCGCGGTCAATAAGGCTCCTGTAAACCCTTACAACGGTTGCCACATATTCCGGCCTCTTCATGCGCCCCTCTATCTTGAAAGAGTTTATTCCCGCCGATATGAGGTCGGGTATATGGGCGCTGATATTGAGGTCCCTGGGGCTTAAAAGGTATTCCCCGGCCTCGGCCGGATTTACCAGCGGGGACCCGGCCCCGTCAGTCAGCACATACTGCATCCGGCAGGGCTGGGCGCAGCGCCCCCGGTTCCCGCTCCTGCCGCCAATCATGCTGGATAAAAGGCACTGGCCGGAATATGCTATGCAAAGGGCCCCGTGAATGAAAACCTCCAGATCGGCCCCTGTTGTTTTTTTAATCTCACTGATTTCCTTGAGGCTTAATTCCCTGGCCAGCACCACCCGGGAAAACCCCTGCTCCAGCAGCGACATAACGCCCGGTGAATTGTGGGCGGTCATCTGGGTGCTGGCATGCAGCTGAAGCTCGGGGATGGTCTTGCGGGCCAGGGAGGCAAGTCCGGCGTCCTGTATTATGGCAGCGTCGGCCCCGGTGTTATGAAGAGCGAAAAGAAACTCCAGGGCATCTTCCATCTCGCCGTCTGCTATCAGTGTGTTGACGGTGACATATATCTTGACTCCCCGAAGGTGGGCATACTCCACCGCCCTTTTAAGATCATCGTTGTCAAAATTGTCCGCCGACTGCCTGGCGTTGAACATTTTTCCGCCCAGGTAAACGGCATCGGCCCCGTTTTCAACGGCGGCCGTAAATGCCTCCCACCCTCCGGCGGGAGCAAGCAATTCGGGTTTATTCATGTTATCTCCTGTGCCTGATGAGCCCGGCGCACGGCACAACTTCAACCCCGGCGGCCTCCAGCCTGTCCAGCAGCAGGTTCATCCCCATGGAATCCGATGCCATGTGCCCGGCTATAATTACATTGATATGGTTCTTTTCGGCCTCCTTGCGGTGCTTCTCGCCCATGTGCATGACGATGAGCGTCCCCACCCCGGCCTGGGAAAGCTTGCCGTACGCGTCCTCGGACCCGCTGGTGCCTCCCGTCATGTCCACCATTATCTTGCCGGCCCGGCGGTCCTTCGAACCCACTATAACGGCGGGACCGGCGCCGGACTTGGCGGCCTCGGCGTATTCCGGCTCCTCTTTTAAAAGTTTTATAACGTCGTTGACGGTTTCCGGCTTCCTGGAGTCTATTCTCCCCTGGAGCGCCGTGGTAACCAGGTTGTCGGCGGCAGTGTGCACCGACATAAAGGCGTAATCCAGTATCCTTGCCGCATCCACAGCACGGTTATGGTTTAAGGGCATCAAGCCACGCTTGACCTCTCCTATCCTGGCCGACATTATTCCCTCGGCCACGTTTATGGGAACTCCGGCCCGGGCCAGTATATCCTCCTGCAGGTGCATGACCTTGTGCAGCGCCGCCAGTGCCTTGCCCTCGGGGTGGTGGGATATGATAAGGTCTATGGCTGTGCCCTTTTCAGTAAGGCGGTCGGCCAGTAGGACTTCCCCCACCTCCATGTCGATCCCAACCAGCGCCCTTTTTACCTCCCGGTCCGGGTCTCCGGCCAGTATCCTGGTATCGCCGTAGGGGTTGGTCAGCGCCTCGGTGTCAAAGTCCTTCCTGTCTTCTTCCTTCATGTCTTCATACTTTTTCTTTTCTTTTTCCAGTACTTCCCTTACCTTGTCCGCTCCCCTGGGGTCTGCCTCGATGCCCATGGCCACCGCCAGTTCGTAAATCTCTTTAAGCTTCATAATGAATCATCTCCCGCCAATTATAATTATATGTTCTCATTCTCTTTCACTTTTTTGAAACATTCCTGTTTCCCTTTATATAAAAACGAAGGGGGAGTTCGGCCCCGGAAGTTATGCCGACCCTGGTGGTCACCACCACATCTTCCTCCGGAATGTCGGTGCCTTCGACCAGCACCAGCGGTTCCCGTGTCAGGTCATGGCCGTACATTCCCGGATTTATTCCCATGGCCTTGACCAGCCTGGCCGGCCCGGAACAGAGTTCACGAATGTTTTCGCGGCCCCTTCTGGCCCGCATAATATCAATCCCTGCCAGTGGCTCCAGCGCCCTGATCAGTACTGCCTCCCCCACCCCGGCGGCCGCCGTAACCACGTTAAAACAGTAGTGCATACCGTATGTAAAATAGATATATACACGGCCAGGCGGGCCGAACATCGCCCGGTTCCGGGGAGTAATACCCCGGTAGGCGTGACAGGCCGGGTCCCCCTGCATGTAGGACTCGGTCTCCACTATCCTTCCGGCCGCAAGCCCTTCGGGAGATTGGTGAACCAGCACCTTGCCAAGCAGGTCCCGGGCCACCTGCGCCGTATCCCGGGAATAAAAACTCTCCGGCAGAATATCACTTTTTTCGTAATGGAACCCCTTCAAAGCTAAAACCCCGATTCCTTACAAGTCCCTAGCGGCCCAGAACTTTCAGCAAATCGTCCAGTTCCAGGGTATTGACAATGTCCGGAGGCTCCAGGCCGGCCCTTCTGGCCACCGAGACCCCGTATTCCATCTCGTCCATCCTTTTTAAGTCGTGGGCGTCGGTGTTAATGGCGATGCGGGCGCCAAAATCAACGGCCATCCTGGCGTGTTTCTCGTTGAGGTCCAGCCTGTCCGGCGAGGCGTTAATCTCCATTATTTTGCCTCTTTTTCCCGCTTCCTCCAGCACAGTTTCCACGTCAACGTCATAGCCCTCCCGGTGACCTAAAAGCCTCCCGGTTAGGTGGCCCACTATGTCAACGTGCGGGTTTTTTACCGCCTCCATTATCCTGGAGGTTATGGTTTCCCGGTCCTGCTTGAAGCCGCTGTGCACCGAGGCCACCACCACATCCGCCTTCTCCAGTATTACGTCGTCAAAGTCCAGTCCCCCGCCTGACAGTATGTCAACCTCTATACCCTTGAGCAACTTTATTCCTTTCAATTTTTCGTTCAAGCGGTCTATTTCGGCATACTGTTCCGCCAGCCGCTCCTCCGACAGGCCCCGGGCTATTTTAAGGGACCGGGAGTGGTCGGTGATGGCCACATAGCTGTATCTCTTTTCCCTTGCCCTGTTCACAATCTCTTCCAGGGACGCCGCCCCGTCGCTCCAGTTGGAATGTACATGCAGGTCGCCCCTTATGTCCCCGGCTTTCACCAGCCCCGGCAGAGTCCCGGCCTGTGCGGACTCCACCTCTCCGGCGCCTTCCCTCAGCTCTGGGGGTATGTATTTAAGGTTCAGATCCGAGTATATTTCCTCCTCGGAACCATAGGAACCGGCCGTAACACCCCCACCCCGCCTGCTTAAACCGTCCCTGGTCAACTCCCAGTCGTTCCGGGCGGCGTATGAGGCCAGCTCATCCAGGTGACCCGGGCTCCCGGTTTCCCACAGCAGCGCATACCAAAATTTATCCGGCTGGACAACCACCATCTCCACCGGTATTCCCCACCAGGTCATTACCCTTATATAATTATCAGTCCGTTCAAGCACTTCCCGGGTGCGGGGGTGATAGGCCAGGGAGTTAAGAGCAGCTTCGAAATCGGTGGCCGAGGCCAGAAGGTCTACGTCATGCACGGTCTCTCTCCAGCGGCGCACGCTTCCCGCCACTGTAACCCTTTCGACGCCCGATACCCCCTCCAGGTACCCGCACAGGTCCCCGGCCAGTCTGCGGGCCGTGCCCAGAAGAAACTTGCCCGTCCTGTTTTTTATCATATTTATGTTGCTTATTATATCCAGCTCGGTCTTGGCCCCCATCCCCTTGAGGAAGCGGATCTTCTTCTCCCTGGCCGCCTTTTCCAAATCGGAAAGAGACTCAATCCCCAGGTTCTGGTGAAGAAATGCGGCCCTCTTCGGCCCTATTCCCGGAAGGGCCATTATCTCCAAAAGTCCCCTTGGTATCTCTGAACGCAGTTTTTCCAGCTTATCCATTTTTCCTTTTTCAACAAGCTCCCCGATTTTGGAAGCAATGTTTTTTCCGATTCCGGGAATGCGGTTAAGAATCTTCTTGCTGTACATTTCCTCCACCGGGTCATTTAGCCCGGATATCACCCTGGCCGCCTGACGGTAAGCCCGTATTTTGAAAAAATCTTCACCTTTGAATTCCAATAGATCCGCCAGCTCATAAAAAGCCCAAGCTATCTCAAAATTATGCAACAAAATCGCCCCTGATACGTATATTGATTATTCTAACCCCGTGCCCGCCGGTCTACCCGTCCCGTTTCATATAATAACACCCTCTCCTTTGCGAAGAGGGTGTACTTTTTATTTATTGTCTTTTTCCTTCTGTTCATCCGCAAGTTCCACAAAGGCCTGGTATTCCTGTTGCAGTTTTATCAGCTCATCCAGAAGGTTGACGGCGGTCAGCACCACCGTCTGCACCGTATTAAGTCTCGGGTTCATGTCCTGCGCCTTCTTGAGCCTCTTGTCAAGCTGGAAGGCCAGCATCTCCATATATTCCTGGGATTCGGTCCCTTTTAACACGTAGCGATCATCCAGGATGCATACCTCAACCTTATTAAGGTTATGGGACATCGCATCACCCCCGGTGAGGGTAAATTTCGTCGTTTATTACCAAAATCCTCCCCCGGGCAACAAATTATTCATTGATTTTATTTTGACAGTGAACGCTTCAGCTCCTCAATTCGGCGCCAAACTGCCCGGCCAGGGCATCAGCCACCGCGGCCACAAATCCGTTGACCTCCTGATCGGTGAGGGTCCTGTCCTCCGCCTGGAATTTAAGTGAGAAGGCGAGGCTCTGACAGCCTTCCTTCACCTGTCCTCCCCGGTATACATCGAAAAGCTTGATGTCCTGGAGGTACTGACCTCCGGATTTCCTTATAACCCTGGTAATATCCCTTGCGGATACATCCTGCCGCACCATCAGGGCCAGGTCCCTCTCTATGCCGGGGAACCTGGGAAGAGGACGGTATTTCTTCGTCTTGCCCGCCAGATCGGACAGCGCCCCGAAGTCGATCTCCATGGCCACCGCCCGCTTGGGAAGATCATAGTTTTCCAGCACATCCGGGTGCAGTTCCCCGATTACACCTATGATGGTATCACCGGAAGTTACTCTGGCGGCCCTGCCTGGGTGGAAAAGGTTGTGCCCGGTCTCCCTTTCGAGATTGCAGCCCCTTACTCCGGCCCTGTCCAGGAGTGCCTCCAGCACTCCCTTTATGTAATAGAAGTCATAGGGCTGAGCGGGACTGTTCCACCCTGACGGCGAACCTCCCATGGCGGCGGCGGCCAGTACCGGCTTTTCCTCCGGCAGAGGCTCCGACCTGGAGGGAAGGAATATCTTCCCCAGCTCAAATATCGCCAGGTCCGTTATTCTCCTGCTGGCATTCCTCTGCAGCACCTCCAGGAGGCCGGGCAGCATAATGGTCCTCATAACCGACTGATCCTCGCTTAACGGGTTCTGCACCCTGACCACTTCTCTCAGCGGGCTGTCCTGCGGTACCGCCGCCCTGTCAAAGGTTACCGGGCTGGTGAAGCTGTATGTAACCACCTCGTTCATGCCGAGGGACTGCAGGCAGTCCCTGACGGCCAGTTCGAAGGCCTGCCGGGGAGTGCGGGCCCCCCGGGTGGAAGCGCCGTACGGAAGGGTGTAGGGAACCCTGTTGTACCCATAAATGCGGGCCACTTCCTCGATGAGGTCCTCCTCCAGTGACACGTCGGGCCTGTGCGCCGGCACTGTAACCAGCAGGCTGCCGCCGCTTTCCTTGACGGAAAACTCCAGGCCCGACAGTATTCCGGCTATATCCGGCTTTTCCACCTTTACCCCCAGCACGTGATCAACCCTCTCGGGCCTTATAATCACGGTCCGGGGAACGTGCTTGACAGGATAATTGTCAACGACCCCGGGGGCAACCTCCCCCGCCGCCATGTCCAGGAGCAGCTTTGCCGCCCTGTCGGCCGCCCTGAGGCAGCCGGTGGGGTCGATACCCTTCTCAAACCTGGAGGAAGATTCCGACCTTAAGCCAAGGGCCCGGGAGGTCCTTCTGATGCTTACGGGGTTGAAGTAGGCCGATTCCAAAAGAATATTAACGGTACTGTCGGTAACCTCTGTGGCCAGTCCCCCCATCACCCCTGCCACCGCCACCGGCCCGCCGGGATCGGTGATGACCAGCATATCTTCGGTAAGCTTTCTCTCGTTTCCGTCCAGCGAAACCAGTGTTTCACCCTGCCGTGCACGCCTGACAATAATGTGCCCTTCCTTCAGGGTATCGTAGTCAAAGGCGTGAAGCGGCTGGCCAAGTTCCATCATCACATAGTTGGTGATATCCACCAGATTGCTTATAGGCCTTATACCCGCCGCCCGGAGCCTTTCCTGCATCCAGCCAGGAGAAGGTCCAACCTTCACATTTCTGAAAAGTCTCGCCACGTAGCGGCCACACAGGTCCGGGGCCTCTATGTCCACCCTGGCCAGGCCCTCTATTCCACGGCCCGACTCAGCCACCGAGGTGTCGGGCATCCTCATTTTCCCTCCCAGGAGGGCCGCCACTTCCCGGGCCACCCCCACCATGGACATGCAGTCTCCCCTGTTTGGGGTCAGCTCCAGGTCCAGTATGGTATCGTCAAGCCCGATTGCCTTCTTTACATCAATACCCAGAGCTGTGCCGGGGTCCAGCAGCATTATCCCGTGTGCCTGGTCCGGGGGCATAATGCTGGTATCCAATCCCAGCTCCTGCCCCGAGCAAAGCATTCCCCTGGACTCCACCCCCCTGAGCCTGGACTTTTTGATGACCAGTCCCCCGGCGAGACGGGCGCCCTCCACGGCTACAGGCACCACGTCACCTTCCCTGACATTGGTGGCCCCGGTAACTATACCCAGCACTTCACCCCCCCCAAGTGTGACCCGGCAGACCGAAAGCCTGTCCGCGTTGGGATGGGGTTCTATTTTCAGTATCTTTCCGGTATAAACCTTTTCTATGCCCTCTCCGGGCTTCTCAACGGACTCCACGGCCAGCCCGGCCATAGTCAGCCGATCGGCCAGATCTTCGGCAGTCACAGTTATATCCACGTATTCGCGCAGCCATTTCAATGATACGCGCATCAAACATCCCCCTCTATCTAAAACTGGGCTAAAAAGCGCATGTCGTTGTCAAAAAGAAGTCTTAAG
>JBMOPB010000057.1:0-59258 GCA_049325055.1 Bacillota bacterium
TCCCCGTAACAACAAGGCCCAGCAGTATAAACCCGGCTATCGTCCGTATAACCCTGTCAGCGGTGCCCAGATTTTTTTCACGGCAAAGGCGCAACCGCCTCACCTCCCTGGCCTGTGTGCCCCAGGATCCGTAAAAGACGGAACTTGAGGATTCCGCAGGCTATCCTCCTGGCGAGCATTTCCTGATATTCGTCGCCGGTCAGTAATTTCCTTTCACCGGGATTGTTCATAAACCCCACCTCCACAAGCACCGCCGGTATACTTGCATTGCGAAGCACAAAGTATTGGCTTGTCTTCGCCTTCCTCTTCCGGATGCCAGGTATGGAACGCAGCTCTTCCTGCACGCACTCCGCTAAAAATTTACACTCTTCCAGCCTGGGTTGATAAAACACCTCCGCCCCCCCGCCGGACCCGCCGCGCATACAGTTGGAGTGAATACTGACAAAAATTCCTGCCCCTGACCGTTGGGCCTTCTCCAGCCTTTTTTCCAGGTCGTACCTGTGGGCGTCCTTGCCGTGCAGCCCAGGAATTGCCAGGTTGTAGTCCCCGGTCCGGGTCATTATCACCCTGGCCCCCGTTTGCTCCAGGCATTCCTTGAGCTTCAGGGCTATCTGCAGGTTTATGTCCTTTTCCCTGACCCCACCCCGCACCGCCCCCGGATCGTACCCGCCGTGTCCGGGGTCCACCGCCACAACCTCCCCTCCCAAAAGCAGATTAGCGGAAGCTGGTACAGCTGTGGTGAAAAACAGACAAATAAATACCGATACAACCATTTTTACCATTGCGCCGTTTGACATATTGATATTGTTTCAACAACAGTATTTTTTTATTTTTTTATCACAAAAATAAGTCAAAACATTTTTCATTATGGAGACCTGGAGCTATAATATGTTTTTAATGCTCAGCGCTTCTTTCTCCGGTATGTGCCTTATCATAAGCCTCAGTTCAGACAACTGCCCCCCTGCAAGGGCCAGATCACGAGTGGCTACGTACTCCTTAAACCTTGCCATGGCAAACTCGATGTTGTCCATTTCCTGGTGGTCCAGTACCATGGGCCACCAGCCGGCCTTTTTCTCCCAAAGCTTTTCAAGCCCGCTGGTCTGCCTGTAAGCCTTCTCCCAGTTGTTCTCCCTGATTTGGTCCGCAATATCATCGATGCTTTCCACCAACTGGACGGTGGACGCCTCCAACTGGTGATTCAGCCAGAATCCCGTCGCTACAATAACCGCAAACAATACAATAAGCCCTGTCAGTAACCTCATATCAGACTCCTTAAAATAGTTTTTTCGGATGAGATCCGGTGCATTGCTCACTCGGCTTTGCTCATTGCTACTTTTTTGGAATATTCTATCCTTAAAACAGCTATTAGCTATTAGCTTTAAGCTATATTTTTCTCTGTGATTCTCTGTACCCTCTATGGGCTTAATGGGCTTAATAAGCTTATAGCATACAGCTCAAAGCCTACTGCCATTTTCAAGGTAGTCTGCCGTTTAACCGGCCTTTGACTTAACCTGGAAAAAGAGTTTTCCTTCGGTGTCCAGGCTTGCAAAAAGAACTTCTTTGGGGTCGCTTACGTTGAACTTAAGCAGTTCCGACCTCAGCCAATTCTCGCTTAGGTTGATCTTGGCCAGGTTTTTCTGGAACACATGCCCGTCTATTATCAGCGTCACCGGCAATCCCTCATACTTGGTGGGCAAATTCATGTCTTCGGGCACCACCGGCCTTTTTTGAGACTTGGGTATCACGCTTAAGTGACCGCTGGTCTCCAGTATGGCGAATTCCACGTCGGCGATGTTGGGCATGTTTTGGGCCCTCAACTGCTCCAGCAACTCGTTTATGTTGTACCGGAGCCTCTTCATTTCCTGTTCCACAATCTTTCCGTTTTCAATAAGCACGCTGGGGGTTCCGCAAATCACCCCCCGGGCCCGGTCGCTTTTCAATGTAATATACGAAAGGGTAACATGCACCACTATCAGGGTCACTATGGGCACCAGCCCGCTGATAAGGGGGACTCCGGAATTCTCCATCGGGATTGCCGCCAGAGCCGACAGCATGATTACTATAACCAGCTCGTAGGGCTGCAGCTGGCCAATCTGCCTTTTTCCCATCAGCCTGAGCCCGATGACCACCACCGCGAATAGAACAAGGGTTCTGACTACTCCAATGATCATAAAATCCTTCCCGTCAATTTTTTTCTTATTTTTTGCCAGATCTGTAGTTTTATTCGTCTTACCGGCAGGCAATAAATAAACTCCTGCCATAACGGTAGGAGTTATTCAAATCCGGGTGGAAAGCATTTAAGTTGTATAATCAGCTTTATGCAATGGATGTCAGCTTATGCCGTGTGAAATCCTGTCCTTCAGCTCGGCCACCTTGCTGTCGTTGAAGCGGTCCACCGTGCTCAGGTAGCCGGTGATGCGCCTGACGCGGCGGATGGCCGGAGAACCGCAGGATGGGCAACTGCTCTCGTTGATTACCCCCAGCAGGTTGCAGCCGGTGCAAAAGTCCACCGGGAAATTTACGGCCGCGTATCCCATGTCGCTGGCGGCCATATGCTTAACAATGGCTTCCATGGCTTCCAGGTTGTTTTGGGGAGGGGCCGACATTTCCACGTAGCTGATGTGGCCGGCATTGCAGTATTTGTGGAAGGGTCCCTCTATGCTGATTTTATCGAAGCTGCTTATTGAGAATCCCACCGGTATATGGAATGAGTTGGTATAGTACTCCTTGTTTGTGACCCCCGGTATAATGCCGTATTCCTTGCGGTCCAGCTTCACAAAACGCCCGCTCAGTCCCTCGGCCGGTGTGGCCAGCAGGGTATAGTTCAGGTTGTATTCCTCGCAGGCCTCGTCTATCTTCTTACGCATGAAAGCCACTATCCGGTGTCCCAGTTCCCCGGACTCCTCGCTCTGCCCGTGGTGATATCCGGTAAGCACCACCAGGGCCTCGGCCAGTCCTATAAATCCAGCAGAAAGGGTTCCGTTTACGATAACCGACTCAATGGGGTCGTCGGGCCTTAAGTCCTTGGACCCGATGTAAAGACCCTGCCCCATCACAAAGGGCATGTCCCTCACTTTAAGCTTGGCCTGTACGGTAAACCGGTGATATAACTGCCTTATGGTAAGGTCCATCACCCTGGAAAGCTGGTCGAAGAAAACGTCCAGGTTCCTTTCAGCCCTGATGGCCACCCTGGGCAGGTTTATGGTGGTAAAGGAGAGATTTCCCCGGCCGTCGGTTACCACCGGACCCCGCCGGTTGGCTATCACCCGGGTGCGGCAGCCCATGTAGCTTACCTGGTCCCCGTACTCGCTGTTGAAGGAAGAATCCATAAAGCTGAAGGTGGGATTGAGTCGCTTGGAGGCAACCTTTATGGCCAGCTTGAACAGATCGTAGTTGGGGTCGCCCGGCTTTAAGTTAATGCCATCCTTCACCCTGAATATTATATTCGGAAAAATAGGGTTTTCACCGCGCCCCAGCCCGGCTTCATAAGCCAGCAGCAGGTTGCGCACCACCCTGCGGGCCGCCTCGCCGGTTTCGGTGCCCACATTCAGCGAGCTGAAGGGTACCTGTGCGCCCGCCCTGCTGTGCATTGAGTTAAGGTTATATATCAAGGCCTCCATGGCCTGGTAAGTTTCAAAATCATCGGCGTTTTCCACAAAAGGCGCCATATCCCGGTCGAAAAAGGCGAAGGACTGCCCTCCGTGCATATCGTTCTGGGAACTTTGCAGCACTATGGCCGCAAGGGCGGTGGCGGACGTAGGCCGCTTGGGGGCCCTTATATAGCCATGCCCGGTGTTGAACCCCTCGGTCAGGAGCCTCCCCAGGGGGATCTGGACGCACGTTAAGGTCTTACCGTAGAAGTCGAGATCGTGTATATGTATATCCCCGCGCAGGTGGGCCTGGGACATCTCCTCAGGTATCAGCCTGGTGAGGTAATATTTTTTACTGGCAGCGCTGGCGATCTGAAGCATCTTGGCCGACGGGGAGTTGCTTATGTTGGCGTTTTCCCGGTTGGTCTCCTCCAGTATTTCCTCCACCGCGTCCATAAGATCCCCTTTGGCCTCCCTGATGCGGGTCCTTTTATCCCGGTGAAGTATGTACGCCTTGGCGGTACGGGCGTGTCCGGACTCTATGAGAACCTTTTCCACCACGTCCTGCACTTCTTCGACGCCGAATATATTGCCGTTGTACATCCTTTTGAGCATTTTCAAGACCTCTATGGTCAGCTCCATGGCAGTCTGGCGGTCCTCTCCGCCCACCGCCCTGGCGGCCTTGAAAATTGCGTCTGTGATTTTTGTTTCATCAAATGAAACTTCACGACCATCTCTCTTTCTGATTACCTTGAACACTTAAAAGCCTCCTTGAAAAAAATCACATAAGGACACCCAATCAAAACGAGAAGATTATTTTTCACCACCCTCCCGCTTGCCGCCTACCAACTTTTCTATTTCACCCAGGAAACCGCGGACATCCCGAAACTCCCGGTATACCGAGGCAAAGCGGACGTAAGCCACCTCGTCCAGGTTCAGCAGAAATTCCATCACCCTTTCACCTATTTCCCGGCTGCTTACCTCGGCCTCCAGGGTGTTTCGGATATCCCGCTCTATGTCGTCAACGGCGGCGGTCAGCTTTTCCATGGGCACCGGCCTTTTCTGGCATGCCTTTGACAGTCCTGACAGCAATTTTTTCCTGTCAAAAATCTCCCGCCTGCCGTCTTTCTTGACCACCATCAGGGGGATCTCGTCCACCCTCTCGTAAGTGGTGAACCGGCGGACGCACCCGCCGCACTCCCTCCTGCGCCTTATGGAATTCCCATCCTCGGCGGGCCTTGAATCAAGCACCCTGCTGTCGCCATGTCCGCAAAACGGGCATTTCAACTGACGCACCACCCGATTACATTTTATGCAAATTAACACCATATAGTATGTATGACAGGAGCATTATACTATATATTGGGCGTGGCGGCAAAAAGGAAAAATGGCCCAGCAGTTAAAAAAAAAGAGCAATAAGCCCTTCCATCATAATAATTTAAATTTTTGCATTTTTTGCAGCCTTGACATAACTTTTGAATTGGATTTACAGCCGGTCCTTTCCGTAGTAATAGTACCCTCCCCTCTCCTCGTGGGGAATGCTAAGTTCCACTAGAATTACATCGACACCAATCTTCACAATTTTATCCCATGGAATAATTATTTCGTTTTCTCTTGAAAAAAGACCCATCAGCCTGGCCCCCTGGTAAGGCAGTATTATGGCGGTTATCCGGCCTTCCTCCAGGTCTATGTCAATGTCTTTAATGGGGCCGAGGCGCCTGCCGTCGGTAATGTTTATAACCTCCCTCATCCTGAGGTCTGAAATCTTTACCATTTTTTGGACACCTCCCGTGTTACACTATTTATATGTGGAATAGGGCCATATCTGAACAAAAAAATGCTATTATGCCTCAAAAACAAAAAAAATTCACCCCCTGGGGTGAAGTCATTTGAACTTCGTGATCTTTAATGGTTTATAACAGATCCTTCATCCGCATGAACAATTCCACCGCCTTGAATCTGTATTCAATCACCGGCCGGGCCCCTGTCTTTTCAGGCCTGATTTGGTCGTACTTAAAAGCGGGAGTTTCCGCCGGCGCGCTCCGGCTTATCCCTTCCTCCCCGAAGTTGAGTCCCTGCCCGCCGCTTTCGCTCTCCACCGGGTTCACAAAGCACAGGGGGGGAAACAGAACACACCACCAGTTGGCGCCCTTTCCAACACCAATAACTATCCTGACGGCTTCATAATCCCCGGCGGCAAGCGTCAGTTCGGATATTTCCCCTTCATCCCCACACTTTATGGTATAGGTTTTTTCAGGGAAGCCGTATGTACCGCGCTCCACCCTTACCGGGTAGCAGCACCCGTATTTGCTCAATACCCCGGCGGATACCCGGGTTATAATATCAACATTTTCATCTACCAGCTTTCTGGCCTCATCTATATCCCTGGCGCCGGCAAGCACCGGTGACATCGTTCTGATAACCTCATCCCTGACCTTGAGCTTGAGGGCCTGGTCGGTGGGGGAATCACTGTTTGCTATAACGTGGAACCGTATCAGTTCCCCTGAATTGATCCCGGCAGTGACGTCTTCTCCACCCTGCCACCCCGCCGCCGAAAAAGCGATGATCACCACCATTACTATGCATGCCAATAACTTGTTAATCAATAAACCCACTAACCCTACTCCCGGTAATTGTTTATTACCAGTTTGGTCAACATTTCGCCAAAATAAACAGGGGCCTGTCAAAAATGACATCGCCCCGACGAAATATTCTTTGCCAAAGGTTGTTCCCTTTCTCTTCGATCACTCTGTGGTTTAAACAAAAAATTATTTTATCAAAGAAATTTTTTCATATGGTTCAAGGCGGCCTTCTCCAGCCTGGAGACCTGGGCCTGGGAAATACCGATCTCCTCGGCCACCTCCATTTGGGTTTTTCCTTCATAAAAGCGGAGGGTGAGTATATGTTTTTCCCGGTCGCTGAGCTTCCTCAGGGCATCCCTTATGGCAATACCCTCCAGCCAGTTCTGGTCGTGGTTTTTTTCATCGCTTATCTGGTCCATCACAAATATGGGGTCCCCGCCATCATGGTAAATGGGCTCAAAGAGAGAGATGGGCTCCTGTATGGCATCCAGCGCGAAGACAACCTCCTCCCTGGGCATCTTCAGCTCTCCTGCAATTTCGTTAATGCTGGGCTCCCGGGAATATCTGTTCACCAGGCTGTCCCTGACCTGCAGCGCCTTATAGGCGACATCCCGCAGGGAACGGCTGACCCGGATGGGATTGTTGTCCCTAAGATACCTTCTAATCTCCCCGATTATCATGGGAACTGCATATGTTGAAAATTTTACGTTCTGTGACAGGTCAAAATTGTCGATGGCTTTCATAAGCCCTATGCAGCCCACCTGAAAAAGGTCGTCAACGTACTCACCACGGTTGGTAAACCTTTGAATAACGCTTAATACCAGGCGCAGGTTGCCGTTTATAAGCTGAGACCTGGCACTGGTATCGCCGCTGTGCATGGATTCAAATAGGGAGCGCATCTGGGATCCGGTCAGTACTGGGAGTTTTGAAGTGTTTACGCCGCAGATTTCTACTTTGTTGACAAGCATCGGATGCTCCCACCTCTTTCCATATTATGCATTTACTTCAGTCTCATTATTGCCCCCGCACCACCGGTTTATACAACAAATGCCTTACGAAAAAAAACCGGCCGGTCATCAACCGGCCGATAAAATAACCCCTTGACTGACAAGGGGTTATTCCATGCGGTGTATTTCTTTTCTCAGCCTCTTTATTATCCTTTTTTCCAGCCTCGATATATAAGACTGTGATATGCCAAGCATATCTGCAACCTCTTTCTGCGTTTTTTCGGCGCCGTTGTTCAGACCGAAACGCAGCTCCATTATTCTTCTCTCCCTGCCGTTAAGCCTCTGGAGGGCCAGGTGCAGCAGTTTTTTGTCCACCTCTTCCTCGATGTATTTATAAATAATATCGTTGTCGGTGCCCAGCACGTCGGACAGGAGAAGTTCATTTCCGTCCCAGTCAATGTTCAGGGGTTCATCAAAGGAGACTTCGGTACGGGTTTTATTGCTCCGGCGGAGGTACATCAGTATTTCGTTTTCAATACAGCGGGAAGCGTAAGTGGCCAGCTTTATTTTTTTGGCCGGGTCAAAGGTGTTTACCGCCTTTATGAGCCCTATGGTCCCTATGGAGACCAGGTCCTCTATACCCACCCCGGTGCTCTCAAATTTCCTGGCGATATAAACCACCAGCCGGAGATTTCTCTCGATCAATACGCTGCGTACCGCGCCGTCTCCTGACTCAAGCCTGTTGATCAGGAACAGTTCCTCATCGGTGGAAAGGGGGGGAGGGAGAGCCTCACTGCTCCCCACATAATAAATCTCAGGCTTCTCACCCAGCCACCTCATTATTCTTACCAGAGTAAGCCGGATCATCAGCTTTATCTGCCAGACCTTCAGCATTTCATCCCCCTCCCTTGCAAAGTGTGATGTGGCTAAGCCGGTATGACCCTTTCCAGCAGTGAAGGGTTTATCAGGGCATTGTATCCCTCACCTGCATCCAGCCTCCTGCCGTGAATGCCTATAACCACCTTTTCCACTTTTTGAACCCTGCTGTCTTTTACAAATTCCACCCTGTCGGGCTTTATGCCCAGCAATATCCCGTGGTCGTTCCCCAGGGACTGAAAGGGTATAAGTCTCAGCCTGCCGGACCAGGGGGTGTTCATCATACTTTCAATCACAGAAACGGCATCACCGGCAAAGGCATCAGCCTCCTTCATGGGACCGGGAAGGACGTCTTTTATTGCGCTGTGCTCAACCACCACCACCGGTTCCCCGGTAACCGGATCACACAGGCTGTTCCCGGTGTCAACAAGCCCCTTCACAGTAACCCTCCGCCCGTTCAGGTGGATGGTAACCGGCATTTTCATGGCCTCAATACCCTGCCTGTTTTTAAAATACCTCGGCAAAACTGCTACGGAAGCCAATAACAGCATCAGCCCCGCCAGAAGGCCGGGCCAAAGATGCCGGCTTATGGCCTTGAAATAGCTGTTGACCTGACCCGGAACAGCGGTATGGCTGAAAAAGTATGATATACCCATTACCATTCCGCCCAGGGCAAAGGACACCGCGTAAAAAAAAGACAGGCAGAGAATAAACCTTCTGGGGGGAACTGGCGCGAAGGCGGCCCCCACCATTAACAGGGACACCGCAAATTTGGCATAAAAAGAAAAAAGATAATCCGCCCCGGGCAGAAAAAGTGCCACAGAGTAGGCACTACCCAATAATGCCCCCATCAGAATGCGGTAATGTCTGGCCCGCACCTGGCTTAACCGGCCTGCAGACCAGAGTATCACCCCGTTTACAAGAAGGTTGCCGAAAAAAAGTTTATCCAGGTACACAACGGTGGTGGTCATCAAGGGCACCTCCGAAAAACCGGGGGCTCTCCCACCAGTATATGGCGGCAATTACTTATATATGACATATAAGTGAATATGACCCTCTCGCCTCCATTATCACCCGGATAAAAGTAAAGCCCTGGCATTAATTATATCTTGCCAGGGCTGGTAAATGCTGTCACTTTATGATTGCCTGCAGTTTTTTTTATCCCGGTATCCCGACCAAATCTACGATAAAAGAGTTACTTTCTCCTCAAAAATGCCGGGATATCCAGTTCGTCGTTCCCGCTGAAAGATTTTATCTCCAATTCCGACTTCGGCCGCTCCCTCCTGGCAGTCTTCTGGTCAAACCCGGTGGCGATTACAGTTACCCTGACCTCGTCCTCCAGCCTTTCATCGATCACAGCGCCGAATATTATGTTGGCTTCCGGGTCTGCCGCCTGGGCGATTATCTCGGCAGCCTCGTTAACTTCAAACAGCCCCAGGGATGAACCTCCGGTTATGTTCAGCAGTACGCCCCTGGCCCCCTCTATTGACGTTTCCAGCAGCGGGCTGGATATTGCCATCCTGGCTGCCTCGGCCGCCCTGTTTTCTCCGGCTGCGAGCCCTATTCCCATGAGGGCGGAGCCGGTATCCTTCATTATTGTTTTAACGTCGGCAAAGTCCAGGTTGATAAGTCCGGGCACCGCAATAAGGTCGGAAATCCCCTGCACCCCCTGACGCAGCACATCGTCGGCGATACGGAAGGCCTCAACTATGGAGGTGTGCTTGTCTATTACCTGCAGCAGCCTGTCATTGGGAATGGTTATAAGCGTGTCCACCTTGGCCTTGAGGTTCTGTATGCCGCTGTCGGCCTGCATCATCCTCTTCCTGCCCTCAAAGGTGAATGGCCTTGTTACCACGCCCACTGTCAGGGCGCCAAGCTCCTTGGCCACTTCGGCCACCAGCGGAGCAGCCCCCGTTCCGGTGCCTCCTCCCATTCCGGCCGTAACAAAAACCATGTCGGCGCCCTTAAGGCATTTTATTATTTCATCACGGCTTTCCTCGGCGGCCTTTTGCCCGATTTCGGGGTTGGCCCCCGCGCCAAGCCCCTTGGTAAGCTTTGCACCGATTTGAATCTTCACCGATGTCTGTGATAGCTGTAAGGCCTGGGCATCGGTGTTTACAGAAATGAATTCGACCCCTTTCAGGCCGGAGGTGATCATTCTGTTAACAGCGTTATTTCCCCCGCCCCCTACCCCAATTACCTTTATATTGGCAAACTGGTCAAGGTCGAGCTCAAAATCAAGCATTAAAAATATCCTCCCTTAATTAGTTGTTAAATATCAATTTTATTTTGAGACCCTGAAAATACCCCTGACCTTACTCCATAAATCCTGCGGCTGATGTTGGCCGGCTTTTGCGACGCTGCCTGTTTTAAAAAAATATTTCAACAAACCTGCCGCTCCTGCCACATTGACCGTAAGATCAGTGTTTGTTTCCCCAACAGATTCACTTGCCCCGCCCTGTGCGTTATTTAAAGCCCTCATATCCACCTGGCAGCCAATATATTTCGACGTGAATATGTCCAGTCCCTTGAGCTGGCTTCCACCCCCGGTTAGGGTCAGCCCTCCGGGAAGGTCGCAGCCGCCTGACAGCCTTACCAGCGATAATTTTACCATGTCCAGTATCTCGGATACACGGGCCTCAATAATACTGACGGCGGTTTCCAGGGGCGCCTCGTTAAATCCCGAACCGCTCAGCCGTGGAACGGAAATGGTGTTTACGGCGCCGCCTTCACCGGTTCCTTCCGGCTGGAAGGGTTTATCCGGACCCAGTCCTATTTTACGTTTAACCTCCTCCGCACCTTCAAGAGTGGTCCTCAGACAAATGGCCAGATCACTGGTAATGTGGTCGCTGCCCAGCGGCAACACCTCAAACCCCAGCGGCTTGCCGTGGTTGTAAAACACAATGGAGGTACTGGACGACCCAATGTCAATCAGTGCGGCCCCTAACTGCCTTTGAGCCTTTTTGATCACGACCTCGCCCACCGCCAGGGAAGACGGCAGATAATCCAACACTCTGATGCCCGCCCCGTTAGCCGCCTCCACCAGGTTTTCCACCAACTGGTTGTCGGCCGTAATCACAATTGACTGAAGGTCAAGCCTGGAACATGAGAGCCCTGAAGGTTCCCCCAGGGCCGGCGCCCCGTCCACAGTGTATTCGACGGGCATCACCTGGATTACCCTGCGTCCCGGTGGAAGATCAGAAACAAGGGCAAGACGCTTTACCCTTTCAATATCCTGATGTGTGACCCGCCTGCCCTTACCGATGACGTTACCGGATTTCTTTATTTCAAACTCCACCGTATGGCCGGGAATACCCAGGTATACACTTTGTATTTTAACTCCGGCCACCGATTCAGCCATTTTTAATGCTTCGCTTATGGAACGCCCCAGGGAGGGCACGTCGTTAACCCATCCCCTGCGAATTCCCATAGAGCCGGCATATCCGAACTTAAGGTCACCCCCGAAGGGGTCGGCGGGAGTCCTGGAACTTGAAACAGCAGCTGCAACAACAATATGGGAAGAACCTATGTCCAGGCCGGCTACAGCTTCCATTAGATACCCTTTCCTTTAGACTACCTTTTTCTTTCTATTTCGTAATTTCTTTTACGGCCAAAACTTTACTTAATCTGTAAAATTCAACATTTATAACGATTTCCCTTTAAGGAGCAAATTTATTTTTTCAGCAAATGTCTGCGAATAATGGCCAGATTCTGGAACAATCTGACACCAAAAGCCACAACCGCAGCCAGGTAGAGATCTATCCCCAGGCGCTCTCCAATGAAGGCCAGGCCGGCCGCTAAGAGGGCGTTACTGAAGAATCCGGTGATAAAAATCCTGTTGTCGTAATGGTCTTCTATAGCCGCCCTGATCCCCCCAAAAACCGAGTCAAGGGCCGCAAGGGCAGCCACCGACATATATTTGGCATATGCCTGTGGCAATGTAAAGGGCAGATTGAGCCCAAGAATTATTCCGACGGCAAGCCCCAGAATCGCAAGCCAAAGTCCTGTCCACATATTAATCACCCTTTCACGGCCTTGGCATAATCATACCGTATATTCTTGGTGTAGCCGGGAACCGTAACGCTGTTTAAGGTTTGGGTTTTGACCACAATTCCAAGGTCCCTGAAATAATCAGCAAGGCCGCCGCTGATTTCCAGAGAGCTTTTCAGCTTTTCCGGGCTTCCGATGGCCAAAATATGAAAAGGAGGCTCGGTTCTGTCAAGGTTGATATTTATAAAGCTGCCGGCCAGCCTTATCTCGGATGTGGATATCATTCTGTGCCCGTTTATGGAAATGGCCTCAGCCCCGGCACCTCTCAACTCATTGGTAACCCTGAGCAGGTCCTCGTCCCTTATTATAGATATACCTCCCCTCTTTGACGGCGAGGGAGGATTGTCCAGCACAACCTCGATACCCGGCCCGGTAACCGTGGTTAAACCGGCCACCATCCTGGATTTTTTCAGCTCGTCCATTATGGCCGCCTGAGCCTGTGACTGACCCTTCTTGGCCTGTTCCAGCTTGTAGTTTAGGTCTCCGATCTCCCTGTCCAGCTTCTGGTTGTCCTTTTCCAGTTTACTCAGTTCGGCCACCAGCTCCTGTGCCCTGTCGGCGGGAACACCCTGCTCAATGTACCGGTTGGTGCGGAACTGTATGGCCAGCATAATCCCCAGTATCATTGTTATAACGCTTATTGAGATGTACATTGACCTTTTGCTCATGGAGATTTTTGATCCTCCGCTACCGGCTTTGCATAATCAAAGCTAATCGTTCCTGAGAGCGCCGGTATATTTACCTGGGACACCTTTTTTATACTGACCTGTATACCCCAGAACTGAAGGGTCTCGATAACCCCGCCCCTCATCTTGAGGGAATTGGCCAGGGTTTCCTGGTTTCCTATGGCACTTATCACAAAGGGTGGTGTAAGCCTCTGGCTCCTGTTTATAAGTATTGTGGGCCCAGTGCACCGTATCTCGCTTGTGGCCAGCACTCTCTGGTTATTTATGGCCAGGGCTTCTGCTCCGGCTGCCCTTAATTCATTTAACACCCTTAAAATATCCTCGTCATGAAGAACATAAAGATTTGGGTTTTCCCCCGGCTTCACCGCTATATTGCTGTCGTTTAAAGTCACCTCTATCCCAGGGCCGTATACCCCCGCAAGGCCCGACTCAATCCGGGCCTGGAGCAGTTCCTCCCTTAACGGGCCCAGTTCCGCCCCGCCCGCCAGCTTGTCCAGTTCGGCCCGCATCTTGTTAATCTGTTCCTGCTTGCTTTCATGCTCAGCCCTGGCATCGCTCACCTTGGTTATCATGGACTGAACCCTGTGTACCTGGGGGGTTTTCAGGGTTTCCTTGGTAACCCGGAACTGTACAGCCAGCAATACCCCCAGAACCAGGCCCACCAACGCCAGAGCGAAGTGGAAAGGTTTTAATCGCAAGGCGCCACCCCCCTCTTACAGTAATTGTATGGATATCCTTATTCTATATATTTTACTACCGGAGAGGCCGCATGTGAAAGATCGATATACTCTATTCTTTTTCCTTTTGTTTTAAGGCCTTCCAGTATTTTCGCGAGCACTTCGCCTTTCTGCTTCAGGTCCGCCGAGGCACCAAGACGGCACTGGATTCCGTCCAGCGTGTAAACAACCGCCTGGTCCCCTTCAATATATATTTCCGACAGCCTGGGGGGCAATTCCGGTGAAACACCTCTTATAACCCCTATGGCCAGATCCAGTTTTTCGGATTTAATCTGCTCTCCCGGCTGGGGCAGATCAAACACTATACCCGTCACAACAGGAAGCTGATTAATCCCCACGTCCCCTTTCTGTATATAAACCCCTTCGTCGTCTACCTGGATAAACCCTGTATCAACAGGAAGGAGAGCACATGCCGCCCTTTCCGCCACCTTTATTTCAACAGCCGAGGGCAGGCGCCTGGACATTTCAACGGTTTTTATCAACGATACAACTTTGAGCTTTTCTGCCGCCGCCTTTAAATCAATTCTAAATATATTCTCCCCGGGATTTATGCCCGCAACGGATATAATATTCTCCCGGCTCAATGAGGTATTCCCAATAACCCTTATCTCCCGCACCTCAAAGATGGATGACCGGGTCAAAACATAGGCAGCCGTCAAAAAAACCAGCAGAAAAAATACACTCTGAAAAAAATTATACGAGGACTTTTTAGACTTGTTTGTTCTGGCCAAGCCACCACATCCCGCCCGAACATTATTTTACCCCGGAAAACCCGCCTGCCCCTCTATGCCAATAACAATATAATATATCAGCATCTGAAAAATTGTCCATTATAAAACGAAGGAGTAATTATGTTAAAACTGCCGTTAATGCTGTTCGCTCCTTGCTGTTGGCATTACATCCACCTCATTATTATTCAGGCTTAACAGCCATTTGCTGGAATAAAAGCCCCTGGCCGTCCGTACTTGTCCCCCATAAAACCAAAAAAGAGCACATCAACTGTGCACTCTGATTATCCTGGCTCCCAGGGAGCCTAATTTTTTTTCCAGGCGGTCGTAGCCCCGGTCTATATGTTCGATATTTTCAATCACTGTTCCGTCCTCGGCCACCAGCGCCGCCAGCACCAGGGCCGCTCCGGCCCTTAAGTCGGAGGCTTCAACAACCGCCCCGCTCAATTTTAGGACGCCTTTTATTATAGTCGTCTGTCCCTCCACCTTTATGTCGGCTCCCATCCTTCGCAGTTCGCTTACGTGTTTGAACCTGTTTTCAAAAATTGTCTCTGTAATTATACTGGTTCCCTGGGCTACCGCCATCAGCGCCATAAACTGGGGCTGCAGGTCGGTTGCAAATCCTGGATACGGCAGTGTTCTTACGTCCACCGACCTGACGGGGTACCCCCCCTTTACCCTGACGCTGTCCTCACCAACGTCCACTACCGCCCCGGTCTCCCTTAGTTTGGCCGTGAGGGCTTCAAAATGCTCGGGGATAACATTGGTTATCACCACGTCGCCGCCGGTTATTGCCGCAGCTATCATCAGGGTGCCGGCCTCTATCCTGTCCGGGATCACCGTGTGCTCGGCAGGCCCAAGGGAGGTAACCCCCTTTATCTTTATCTCATCGGTGCCCGCCCCTTTTACATCGGCTCCCATGCGGTTCATAAAATTTTGCAGGTCAACTATTTCCGGTTCTTTGGCCGCATTTTTTATAACGGTGGTTCCCCTTGCCAGTACGGCAGCCATCATCAGATTTTCCGTGGCCCCCACGCTGGGCATATCCAGGTATATTTCAGCACCCGCCAGGGAATTACTTTCCGCCGTTATAAACCCGTATTTTTCCCTTATTACCGCCCCCATTGCCTGAAGCCCCTTCAGATGCAGGTTCATCGGCCTGGATCCTATATTACACCCGCCCGGGTGACTGATAATCACCCTTTTAAACCTGGCCAGCATCGGCCCGAGAACCAGGTTCGAGGCTCTCATCTTCCTCATAAGGTCTTCACTGACTTCAAAACTGTCTATGCTGGTCGTATCAACACTAACCAGGTTGCCGTCCCTCTTTACCCTGGCCCCCAGGTACTGAAGGACCTCCATCATCACCGTAACGTCCGTAAGATTGGGAACGTCGTGTATGACGCTTTCCCCGGACCCCAGCAGGCATGCGGCCAGAATTGGCAGCGAAGCGTTTTTGCTGCCGCTGACCCGCGTTTTACCCTGCAGCCGGTTGCCGCCCACAATCATATATTTTTGCATCCCGATACCTCCGCCTCAGTCCCGACCCAAAACCTTAACCTCCATTTCCAGGTTAATACCCGACTTTTCAAACACCCTTCTCTTAACAGTATCTATAAGATCCAGCACATCGCTTGCCCTGGCGTTCCCCAGATTGACTATAAAATTGCTGTGCTTATGCGACACCTGGGCGTCCCCCACCCTCAGGCCCCTGCACCCTGCTTCATCTATCAGTTTACCGGCATAATTGCCCGGGGGGTTCTTGAAAACGCTCCCGCAGCTGGGATACTCAAGCGGCTGCTTGGCCTTGCGGCTGCTCAGGTATTTTTCCATATCGGCATGGATCAGTTCCCTGTCCCGCGGGGTGCCCCGGAAAACAGCCTCCACCACGATGAGGTCCTTTTCCTCCAGCCCGCTCTTTCTGTATCCCCAGTCCATCCGGACGCCTTCAATGCGTATCAGGTTTCCGCTGTAATCAACGCATGTCACTTCTTCAATAAGGTTGCTTACGGTGGAACCGTACGCCCCGGCGTTCATCAGTACGGCGCCGCCCACTGTTCCCGGTATTCCCGCTATGAACTCAAACCCGCCCAGTCCGGCATCCCTGGCCGCTGAGGCAAGCCGGGAAAGCCTTAAGCCACCGCCGGCGGTAACAACCTCGCCTTCTATTCTCAAATAGGAAAACCCTGCGCCGATCTGTACAACAACCCCGCCTATGCCGCCGTCTTTAACCAGCAAGTTGGTTCCCGCCCCTATAACGGTCAGGGGAATACCGTAACGTCCGGCGCATTTTAGTATAAACACCAGGTCGTCAACATCCCGGGGTTCAGCCAGTACCTCCGCAGGACCGCCTATCCTCCAGCTGGTGTGCAGACTCATGGGTTCCTTAAACAGCAAATTACCCTTGAACTGCTCCCTGATTTCGCTGTAAAAATCAGGAGCCGGCATCTAAATCCCCTCCATTTGCCTGCAGCCGTTTCACCAGGTCAACACCGGCGGTCCATATATTTCCGGCCCCCATTGTCAGAATGAGGTCGCCGGGCCTGGCAAAGCCTGCCAGGTAATCCACTATCTCCTCGCGGGTACCCAGGTAGACAACCTCTTCCTGGCCGTTTTTAGCCATGGCGTCGATAATCAGTCCCGCGTTCACCCCTTCAATGGGGGCCTCTCCCGCGGAGTATATCTCGTTCACTATAACCACATCGGAATCCAGGAAGGCTGATCCAAACTCATCCCTCAAAAGAGAGGTCCTGGTGTAACGGTGGGGTTGGAACACGGTTATTATCCTGTTTGCCCCCACCTGTTTGGCGGCCTTGAGTGTAGCCTTTATTTCACTGGGGTGGTGAGCGTAGTCATCCACCACCTTTATCCCGGACGCTTCACCGACGAGCTGAAAGCGGCGCCCGGCGCCTTTGAATTCTTTCAGGGCGTCAGCGATGGCGTTGAAGTCCAGGCCCGCATACATTGCCGCGGCAACAACGGCCAGCGCGTTCAGCATGTTATGCTGCCCCGGCACTGACAAAACCAGGGTTCCCAGGCGCCTGCCGCGGTGATAGACCTCTCCCCTGGAAGACATGCCGTTGAGGTAAACCACTTTCAGCACGTAATCAGCCTCGTCGCTCCTGAGGCCGTAGGTGGTCAGCGGCCCACCATACTCCTTAAGCACCTCCCGGACACCGGGGTCGTCAATGCATACCACCGCCATGCCGTCATCCGGGACCTTGGAAAGAAAAACCCTGAAAGCGTCCTTAATCCTTTCAACCGATCCGTAATAATCAAGGTGATCGTTTTCAACGTTGGTTACTATTGCAACTTTGGGAGAAAGCTTTAAAAATGATCCGTCGCTCTCATCCGCTTCGGCCACAAGATACCTGCCCCGACCCAGTTTGGCGTTGCCGCCAATGTCATTCAATTCACCTCCGATTACAATGGTGGGATCAAGGCCGTTCTTTTCCATAACCAGGGCCATCATGGAAGTGGTGGTGGTTTTGCCGTGAGCTCCGGCCACCGCGATTCCCAGTTGTCTTTCCATGAGAAGGGCCAACAGGTCTCCCCGGTGAATCACCGTGATTTTTTTCTCAATAGCCCGGACCAGTTCCGGATTTTCCGGCTTAATCGCTGTGGAAATAACCACCAGGTCCACGCCATCGACATTCTGGGCCGAATGGCCGATGTAACACGCAGCCCCCATTGATTCGAGCCTGTCAGTGATATTTGTCCTGTTAAGATCAGATCCGCTTATCTTGTGTCCAAGTTCAATCAGTATCCTGGCCAGGGCGCTCATGCCGGCCCCTCCGATACCGATAAAATGTATTTTTTCAGGTATTTTATGCAATCTTATATCAACCCCCTTCTGCACGGAAATGAAGTCGCTTCTTCCATCTGCCGCCCTTGCGATAGAATATAGTATGCTCCCTGATTTATAGGTGTTACCGGTATTACCTTAACAGTGACCGTCCAGCCGGCCCTCGCTTGTCCCCCTTTGTAAATGTGAAAACCAGGCCCTCAACACGGCCCGGCAATTTCCTTAAAAAGCAAATATGCCTGTCCCCTACCTGTCTTTAAACTTATTTCAAAATCCCATTCTTTTTGCGCTTATTATCCAACAAATCCCGGACACAGTCAAGAATATCATCCATGGCTGCGGGTCTTCCAAGTGCCCTGCTGGCGCTGGACATTCCGCGCAGTGTTTCCCGGTTTGCCGCCAGTTTTTCAATCTCCGACAGCAGCAAATCACCGCTTAGATCATTGTCCCTTATCACCACGGCCGCCCCTTTTGCTTCCAGTGCCCGGGCGTTGTACTCCTGGTGGTTCTCAGCGGCGTATGGATAAGGAACCAGTATGGACGGCAGTCCAACAGCAGTAAGCTCGGCCAGGGTTGCGGCGCCGGCCCTGCATATTGCCAGGTCTGCCGCTGCAAGGGCTGTTGGCATGTCATACATATAAGAGGCAATGGTAATATTCCCATTTTCAGGTATTTTCATACCCTTTTGCACCGACGCCATAAACTGGTCATAATTGGCAGGTCCGGTGACATGTAAAAAATAAATGCCGGGCCTTCCGGAAAAGTTCTCCAGCACAGGAAGCATGGCTGTATTTATACTTCTGGCGCCCTGGCTGCCGCCAAAAGACAACACCAAAAGACCGTCCGGGGGAAAACCCAGTTTTTCCCTGGACCGGTCCCTGCTTTTCATCATTATTTCCTTTCTTACCGGAAGGCCGGTGGTTTTCACTACCCCTCCCGGGGCAAAAAACCTCTTTGACTCCTCGAAGGTAACCGCCACGCACCCCACAAACCTGCATAGTATCCTGTTTGTAATACCCGGTAAAGCGTTCTGTTCATGGATAAGGGTGGGAATGCCCATCAGCGCCGCCGCAAGAACAACCGGGCCGCAAACATATCCACCGGTGCCTATGACTGCATCCGGCCTTATTTCTCTCAGATACCGGAAGGCCTTTATAATCCCCGCCGCCGCCTTCCACCCCACCAGCAGGTTGGACGGCGAAAGCCCCCTTTTAAGGCCGGCCAGCGGTATCGCCCTAAAAGGAAGTCCTTCCTTGAGGACTATCTCCGATTCCAGTCCCCGGGTTCCGCCAATATAATTTATTTCGGCCCCGAACCTGTCCTTAAGCCCCCTGGCAATGGCCAGGGCCGGGTAAATGTGACCTCCGGTCCCCCCCCCGGTAACAACAAACCTCAAAGATGGACACCCCTTGTTTCGAATTACGCAATTCGATATTCAAACTTCGATTAATACTGCATTTCTTATAAGCCTTTATACCCTGTCATTCCGAAATTGTCATTTTGGAGTTATATACCTGGATATATTCAAGAGCACTCCCACGCTCATAAGCGTGAACACCAGCGAAGTACCGCCAAAACTCACAAAGGGCAGGGTGATTCCGGTAATGGGCAGTGAACTGGTGACAACACCGATGTTGATAATGGCCTGAAGGGCTATCCCCGCAACTATCCCGGCTGCCAGCAGGCTGCCGAAGGGGTCCGGCGAGGTGATGGCAACTTTAAACCCCCTCCATATAAAGAGTATGAAAAGGAGTATTACAAGGCAGCCCCCTATGAATCCCAGTTCCTCCCCTATAACCGCAAATATGAAGTCGGTCTGCCTTTCGGGCAGGTACAGGAACTTGGAATGCCGGCCCTGGCCCAATCCCGTGCCCAGGAGCCCCCCGGACCCGATGGACATCAGCGAGTTCAGTATGTGCCAGCCCGCGCCGGTGGGGTCACCTTCGGGATTCAGAAAGGCCAAAAACCTTTCCCTCCGGTATTCCTCGGCGAAGATGGCGCCCATTACGGCTCCCACACCCAGTATTGCCACGGCGGACAGAGTGATAATCCTGGCGCCGGCGCAGAAAAGCATTATAAATATAGTGCCTACCAGCGTTATGGCCGTTCCAAGGTCCGGCTCGGCCAGTATCAGCCCGGCAGAAAGCCCCATAAGGATCAGGTAAGGCAAAATCCCTTCCCTAAACGAAAGTATCTTTTGTTTTTTCATGGAAAGGCTAGTGCCCACAAAAACCACAATACAAAGCTTGGCCAGCTCTGAGGGCTGAAAGCTGAAAAATCCGAGGTTTATCCAGCGCTGGGCCCCCAGCCTTTCGCTTCCCAGCGGCGTAAGCACCAGTGCCAGAAGCAAAAAGGCCAGAAGCAAAGCCGCCAGCGACCAGCGCTTCAGTTTCCAGTAATCGTACCGCATCATAAAAAGCATCACCGAAACGCCTATCACCGCATTAATCAACTGCCTGATCAAAAAATGAAAAGGGTTGTTGAAGGGTGGAAACATGGCGTAATAGCTGCTGGAACTGAAAACCATCACAATGCCGATGCTTAAAAGCATCATAACAGTTATGAAGAGTATGAAATCCGGCGCCTTCTTTTTTAAAGCCATTGTTCCCACCCCCGTATTGAGATGTGGGAAGTGAGATGTTGGAAGTGGGATACTCGTAGAATTTGCCTTCGCAAGTTCCTTCTTAATCTAACCTCTCACTTCTCGCCTCTCACTTCTCACTTTCCAGTTCCCGTACAATTTGCTTGAACAGGTCTCCTCTTTCCTCGAAATTGTTAAACATATCCCAGCTGGCGCAGGCCGGTGAAAGAAGCACCACATCACCGGGACTGGCCGCCGACCTGGCCAGAAGTACAGCGTCTTTAAAGCTCCGGGCCCGCAATATGTTTTTTATGCCGGCCTTATCCGCAGCTAGCGCCATCTCTTCCGCACACTGCCCCAGAACCACCATGGCCCTTGTTTTGGGGGCCGCCGCGCGGGCAAACCCGGTGAAATCGTTGCCCTTATTCTTTCCGCCGGCGATAAGCACCAGGGGACCCGGGTACGCCTCCACAGCCTTTATGCTGGCATCAGGGTTGGTGCCCTTGGAATCATTGATATACCTGACACCGTCGATTTCAGCCACGAATTCCAGCCGGTGGGCAACCCCGGTGAACCTTCCCAGGGTCCTGGCAATGCTGTCTTCCGGAACTCCCATTACAAATGCCGCAGCCGTTGCGGCAAGCGCGTTTTCAAGGTTGTGCAGCCCTGGTATTTTTAAGTCACCGGCGTCCATAACCCGGAATACTTTCCCGCCGCTGCTGACCGTTATAGCATTGTCTTGGACAAACACTCCTTTTTCTAAAATATGCCTGCGGCTGAAAAATATGACATCGCCTTTGCCCTGTCCTTTCATTTCCCTAATATTAGGGTCATCGTAGTTCAATATCAGGAAATCCCCATCCTGCTGGTTCATGGAAATCCTGATCTTGGCTTCGGCATAGCCCGCCATGTCCCCATGCCTGTCCAGGTGGTCCGGGGTCAGGTTCAATATCAGTCCAACCCTGGGGCGGAACTGCTGTACAGTCTCCAGCTGGAAGCTGGACACCTCGGCCACTATTATATCCTCAGGCCCGTAAGACTCCACTTCTTCCACCAGGGGCAGCCCTATATTGCCCGCCACCAGCACGCGGTAGCCGGCATCCTTGAATATCTCCCCCACCAGCGTGGTGGTGGTCGTTTTCCCATTGGTGCCGGTGACGGCAATTATGGGAGACCTGGCAAACCTGTACGCCAGCTCCAGCTCGCCTATCACCGGAATTCCGGCCTCTCTGGCCTCAGCCGCCGGCGGTATAGTTAAAGGCACCCCCGGACTCATTACCACCAGGTCAAAAAGCTTCCCCACATTTTCGGGGTAGCCCCCCAGGGCCAGATCAATTCCGGTGCCCGTGAGGTTGTCCAGCTGTGAACCGAATTTCCCCCGTTCCCGCGTATCGGTTAAAACTACCAAGGAGCCCTTTCCTGCAAGAAATGCCGCTACAGCCATACCGCTTTTGCCCGCCCCCACCACAAGCACCTTTTTGCCTTTCAGTTCCACAAATTCAACTCCTAATTTAGAATACAGAATTTAGTTTATAATAACCGGCTATGCCCAGCAGTGAAAACAGCAGCGTTGCGGTGACAAAGCTAATCACAATACGGTTTTCACCCCATCCTCCCAGCTCGAAATGGTGATGCAGTGGGCTCATTCTCAGCACCCTGCGGTGAAACACCTGGAAGGAAAACACCTGTACAATCACCGAAAGTGTTTCCAGAACGTAAATTCCGCCTATGATAACAAGGAAAAGCTCGCTCCTGGTAATAATGGCGGCCGCGCCCAGCGCGCCTCCCAGTGCCAGGGAACCCGTGTCTCCCATGAAAACCCTGGCCGGGTGGTGGTTATATACCAGAAAACCGATACAGCCCCCTGCCACCGCAGCCATTACCAGGGCCACCCCGGTTTTCCCGGTTATTACCGAAAGGATTACAAAAGCTGCAGCCGTAACCGCCGTCACACCGGCGGCCAGCCCGTCAAGCCCGTCCGTCAGGTTAACGCCGTTGGCTGCACCTATAACCACCACCACCGCAAATATGGTGAATCCCCACATTCCCAGCTCAATGGTTTTAACACCATCGGAAAGAAGGCCGCTGAAGGGTATAACAACATCGGTTCCCCTCCCCAGGGTAGAAACCGCCAGTACGGCCAGAAGGGCCGCGATAAGTATCTGTCCCACCAATTTTTCCCTGGCCCGCAAACCCAGTGGTCTTTTCAGGGCGATTTTGATAAAATCGTCCAGAAAGCCTATGAGCCCGTATCCCAGGGTTGTAGCAAGCACCAGTATACCTTCGGGGTATTTTGAGGCGTAAAACAGTCCGGCCACAGTGATTCCTGCCAAAAAAATCACACCGCCCATGGTGGGCGTTCCCCTTTTGGAAAGGTGGCTGGCCGGGCCGTCACTGCGTACGTTTTGCCCGAACTTGAACCTGATCAAAGCGGGTATTACAAAGGGCCCCAGGAGAAATGTCACAACAAAAGACAATAACAGCGATTTTCCTGCCACAAGCCATATACTTTCCATTTTCCCCGGCCGGTTTCCACCAGCCCCTCCTGTCTGTAATTACCTATCATTAAAAATATGCGCAAGATGGCAAATGTTTCCTTGGATCAGCATATATTAAACTAATTCGCCCATGGTCCGTCCGCCATCCTCCTTCAAAGCCGTGATAAATTCTTCCATTTTCATACCCCTTGACCCTTTGACCAGCACAACATCCCCGGGCTCCAGAATACTTTTGAACAACCGGGCTGCATCCCGGGGGGACTTAAAATAGAAAATGCGGCCGGAAGGCATACCCGCCTCTTCAGCCCCGGCGCCTATAAACATTGCCTGATCACCCACCGCCGCCAGAAGGTCGACTCCGGCTTTTTGAACCGCGCCTCCCACCTCCCGGTGGCCCGGTTCGCTTCTGTCGCCCAGCTCCAGCATATCCCCCAGCACCGCCACTTTCCTGGACTTGTCTTTGGCAGTTTCAGCCAGCGCCTGTATGGCCGCCCTGGTTGAAAGGGGGTTGGCGTTATAGCTGTCATTGATTATTTTTATACCGTTAAAATCCGTTATTTCCATCCGCATGGAGGTCAGGTGGACCCCTGCCAGCCCCGTTCTGATATCCTCCACTTCCATTCCCATTTCCAGCCCCACGGCTATCGCCGCAAGGCTGTTGATTACATTGTGCCGTCCCGGCAGTGGCACAAAGAACTCTGCCTCCCTCCCCCGGAAAACCGCTACAAAATTATTGCCTCCATCCTCCGGGGTTATCTCACGGGCATACACATCCAGTCCTGGATCCTCCCCGAAAAATATCACCCGCCCCCGGCAGCGCCGGGCCTCCCTTTCAATGAAAGGGCTCTCCCCGTGCAGTACGGCAAAGCCTTCTTCCGGCACATGGTCCAATATTTCTCCCTTGGCCCTGGCAATGTTGTCCACCGACCCCAGTATTTCAAAGTGCGCCTCTCCTATATTGGTAATGACCGCGCCGGTGGGGAGAGCAATGCGTCCCAGAAGATCGATTTCCCCCATTCCTCTCATGGCCATTTCCACCACCGCAGCCTGGTGGCTTTCATCCATTCTCAGCAGGGTAAGGGGCAGTCCCAGCTCATTGTTCAGGTTCCCTTCAGTCTTCAGGGTGCGGAATTTTACCGACAGCATGCTGTGTATCAGGTCCTTGGTGCTGGTCTTACCGGAGCTTCCAGTAACCCCCACCACGGGAACGCCTGAAAGCCGGCGGTTATGCCTGGCCAGGTTCTGAAGCGCAGCCTGGGAGTCCGCCACCCTGAAAACCGAAATTTCCGGAGGCACTTCCACTTCCCTTTCCACCACGGCCCCCCGGATGCCGGCAGCCGCAGCCTTCAGAATAAAATCATGCCCGTCAAAACGCTCCCCCCGCAGGGCAAAAAAAAGGTCTCCCTCCTTTACCTTGCGGGAATCCGTGCAAACGGATCCAAAAACCCCATTGTCACCCTCGTTTATTATCTCTGCCGACATTGCCTCGGCAAGCTGCCTGATATCAAACGGAAACATCCGATTCCTCCACATTAAATATTAACCACAGGGGTTGCCGGCTCTCCGGCTTTAAAACCCTCCCCCTGCACAGTCCACTTTTACAATAGAGTCCAGAGCCTTGCCTGCTTCCTCCCGGTCATCAAAATGGAATTTTCTGTTGCCGACAATCTGGTAGTCCTCATGGCCCTTACCGGCTATAACCACCATGTCGCCCTGCGCGGCAAGACCGATGGCAGCCTTTATGGCCTCGCGCCTGTCCGGGATGACCCTGTATTTCTCCGGCTGCGCCACTTTTTTTATTCCTTCCTCGATCTCTTTGATAATCTTCAGCGGATCTTCGGTCCTGGGATTATCCGATGTAATAATGGGCAAGTCGCTGTACCGCCCGGCTATCTCACCCATTATGGGCCTTTTGGTGCGGTCACGGTCCCCCCCGCAGCCGAATACCGTTATAATCCTGCCCCTTGCCACGGCGCTGGCTGCCTTTAATATATTTTCCAGTCCGTCCGGAGTATGGGCGTAATCCACCACCACCGTGAAAGCCTGCCCCCGGTCCACCAGCTCAAACCGGCCGGGAATGCCCCTGACCTGCTCAAGAGCCCCTTTTACCAATTGGGGGCTTAAGCCCCCCGCCACCCCCACCGCATAGGCGGCCAGGGTGTTATATACGTTGAAAAGCCCGGCCAGCTTAATATTCAACTTCACGGAGCCGTATTTTTCACTGACCACTGTAAATGAGCAGCCGTGGCCGGTTACCTTTACATCAACCGCCCTGATATCAGCCTTTTCCGACAGCCCGTAAGTTATCACGGGAACCTTCGCCACGGATATAAGCCTTTCGGCGTGGGGGTCATCACAGTTTACAACCACGTACTTTGGGCCTTTCTTAACCCCAATGCCCACGCAGCGGAAAAGTTTTGCCTTGGATTCAAAGTATTCTTCCATATCCCTGTGAAAATCCAGGTGGTCCTGCGTCAAGTTGGTGAAAACCGCCACGTCATACTCGCAGCCCATTACCCTTTCCAGGTATAGCGCATGGGAGCTGACCTCTATAACGGCCACCTCGGTCTTTTCATCCACCATTTCCCGGAGCAGCTTTTGCAGGTCGGTGGATTCAGGTGTGGTATGACTCACATCCAGCTTCCGGTCCCCGATGTAGTTGGCTATAGACCCTATCAGGCCGACCTTCCTGCCGGCTGAGCGGTAAACCGACGCTATCAGATTTGTGGTTGTGGTCTTCCCGTTTGTGCCGGTGACTCCCACCATCCTCATCTTGCGGCACGGATGCCCGTAGAAGGCAGCGGACACCTGGGCCAGGCCAACCCTGGTGTTCTCGGCAAGAACAACTGCCACCCCCGGAGGCACATCCACTTCCCTCTGCACCATTACCGCTGCCGCCCCGGCTTCAACTGCCTGAAAGGCATAATAGTGCCCGTCCGTTTTATAACCCTCGACGGCCACAAACAGAAACCCGGGATCGATAGTCCTTGAGTCATAAGAAATTCCCTTTATCTCTATTTCATCGCTGCCTTCAACTTTCAAAACCGCTACATCTTCAAGCAAGTCCTTCAGATACAACAAACCCGTCCCCCTTCTATAGGTATTATTTCCCAACGGGCTGTCTTTTTAAGCCTGCGGGATAACATCTCCGGCAGGCTTAAAATCTGTTGGCATTATATGTTGGCTTTATCTGTTTTATGTCTGATTTTCTATGGTTCAGATCGGTTAATCCATAATCAATTCACCAAATGTCGCCCCCGGGACCGTATCCTGGAAAGTTGTCTCTTTTTGTCCCGGAGGACTGAATTCCACTCTAATCACCGTTCCTCTTGCCACTTTGCTCCCCGCCTGAACGCTCTGTGACCTGGCCAGTCCGGTCCCCGCCGGTTCCAGAACCAGCCCTATATTTTCCAGCAGGTCCCGCACCTCTTTTTCAGTAAGGCCGCTTAAATTGGGGACCGTAACACCTTCTCCTCCCTGACCTGCCTTTGGCTGGTTCAGGTCCAGGAGAACGCTGACATCGTTCATGACCTCCGCCCCACCCCGGGGCACCTGGCTGTATACAATGGCGCCGTAACCCCTGGTCTGGAATGAGAGTCCCTGGGACCTCAGCATTCTTACGGCTTCATTCACTGGATAGTTGACCACGTTCGGCACCTTAACCTTTACCCTGGGCGCCTCGTACCACGATGTGGGGCTGGGCGGCTTGACTATAGAGGGATCTTCGGGCAACTTGAGGTAGTGCAGGGTATCCTGGGCTATAGCCTGGAATACCGGCGCAGCCACCATTCCACCATAATATACCCCTCCCTGGGGCTCCGCAATCATCACCAGTATGGCCACCCTGGGGTTATCCACCGGGGCGAACCCGGCAAAGGAGGCGACGTACCTGCCGCTGACATAACCTCCACTTTCCCCCACCACCTGGGCAGTGCCGGTCTTGCCGGCCACCCGGAATCCCTCCACAAATGCGTTTTTACCGGTGCCCCTGGCAACCACGTTCTCCAGGAGAGCTTTAACCTGGTCCGATGCTTCCCTGCTGAGTACAGTCCTTAAGGGATCGGGTTTGAAAGAACTTACAACCTTGCCCTGGTTGTCCCTTACCTCCTTGACAAGCTGGGGTTTTAAGAGTGTTCCCCCGTTTGCCACCGCGCACACCGCTGACAGCAGCTGAATCGGTGTTACGGCAATTGACTGGCCGATTGACATGGTGGCGATGTTCAGATTGGTGGCGTTCTTCTCATTTATTACAATTCCCATGGCCTCGCCCGCCAGTTCAATCCCGGTTTTTTCCCCGAAGCCGAAGGCCGAGAGATATTTGTAAAACCTCTCCTTCCCCACCCTGAGGCCCACCTCTACAAAACCGGGGTTGCACGAGTGCACTACAACCTCTTCAAAGCTTTGGCTTCCGTGCCCTCCGCCCTTCCAGCACTTGATTCTCCTGTCGGCCACCTTTACATACCCCGGGTCAAAGAAGCGGTCGCCGGGCTTCACGGCTTTTTCGCCTATAGCCGCGGCGGTGGTTATTATTTTAAAGGTGGAACCGGGCTCATAGTTATACCAGATGGCCGGGTTACGGTCCCAGACATGCCTGGGAACGTCGCTCCAATTATTTGAGTTAAACGTCGGCCTGTTTCCCATGGCCAGTATTTCGCCGGTCTGGGGGTCCATCACAATGGCCACGGCCAGTTTTGGGCTGTACCTGGCCACTACCTTGTCAAGTTCCCTTTCCACAAAATACTGTATGTTCATATCCAGGGTCAGTACAAGGCCGTTTCCCTGCTGGGGGGGTGAGTACCTGTGAATGGGGTCCGGCACATTCCGCCCCGCCGCGTCATGCTCCACCAGAATCCGCCCGGGAATTCCGCGCAAAACACTGTCATAAGTTTTCTCAATGCCCATCAGCCCCTGGTTATCCACCCCGGTGAATCCCAGCAGGTGGGGTGCCAGGGTCTCATGCCTGTAAAAACGCTTGCTTTCTTCCACCAGATGGATGCCTTCCAGCTTCATTTCCTTGACCCTTGCGGCAGCCTCAGGCTTAATCTTTCTTTTTACCCATTCATAACAGGACTTCTTCGTCAATATCCTGTACAGCCTGTCCGCATCCATTTCCAGAACGGGGGCCAGGGCATCGGCTGTTTGTCTGTGGTTTTTCACCTGATATGGAATAGCGTATACAGAGTCACAGCTGACGCTTGATACAAGCTCATTTCCATTTCTGTCGTATATGGTTCCCCTCTTGGCCTCGACGGGTATATCCCTCATCCTTACCTCCAGCGCCTTTTCCTGGAGATAGTCCGCCTGTACAAACTGTATCCAGGCGAGCCTGAAAATAAGCCCCACAAAGGCCATGGCACAAAGCAAAAAAAGCCAGGTGAGCCGTTTGCGGATTAGTATGCCGGTAGTGCGCATACAGTTTCCTCCTCCGACTTAGCCCACCCGGAAGGTTATATGCTCCCCTAACTCCCCTTTATGCCCAGCAATGAAGCAAAGGCCTGTACAACTTTGCTCCTGCTGAAATTCTGCTGGGCCTGAACCGGCTTTTCAGCTTCAGGGCTGCCCGGGGGTTTTTGCACCGCACCGGAAGGATTGATCCTGCCGCCCTCACCCGCCATGTCGGCCCTTACCACCACCACATCCTTGCTGCCGGGCTTGACCATCTTCAGCTTGTTGGTTGCCACGTACTCTATCCTGTCCAGTGAATTGAGCCTGTCAACCTCTTCTGAAAGAGAGATGGTCTCCTGGCGGAGGGCCGCCAGTTCATTGCCCAGACTGGATGTCTTGTGGGCTGTGATAAGCACCTGGGTATAATAATAGGCAATCATCAAACCGGTGCAGAAGGTCAGCAGCACCAACCCTAAAAGAGCAAGCTTTCCTTCCCGGGGGAGCCGGCTCCGCCTGAGGTGCCGGTTCATCCGGCTGTCCTCTTCGGGCAGGCTGTAATGATCATACCGCTCTTGCGCTACTACCAAAGCTTATTCAACCTCCACCCTGTTTAGAACAAAATTTGGAAACCGAAACCCCTTAGCATTTTTCCGAAATCCGGAGCCTGGCGCTCCTGGACCTGGGGTTTTCCTCCAGCTCGGAGACCGAAGGAGTTATACCGCCCGGCCTGATTATTTTCACCAGTGGTTTTTTACCGCAGACACATGCCGGAAAGTCCTTGGGGCAGGTGCACCCCTTCGCCAGATCCCTAAAGGTGTCTTTTACTATACGGTCCTCCAGGGAATGAAAGCTTATAACACAGATGCGCCCGCCGGGTTTCAGACAGTCCACAGCCGCCGTAAGGGTGCCCTTTAAAATATCAAGCTCATTGTTTACCGCTATGCGAAGAGCCTGGAATGTTCTTTTGGCGGGGTGAGGCCCCTCCCGCCTGTATTTGGCCGGTATGGCGGCCTTGATGATGTCCACCAGCTGCCCGGTGGTATCTATCCGGCTCTTTTCTCTTTCCCTCACAATAAACGAGGCTATCCTGCCGGCAAACCTCTCCTCACCATATCTCCGGATAATCCGGGAAAGATCTTCTTCAGCCAGTGAATTCACCAGGTCCCCGGCGGTTATTCCCGAATCCCTGTCCATGCGCATGTCCAGGGGCGCGTCATGCTGGTAGCTGAACCCCCGGCCCGGGTTGTCCAGCTGATAAGAGCTTACCCCCAGGTCAAACAGAATACCGTCCACCTGTTCTATCCCCAGGCCGTCCAGTACTTCCGGCAGGTCCGCAAAGTTGCTTCTCACCAGGGTAACCCTCTTTCCGAATTCATAAAGTCTTTTGGCAGCCGCCGATATGGCGTCTCCGTCCTGGTCCAGGCCGATGAGCCTGCCCCCCGGTGAGGACAAAACCAGAATGCCGTGGCTGTGCCCGGCGCCGCCCACCGTGCAGTCCACGTAAATTCCGCTTTTATTTACATTCAGCCCCTCCAGCACCTCTTCCAGCAAAACCGGCCGGTGTGAGAAGCTGTACTCCCCGTTTTCCGCGTCAAGTGACATGTATGGAACTCCGATAATAATATTAGTATTTTTTATAGCTTTGTATTGCTTGGATTAAGGAGTTACATTAAATGCCCAGGTCAAATTCCACAATTTTTTCCGCCAGCTGCTCGGCAGACGCCGCAGCAGCCTCGCTGTATTCCTCCCAGCGCTGTTTCGACCAGATTTCAACCCTGGTGGAAATACCTATTATCATGGTTTCCTTCTCCAGCCCGGCATATTCCCTTAAACTGGATGGAATCAAAATTCTGCCCTGCTTGTCCACCTCGCACTCGGTGGCGCCGGAGAAAAAAAACCGCACGAAGGCCCGGGCATCCGCCTTGGTAAAGGGAAGTGAACGCATCTTTTGCTCGATTGCCGTCCATTCCTTGGGAGGATATACAAACAGGCAGCCGTCCAATCCCTTTGTCAAGATGAACTTTTCCCCCAGGCCTTCGCGGAAGCGGGCAGGTATAAAAAGCCGTCCTTTTGGATCGATGGTATGCTGGTATTCACCTATAAACACTATCTCACCCCACCCATAGCCGCCGATCCACCACTTTGATCCACTTTAGCTCACTTTTCCCCACTTTATTCTTCATCGGCATATTATTTCCTTCTTTATTTTTTATTTATAAGAAATTTTTTTAAAAAATCCACGGCGTATAGGTGTGATTTCCCTTGTTACCTGAACGTCAATACTCTTAACTTCAATTACCCGGATATCCCATCCCGGAGCCGGCCAAAAAAATTCAAAAGCTCCCGCAGTGTGATGGCAGGAGCTTTTTGTTTTCCCCTTGTTAGCTGTTTTTATCCGGTTGACCGGTTAGAGCAAGTTCTTTTATTACCTTTTCGTCGGTGGGAAATGCCAAGGGCGGCAGTTGATCCAGAGGGAAAAACCCTACACGGTCTAAGTCGCCCTGCGCCCTGAGATCACCGCCTGTAACTTCCGCACCGAACCATATTCCAACTGTGTGGGAGTCCGGGTTGTGAAAGTTGGAGTGGACGGCCAACAACCCGGTAATACTGATGTCCAGGTTTGTTTCCTCCTTAAACTCCCGCACCACGGCCTCATACACGTCTTCGTCATATTCCACGTACCCGCAGGGAATACACCAGAGCCCACGGCAGCTGCCGTTCCTTCTCCCCAGCAAAATACGGCCCTCACCGTCAAATACCACCGCCGCCACTCCCACCACAGGGTTTTCATATAGAATTCGGCCGCATGAGTCGCAGGTGAGCCTTCGCCTATCCCCCTGCCGCCTGTACGAAAGCCGCCCCCCGCACCATGGGCAGAAAAAAAACCTCTTCTTCACCGATCTTCACCACTATTCTGGGTTCTGGATTCTGGATTCAGACCAGAAAGGCTTTCAGGAGAAGCTTTATTTCATATTTTCATCATCTTCCTGCGCCTGCCACTGAACATGGCCACCTCGTCATAACCGGCCTCTTTGAGAAGTTCTACGGCCTCACTGAAATTGGCCCCCACCAGTTCCGGCGCATGGGCGTCGGACCCGGTGGAGGCGGGAACTCCCTCCAGGCGGCACAGCCTGAGGAATTCAAGGGAAGGATAAATCTCCCCCGCAGGAACCCTCAAACCCGCCGTGTTAACCTCGACGCACACCCCAGCTGCAGCGAAAGATCTGGCGGCCTGGCGGTATAGGTCTGTGGACGCCTTGTCCGGGCGGTATCCGAATTTTTTTACCAGGTCCGGGTGCGCCATTATGTCAAAGACCCCCGATCCGGCCGCCCTGCAAATAAGATCAAAGTAATTCCGGTATATCTCCCCGATGTCCCTCCCGCCGTACCCGTCAATGTAGGAGGGATGGTCGAAAGCCCACCCGTCGATAAAGTGGACTGACCCGATAATATAATCAAAGGGGTATTGCGAGATAATATTGCCCGCCCCTTTTTCCCATCCAGGTATGTAATCAACCTCCAAACCCAGGCGGATAGACAATTCAGGCGTTTTTTCCCTGAGGCTCAATACCCGGGACACGTAACCGGGCAATTCGGTCTCATCCATGGCCAGCCCGGGGTACCTGCATTCGTCGGTAAGCCAGCACATGGGCACATGGTCTGAAAACCCCATTTCTTTAAGGCCCTTTTTTCTAGCCTCTTCCACGTACTGTTCCATTTCCCCCCTGGCGTGCCCGCAGAGAGAGGTATGAATGTGATAATCGGGAATCATCGGGCGGCCATCTCCCTGACTGCGTCCGAAACCTCCCGCGCCAGCCGGTATATGCGCACGGCCAGTTCCGGATCCAGCAGTCCGGTTCCGCAGGCCGGGGTAATCAGGCTCTGGATCAGCAATTCACGCCGGGGCACCCCCCGACTGGACAACTGTCCCCACAATTCTTCCAGCCTCTCTAAAAGAGTTTCCCGCGTCTCCTCAAAGGCCCTGTCATTGGTGGGCACCACTCCCCAGGCCAGCGCCCCCCCCCTTGCGATAAACCGGCTCAGCCCACTGGCAAAGGGTATAAGGCTGTCTCCGAAATTGTATGTATCAAGATTGACTATATCCAGATCGGACTGGTACAGTATGGTCCAGTCAATGGCATCGCACGAGTGAACCCCTGCCAGAGCCCCGGCGGAATGAACCTGTTGGAATATTTCGTTCAAATTGCTTTCAATCATTTCCCTGGTTAACGTTATGTAGTCCGACTTACCGTACATGCTTATCCCGGGCTCATCCATGAATATAATGGCCGGCCTTCCAAGAGCGGTCAGTTTTGCGGCCTGCCAGCGGGCGTGAAGGGCAAGGGTCTTTACCAACACATCACGCAACTGGTCCTCATAGTAAGCAATCCTCCCCCTGCTGTCTTTAAGCTGGAATCCCACAGTCAGAGGTCCGGTCAGGTGGCCCTTGAAGAATAATGCTTTTCCCGGACCTTGGCCTTCTATATGCTTCAAAAAGGCATAGAAGCCCGAAGCCGCGCCCTCCGGCAGGGAAAAAGCCTCCAGCGCACCGCTGTCGCCCTCCGCCGCCGCCATATACATGGTGTAGAATTCGGCAAGCCTTTCCGGCCACCGGGGGTCATCGGTATCAAAAAAGTATTTGTCCTTTTCAATTTTGATTAGCCCCGTATTGACCAGGGGGGTTAAAAACTGGAAGACAAATCCCTCCTGCGCCCCTCTTCTGGGCATCTGGGGCCAGTGAGGTATCTCGGGCATGGCACTTAAAACTAGAGACAGTGCCTGTTCCGGATCGGTGTAGGGCACGCTGCCGATGCCGGTAACAAGCCCCGCAGGCTTAAAATCCAATTAATACACCGCCTTTACACTGGTAATTATAGTCACCATACCAGTTCCGATGATAAAAAATTAATGCTATTATATCCTACGCCGCCTGTGCAGTAAAGATAAGCCGCATTCCGAAAGAAATACGGCTCTGCCCGGTACTCCCTCTAAGCGCAGGTCCCTTCCTTTTTAAATTTATCTCCCGTCACTTCCAGGTAAACCATGGCGGTGTCATAGGCTATCTGTTTCCAGTTATAGTGCCCGAGAACCTTTTTATAAGCGTTTTTGACAAGTTTACCGGCCTGTTCCGGATGATCCAGAAGCTCAATTATATACCTTGCCAAAATATCGGCCCTGCCCGGAGGCGCCTTTATCCCGTCAATACCGTGGCATATAATCTCCGAAAGGCCGCCGGTGTCTGAAACCACCACCGGGATCCCTGCGGCCATGGCCTCCAGGGCCACGATGCCAAAGGGCTCATAAATACTGGGGAACACAGCCACAGATGACTCCGCCAGAAGCCGGTTTCTCCCCTCATCATTAACAAAGCCTATGAAATTAATATTTCCATCCACACCCTGCCTTCCGGCAAGATCCTTCAGTTCTCTCTCGTAAGGTCCCCTTCCGGCCACGGTAAGCACTGTCCCAGGGTATTTTCCCATAATGGCGGGAAGCGCCTCAATAAGCACCTGCACCCCCTTTTCGGGAACCAGCCTGCCAAGAAACATGATCCGGGACCCCCCGTACGGCTTCTCCCGGAGATTGATACCGGTTTTTACGGCAAGGCTCCCTGCGTCGACCCCGTTAGGTATTATTTTGATACCTCCCCTGACCTCGCCAAAAAGCCTGTTTACCTCTCTGGACATGTAATCGCTGCAGCAAATAACCCTGTCTGCCATGGCAACCAGTTCCTGCTCCGTATTATGGATCCTTTTCTGCAATTCGGTGACAATTCCCCTATTGCGCCCGTACTCTGTGGCATGAATTGTGGCTACCAGCGGAAGGCCGGCCTTTTCCGCCATTATCCCGGCAGCTTCACGGACCAGCCAGTCATGGGCGTGCACCACATGAAAAAACCCTTTATAAAGGCCTTTTTCCCCGGCCAGCCTGACCATCCCCCTGTTTAGCAAAGACAGCCACTCTAAAAAATCAGCTGACTGCAACTCCTTTTCCGAAACCCTGTGTACGTGCACCCCCTTGTCATCCACTTCATAGTCCGGTTTGCCGCGGGCCGGGCAGGTGAAAACATGGACCTCCAAACCCAGGTCCGACAGGGCCCGGGAAAGGTCGTGCACATGCCTCCCCAGCCCCCCCACCGTACGGGGGGGGTATTCCCAGGTAAGCATTATAACCCTCAGCCGCTGATGCCCTAAAAGTCCGGGGCTGACCTTTACCGACGAGAAAACACTATACTCCAGATGGGGGAAGATATTGTTTACACTCTCCAGATAAAAAAGAAACTCCTCGTCAATTTCTCCAGACTCAATATGGTGTGCCAGCCGGTCAAAATTAGCCAGGTGACCGGTCACCCTTCCCAAGGCATACCCCTCAGTTGTTCCTTCCTTTAGGATAAAGGCCCAGTCGCTGCTCTGGGCCAGCAACAATTCCCTGCCGGCCTGATTAAGCGCCCTGCGCTGCAAATCCCCGGCAGCCCCCAGCACATTTGCCATCTCGGTAATTCTTTCCTCGGCGACATGCTGGTGCTTGTAAATCCAGTCGTTTTTCGGGTTCAGCCAAACGTAACTGTAGCCCCCTTCGCCCCAACTGCTCATGGGCAGTTCTGCCAACTGATTTTCAGGGTAAATATTCAGATAATCCCCTGGTGTCAATGTTTTGACTCCTGATCCGTCCCCGCACAGCCCCAGAACATTTTCCAGCCATATGGGGCCTTCATACCACCAGTGACCGAACAGCTCGGCGTCGTACGGAGCGGTAACCAATGGCGGCCTTTCCATTCTCACCGCCGCCTCTCTCAACTGCAAAGCCCTGGACAGGACGAAATCCATGGCGTGAATTTCAGCCCTCCGGAAGGCCGCCTCCGGCTTATAAACCTCCTTATTCTCTTCATAACCGGTTATCCGGTAATATTTAAAACCCGTGTCCACCCTCAGATTGCCTCCCGGCAGGTAGGGCCTGAGGTAGTCCTCATCTAGATCGTAGGCAATATCACGGTAAAACTCCCTGTAATCCGGGTGCCCGGGGTAGCCGGCCCTCCTTTCCCACACCTGCCTGGAACTTTTCGGGTCCCGCCCGAAAACCGCTATGCCCGACCGGGTCTGAACAGGCCCGTAAATGCCGTATACCGGTTCCGGCCTTGCAGATAACAGGCCGTGAGTATCCACTATAAAATACTTAATGCCGGCATCCCTCAGCAGCCGGTCAACACCACTGTCGTAACCGCACTCGGGAAGCCAGAAACCTGGCGGCACCTGGCCGAATATTTTTTCAAAACAGCCAATCCCCACATCAATCTGGGCCTTCCTGGCCTCCCGGCTGTGAATAAGGGGTAAAAATCCGTGGGTGGCCGATGTGGTAATAAGCTCCAACCTCCCCCCTGCCCAAAGGCCCCTGAATTTCAAGGTCAAGTCGCCCCCGCAGCCAATAAAAAAACTCCGGACATCTTCGAGGTGCCGGAGGTATTTCAGGGAGAGATTGTTAAAATCCATATTCCCCGCAGTCCTCTCACATTCGGCAATCCCCAGGCTTATCATCCGATCAAGATATTGAAGATATTTTTCTTTGAGGTAATCGTCAACCATCATGGAAAGCAAGGTTGGAGAAAGGGAAAAGACAAGCCTGAACCCAAAGCCGTTCTCCGCCAGCCTTTCAAAAGACATCAGAAGAGGGATATAACATTCCGTGCAGGACTCAAAAAACCAGCGTTCCTCCAATGAATCCCGGTGTTCGGGATGACGGACAAAAGGAAGGTGAGCGTGCAAAACAAGCGAAAGATAACCATTGGCCATGTTAACACCCCTTAAAAAAATCCGGCCGGCTAACCGGCTAACTGAATGTTATAACCCATGTAAAAGGGCATCTCCTGGAATATCTCAAACACTCCAATACTGAATTCCGCTTTATTCCCCGGAATTTCTAAAACCTTGTTTCCGGCAACTTTATCCGACATCAAGTCCGGGGCGGGCTTGAGCCTTGGCAATGTGTCAAACCTGGGCACAGGCGGCGTCATTGCTCTTTCGGATTTAATCAATGGGAAAAAGCTACCGTCCGGAAGTTTACCCCCTATTTCAACACAATACACCGTTTCCGGCTCCAGATCTTCAAAGTACCAGTTTTCAGTAAAAGGCGGCTGCTGCACCTCCCTGACCAGGTTATACTCAATAGCAAAATTCCCACTTTCCCTGACCGAATACAGTCTGACAAAAGCTCCTCCCATCCCCCTCACTGTTTCCCAGTAACTAAGAGAAAGTTCCCAGTAAACGAAAAGTGTGTCCGGGCTTTGGGGAAAAAAGCCTATAATGTTATTGTCGTAGTATCGGGGGAGTGATTCTCTACAGCCAATCATGGAACGACCTCCTGTTATATATTGTTTAACCTGTTTAATATTACCACTTTAATAGTGGTTATTCAACTACTTGTTATTTACATCACATTCGATAGAACAATTTGTCCCTTTCTAAACCGGAAACATCCGGGGTAAACCGCCATAATACCGGATATAAAGCCAAAAGACGGGGCAGTCATTTCAATCTTAATGCAACATTATAGCTTATTAACCATGATATGAATTTATGACTGACAAATGATTGTTACAAATTTCACATATATCGTCAAAAATTTTATTATTTACAGTTCTTACAATGACCAAATATTTTAAGCTGATGGTTATGCACCTCAAACTCCAAATCTTTTCTCACCCTAGACTCCAGGTCATCCAGCAGGTCCTCCTCCACCTCCAGTATCGCTCCGCACTTCAGGCAGATCAGGTGGTGATGGTGGTGCCCCTCGGCCTCATTGTCCCCGAATTCATACCTTTTACGTCCGTCGCCAAAATCTATACTGTGGATTATATCAAATTCGCAAAACAATTCCAGGGTGCGGTAAACCGTAGCCAGACCAACATCAGGCGCCTTCAGCTTAACCAGATTGTATACCTCTTCGGCGCTTAAATGTTTGTCCTTATTTTCAAGAAGGACCCTCAGGATGTGCTCCCTGCGGGGGGTTAGTTTATATTCCCCGGCCTTTAGTTTCTCCTCTATATCGTATATTACCTTGTTCATCATCTCACACCCCGGATACTGATAATGTAAGTATATTAAACATAAGTTTTAAATGTCAATTGAAATATATTTAAAAACCGGGCCGTTAAACTGATTCGTTTATAAGCCCGGTTTTCATATAATTGATTATAACCATATTTTGCAGGATAAAACACCGATCCATCAAACCCATTTTCTTTTTCTGAGCAGGTATCGGCGACGCCTTGCCCTGGCCTGGGCCCTCAGATATATAAATATTACCGCCAGTACAACCAGACCGTACCACCAGCGGAAAAGGGGGTTCTTTTCCACATCCCGGTCAGACACCAGGTCCACGCTTCCTATTACCTTCCCATCCCTTACAAAGGACATTGTTCCTACCTTTTGCCCCTTGCTGACCGGGGCGGATATCTTTCCGTCCAGGTTTATTTTCCGGTCTATCCGGCCAACGTCATTTACCGGCAAATTGTAATGGAATCCACCCGCCGCCAGCACCCCTATATCATCGGACTGGCCGCCCTTGACCGGCGCCCTGGTAATCTCTGCCCCGGACTGCACCAGTTCAACCTGCTTAAAATCATTGAAACCATAATCCAACAGCTTAATCGAGTCCAGGTACACGCCCTCAAGTTCGGCCTTCATAACCACGGCCAGAAGCTCGCGGTCACCTCTTTTGGCGCTTGACACCAGGGTGCGCCTGGCCTCATCGGTATAACCCGTCTTTATCCCGTTTGCCCCCCGGTACTCAAAGGTGTATCCTTCCCACAACAATTTATTAAGGTTTACAAAATCCTCCTGGGGGACGCCGTTCACCGGCCGGGGAAGGACCCTATGATTCCTGTAATGATAGGTCCCCACTATTTTCCTGAAAACACTGTTTCTCATGGCCTCACGGGCGATTGTGGCAAGGTCCCTGGCGGTGGTGTAGTGGTTGGGGTCATGAAGCCCGTGAGGGTTTGCAAAATTGCTGTTCATAGCCCCAATGGCCCTGGCCTCACGGTTCATGGCCCGGGCAAACTCCTCCACCGATCCCCCTATGTGCTCGGCAATGGCCGTTGCGGCATCATTGCCGGACGCCAGCATCATGATGTAAAGAAGGTCCTCCAGACTTACAACTTCATCCTCCTGCAGGCCGACGTGCGAACCGTCCACCGAGGCCGCGTTACGGGAAATTTTCACCCTGTCACTGAAATTACCGCTCTTTATTGCCAGCATCGCCGTGAGTATTTTTGTAGTGCTGGCCGGGTACATCCTTTGGTCGGGATTCTTCTGGTAAAGCACCTGCCCTGTTTCCATGTCCATTAAAATAGCGGCCTCCGCCGAAATCTCCGGCTGAGCCAGGAGTTTATCCGGTAAAAATATAAAAAAGACCATAAAAAAAACAGCAACAGAAATTAGAGCTTTTCTTATCATGCCTTCCCCTCTGCCATTGATGTATTATGTAAAAAAATTGCTACGACTTAATAAAGTTCTATATCAATTCAGCATACCCTCTTAACAATACCTGCCAAAACCACCGCACCGGCCAAAAATATTACCAGTGCCGCCATCATGAGAACCGGGGCCGCCGGTCCGCCAATCACAGTAAAAAAGCCTAAAATCCTTGCAACCAGGCCCCCGATGACAAAGGCCAGGGCCAGGACCAGAAGCCAGATTATTGTCCCCTCTTTCCAGCCCCGCTCCTTAAAAATTATCATAACCGAGGCTATACAGGGGACAAACAGTGTAAGGCTGACCATAGCCACAAACTGCTGTCCTGTTGACATTGACAGTTCCAGAATTCCGGCGGTCCCGAAGTCCCTGCGGATAAGTCCCATGATAAAAGCGCTGGCTGATTCACGGGGTAGTTTAAGCCATCCCACTGTCAGCGGGTCCATGGAATTCTGTATAAAATCCAGCGTGCCTGTAATTCTAAGAAGGCTTAAGAACAGCGCCCCACCCACAAAAAGAGGAAAGGCCTCCTTTAAAAACTGCCACGATCTCATCCAGGCTTTGGCCACAACATTGTCAACCCTGGGAACGCGCAGGTGGGGGAGGTCCAAAAACAGGGGAGATGAAGTGCCGGGCAGAACCCATGCCATAACCATGCCGGCTGTGACCATAACCGTCAGTATGATTAACACATAAACCATAAAAAACGCTACTCCCAGCCTGGACATTATGGCGGTTACAAAAGCCAGCTGGGCCGAGCAGGGAACCGCCAGGGCCAGTAGAAAAACGGCAATCCTTCTTTCACGGTCAGTTGGGAGAAGGCGCGTTGTGATTGTCGCCGCCGTAACACAGCCAAAGCCCAGAACCATCGGTATCACGGCCAGGCCGTTCAGTCCGATGGCTGACAAAAGCCTGTCCATTAAAATGGCAATCCGGGGGAGATAGCCGCTGTCCTCCAAAAGCGAAAGCACCAGGAAAAAGCCCACCACCAGCGGGGTAAGCAGTCCCAGCACATAGGTAACCGCCATTGTAAGGAGGCCAAACTGTCCTGTAAGTATAACACCCACGGGTGAATCAAGGTCCATAAAGGCCGAGAGGTGGGTCCTTACAAAAGGCACGTAATACCCCTCCATCAACGTCCCCTCGGTAAAATCCACCACCACCTGGGCGAAGAAAACCCCCACCACCAGGTACAGAAGGGCCAGCACAAGGGCCAGTATGGGAAATCCCGTCACCGGCCTGATCATAATATGCCCCAGGGCATCTAAAAAATTTTCTTTAGCCGGTATGTCCGTGGATACAAGGCTTACAATCCCGTTTACCCTCTCCCGCCTTTTGTTATACAGGTAAATACGGTCATTTCCAGCGGGCAAATCCAGCGCCTCAGCGGTTGAGACATCTCCTTCCAGAAGGAGAAGAGCCAGCGCCTCGGAGGTGCCCAGTTCACGGGCCATTTCCGACAACCTGCCCTGTAGCGACGGGTTCCTTCGCCCTTTGCCGGCCCAGGGGATCGATTTTGCAAGTTCCTCCACACCCCATTTTTCCACGGCCACTGTTTCTACAACGGGCACACCCAGGGCGCCTTCCAGGGCGTCCCTTTTTATATTAAGCCCATACCTGGCCGTTTCATCAGACATATTGAGGGCCACGATGACAGGAAGACCCATATCTATAAGGTGGAGAGTAAGAAAAAGATCCCTGTCGAGGTGTCCGGCGTCCACCACATCGAGGACAATGTCCGCTGAAAGCACCAGGTCCCGCACCAGTTTTTCGGCCCCGGTAAAGGAAGAAATGCCATATACCCCGGGAGTGTCAATAATAATGTCCTTTCCGATACGTCCATAGCATGTGTCAACCGTTGTGCCGGGAAAATTGCTTATATCCCCGTACAGTCCGGTAAGAGCGTTAAAAATGGCGGTCTTCCCCACATTGGGGTTTCCCACCACCACTATGTAACGGGACCCGTCTTCCACACACGCCTTATTCACCAAATCCCGGCAGTCCAAAACAGGTTCACCTTCCGTAACCCAAAATGTCGATTCGGCAACACCGGAATGACTTCAATAAAAAGGGGCTGCCGCCCCTTCGGACGTATCGCGTCCTAACCCCGCACTGAAGCAAGGGGGCACGCCCCCTTGAAACCCCCGTGTATAGGAAATTATCCATGGAATTCCTTTCAGCACAATTTCCTATATCTAAAAAAACAAAAAGCACCTGAAGGATGCATCCAAGATGCAGATTTTTTGATTCTACTTATATTTAATATACCAGTTAACCTGGATAAATATGAGAGAAAGCAAGTCCCCCTAGTTAAAACTTATGCTTGTCAGGCTGAATTTTTGTTGTCCGCCGCAGAATCCGGCAGGTTCAACACAAAAGGCTCCACCCCAATCAACCGAGCCAAGTTTCTGCCGATGGCAATCTCCTGCCTGTTTCTTGAAATGACAATGGGTCCGGCGGGCACCACTTCCTGGCAGGCAACCACGGTTCCCTCGGCAATTCCAAAACGGATAAGCTTTGCCCTGGTTAACTCGTCAGGCAGTGAAATGATTTTAATCTTCTGGCCTCTTTTTATTTTGTCAAGAGTCACCGCAAAAACCCTCCAATAATGATAACCATTATCATTAGAATAAAAAAGAAACCCGTATTCAATGATCAATTATATGGTATGCCTGGCACAAAATCAACACAATGGCATTTCTATTTTCGGCCCCTGCGGGAATAATAACTATGAATCATACAACGGGAGGGAAAAAAATGGTCCAAATCCGCACAGAAGGGATGCAAGTTGCCCCCCTAAGCAAAGAACAGATGGACAGCCTGATTCAGGCCGAAAAAATGATTAACAGGGATACCAAGTCAGGGGAAGTATATCTCCTGGCAGTGACAAGAAAGGCGTAGCCAAAAATGCCCGGCTGAACAGTCCCTTTAAAGGGACCGTCAACACCGGGCATTTTTCATCTTCTCAGTTCAATTTTTTCTTAACGGTCTCCCAGAAGGAATCGTCCTCAAACCCCATGCGCCATATGGCTATTCCGCCGATCCGGTATTTTTTTACCAGTTCCAGTTTTATGGCCAGGCTGTATTTGTTTTCAAACCACACCTGGTGACGGACGCCGTCCTTTTTGTATATCAGATAGGGCACGCTATTATAGTTATCCCACTTAACATTCCAGTGCCCGTACTTATTAATCAGTCCCTGAACATTCTTCCATTTAATCGCCTTTCCCTTGCCGCCGTCCGGCCAGTCATAACCATATGCCGAAATACCCATCAGTATCTTTCCGGGGGGAATAACTCCGGTGGAGTAGTCCAATACCCGCGTTACCCAGGGAATTGACGCCACCGGCCCGGCAGGCCCGCTGATCCAATGCTCGTCATATGTCATGACAACAACATAGTCGGCCAGGCGGCCGATGGTTCTATAATCATAGGCACCGTTCCAGTAGCTGCCGTTGTCTGATGTCTTCGCCGGGACGGCCACGGTAAGAAGCTTTGACATGGACTTGAGCTTCCAGCTCAGCTCCTCCAGAAAAGCATTAAAATCGTTTTTACCGGCCGGGGGAATTCCCTCAAAGTCTATGTTGACCCCGCTATATCCGTTTTCTTTAACTTCCCTTATTATGTTGTTGATGAGATTTTTCCTGTTGTGACCGGAAATGGCGCTGTGCGCGGATTTAGTATCGATGAGCCCGGAAATGTTGTGAACCACCATCAGGCTTTTTACGCCTTTAGCTTTGGCCAGTTTTATTCCCTGGGAAGAGACGTTGCCTTTGAGGTTCCCCCATTGGTCCACACTGAAATCAAACATGGCTGCCTGGTCAATCAGTTGATTGTACTTGACCAGAGAGTCATGGGATTCCCTGTCACCGGGATAATCCACCGTATAGTAGCCCAAAACCACCCCGGCTGTTTTCTTGTTGTATAAAGCATTCCATACTTCAGCCCCTGCCAGCCCGTCCACAGTCAGGCCGTATTTTTTTTGCAGTGCTATAACCGAGTTGTATGTAATAGGGCCGTAGTATCCGGTAACCTTTTGGCCGGCGGGAAAAAGGCCTTCTTTTTTAAGCAGGGTCTGCAGTTCGGATACCCTCTCCCCGCTGCTGCCAATTTTTAAAACTCCTGAATTTCCACTATCCGCCAAAGCTGCGGAAAACGGCACAAAAACTAACACCAATGCCAGAAGGAACAAATAAAGTCTGAACTTCCTTTCCATTCTTTCCTCCCTTTTTTCTTTCAATTTTTACATCATTCGACATCTATAATGGTATCAGGAAACTCTCATCTATGGTATCCTCGATTTTTACCAGCACGTCCAGGGATTGCATTATAGCCCTCAAAACAGGATATAAATGTACATGTAAATAGATTTTTCCGACAATAATAAAATATGGTAATAAAAAGAATTTTGCCATCACTGACAGCCGGGGATTACAGCCTTTTATCCGTTCTTTTTCTGGCCGAGTTCTCCAGAAGCGCATTTTTTATTTCTTTCCTGCCCCTTTATACCACCGAGTTTCTGGGCTGGGGCCTGGCCACCGCCGGAGCGGCCGCATCAGCACACTACATCACTGAGACGCTGCTTAAATTTATTGCCGGATGGCAGTTTGACAGGTTTGGCAGAACCGTTATTCAGGGAGGGCTTGTGGTTTGCCTGCTATCCCTGGCAGTCCCAAGGATATATTCACATCCGGCGCTGATAATACTATCAGCGGCAATATTCGGACTGGGACTTTCACCCTTGTGGATCGGTGTTATTACCGGGGTTGCCCCGGCCCAAAAAAAAGACCGCTCCCCCAGGGTAAGCCTGGTATTCGCCGCCTGGCTGGCAGGGATGGGTAGCGGGCTGTCACTTATAAATTTTTTCCTGTCAGTAAGTTATGACCTGGCGTATTCAGTAATAGCGGGCATTATGCTGGCCGGATTCTTTATATCCCTGACTTTTCCACCCCGGCCTGCTGCAGGCGGAGCCGGGCCGGGGCCCATAACGCCTGTAATTTTTAAAATTATTTCAAACAGATACCTGGCCCGGCTGCTGCTGCCGGGAATGTTTTTGCAGACTCTTTCGGCCGGCATCATGATACCGGTACTGCCGGTATTTGCCACAAAAAAAATGGGCTTAAGCCATGACAGCTACGGAACCCTTCTACTGGCAGGCGGCGCAGCCACAGTGGCGTCACTGATACCCATGGGCAGGCTGGCTGATAGAATGAATACTAAAGTACTGCTGTTTACAGGGTTTTTATCATCTTCGGCGGCTTTGGCCGTCCTTGCCATTGCAGGAAACAGCAGCAACTCACTGTTAATTGTGATGGCCCTGGGGATATCCTACGCGGCCGTCCTCCCCGCCTGGAATACGCTGCTGGCCAAGTCTATTCCCCCTGAGCGCCAGGCCACAGGCTGGGGCTTGTTTTCAACAGTGGAGGGGCTTGGCATATCCGCAGGTCCTGTAATAGGCGGTTTTTTAGCCCGTGGCTTGAGCCCGGGGGGGGTATTGCTGATCACCTCGGGGATACTGTTTATTATGGCGTTTTTTTATCTGCTATACCCCCTGGAAAATTTCCGGAATAAAGGCTGATCTCAATCGGGGAATGGAGAAGTGAATTTCTTTGGCAGATGATTTGCTGACTTTTGTAGCCTGTGCACTGGCGATATATAACATGGTTCCAACGGTCCTCACCCGTATATGCAGCATCGGGGCAATCAGCCGCCTGTCCGTCAAAGACAGGGTTATTATCACTTTCGATGACGGCCCCGACCCCAGGTACACCCCGCGGGTTCTTGAAATTCTCAATTCCGCCGGTGTAAAGGCATGCTTTTTCGTGGTGGGAGAAAAGGCCCGCAGATACCCGGACTTGATTAAAAAAATAACCTCCGAGGGCCACGATATAGGCTGCCACGGCTTTAGACACCGAATACCCTGGCTGCTCGGCCCCGTAGGAACCATCCTGGAGCTAATGGAATCATACCGGGCCATAGAAGAAATTGCCGGCCGCCCCCCTGCCGCATTCAGACCTCCCTGGGGGCTTTTAAACCTCTCACATTACATAACGTGGGTTCTTTTTAAACACAGAATAGTTCTGTGGTCTTTTATGAGCTGGGATTGGTGCAGGGGAATGACATCCGAAAACATGCTTAAAAAAGTCAAAAACAGTGTTATTGACGGTTCCATCCTGGTTTTTCACGACAGCGACACTGAGCCGGGAGCTTTCTCCGGGTCTCCCGAAAAAATGATACGGGCGCTGCCGGAAATAATTAACGAATTAAAAAAGCGGGGCTATAAAATAACCCCACTGAAAGATTTTTTGCAAAACCGGGGGACTGTAGCCGGCTACCTCGGGATGATATGGCGGAAATGGGAAAGTGTGTTCAGGCTGTTATTCCGTGTGTACGACGTCACTGCCCCTGACGGCGGCCCAACCATTTTCAGAACCTCGCTGAGGCGATACCCCGGCCCCCCTGTTGAGCTGCCGTGCGGCGGAATGTTGAGAACCGGCGAAAAAGTCTGCGATCTGCACTTAAATAATGAATATATTTCGGAATATCTCCGGGGGGAAACCGACGCCGCAACAATAGGGGTAAAGATAGTCCGTGAAATGCGCAGATCCCTTCCCGCTCTGGCCGGCCATATCAAAAACGACCCAAGGTTTAAGTCAGTGGAATTCCTTATGGGAGTAAGCATACTGCACAGGGGATCAATGGCCATGGGCTTCACCCCTGTCAACATACAGTCCACTTTCATAAAAAAAGCTGTGGCCATATATCAGGGAATGGTATTAAAGGTTTACCACCCTGCCGGAAAACGGACCCCGGGGCAGGGCGACCTTTCTCCCAAGATAATCGTTATGAGCAAACTGACGCTTTTTTCAAAACACCTTAAAAACCATCCCTGTGACTGAACATAATAATTAACAGTACCTTTCGTAATTCTTAATTATCGTTTAAATATCGATGGCAGGGAAAGTGTTGGACCGGTCGGTCTCACATAATACGTCCCTTCTTAGCAAATCGTGGTATAATGTACCTAATAAATATACAGCGGGGTGGGCCAATGACAGACCGTTTTCTTGCCAAAGCAATGAAACAGATACTGGATCCCGGCAGGGTGCTGGAGGATGATCTGGAAAAAAGGCTGTACTCATATGACAGCTCTTTCTTATCCGCACAAAACAAATTTTACCCCGACATAGTAGTACTTCCCCGCTCAACGTCAGAAGTGTCGGCAATAATGAAATTCGCCTATGAAAACGACATTCCGGTTACCCCAAGGGGGGCCGGCAGCGGAGAGACTTGCGGTTGCGTTCCGGCTAAGGGCGGCATAGTTATGGACCTCTCATCCTGGAACACAGTTGAGGAAGTGGACGTGCTGAACATGCAGGTACTGGTCCGACCAGGAGTGGTTCATTCCCGGCTGAACGAATACCTGATAAGATACGGGCTGTTCTTCCCCCCCGACCCCGGAAGTACCCGAATGTGCACCATAGGAGGAATGGTGTCCAATAATTCCAGCGGGATGAGGGCAGTGAAGTACGGCACCACCGAACAATACGTTCTTGGGCTGGAGGTTGTCCTGCCCGATGGAGAGGTAATAACCACCGGAGGAAAAAACTGCCGCTCACTTAAAAACGCCAGCGGTATAAACCTTACCAAAATATTTGTCGGATCAGAGGGGACGCTGGGGGTAATTACAAAAATACGGCTCAGGGTATGGCCAAAACCAAGGGCCAGGGGGATAGCCATGGCCTCCTTCGATGACCTGGACAAGGCTCCCCGGGCCGTGCTGGAAGTTTACAAGGCCGGCATACTACCCTCGGGAATAGAGATACTTGACCAATCCGCCATCAGGGCGGTAAACCTGTACCGCCCCGAAATAAACCTCCCCCCGGCTGAAGCCATACTTCTGTTTGAACTGGACGGAAACCCGGCCTCGGTTGAATGGGAAGGGCATCAGGTGGCAGAGATTTTAAAGCCCCTGACCACCATGATTGAGTGGAGCACCGACCCGCAGCGCATGACAGACCTCTGGCAGGGGAGAAGCGTGGTGGCTGCCGCGGCGGCAAGGCTGAGGCAGGACGGAACCAGGGTATTCGCAGGTGAGGATATATGCGTACCGCTCAGCAAAGTGGCCGAGTCTTTGAGAAGAATAAAGGAACTGGGGCAAAAATACAAAATCGACGTGGTGTCTTACGGTCATATAGGAGACGGGAACATACACACCGCACTGGTTATAAACCCCGACATGGCCGAAGAAGTGGACCGTCTTAACAAACTGGTTGACGAAATTCACCGTCTGGCCATAGAACTGGGGGGAACCACCACCGGAGAGCACGGAGTGGGTCTTGTAAGATCGGAATACTCACTGCTTGAACACGGCAACGCCCTGGAACAGATGCGCCGTGTCAAAACAGCGCTGGATCCCAGGGGAATAATGAATCCCGGCAAAATATATTAAAACTTCAGGTGGAAACATGTCATTAATATTAAAGCAAGACATTATGAGGGAATATCTTAAAAAATGCGTCAGATGCGGCCAGTGCCGCTATGTCTGCCCTGTACTGGCGGCGGCGGGAAAGGAGTCCGCATCACCCCGGGGCAAGGTGTATCTGACCGGCCTCCTGCAAAGGGGAGAATTCAAGCCCGGCCCCCAGGCCGACAAGATACTCTCCCTCTGTCTTACCTGCGGCGCCTGCGCCGCCGAATGCCCCTCGGGCCTCCCGGTTGACACAATAATAAAGGCCGCCCGCGGCATATCGGCCGCGTCCAGCCCCTTAAAACCTTACAGAATAATATACCGGGGAATTTTTTCAGCTTTTCATGCCTTGAACAGAGTCCCGGGCCTTTTGCCCCTGATGAGGCATATAATGTCCCGGGAGTACGGCCTTAAAATGGGAAACCCGGCCCGGTCGGGCATAGCTGCGGTATCACGCCCGAAAAACGGCAAGCCCGGGCTGAGAGTGGGATACTTCCTGGGCTGCGCCACCAATTACTTTTTGCCGGATGTGGCCAAAAGCGTGGTGGCGGTGTTGCAACACCTGGGCTGCGAAGTGGTGACCCCCCCCATGACAGTATGCTGCGGACTTCCCCTGGCCACGGCGGGCGAAGCGGCTGCAGCCTCAAAACTGATGGAAAACAATCTCCGGGTTTTCAGAAGCCATAATCTGGACGCCATCGTTACGGATTGTTCTTCATGCAGCCATCACCTTACCGAACAGGGGTTTTCCAGCAATTCACAGCCGGTCTATGAATTCAGCGAATTCCTCCTTAACGTGCTGGATCCCGAAAAACCCAAATTTGAACTTGACGGCGAATCAGTGGCCTGTCACGTCCCCTGCCACTACAGGTTCGGAAGGAAACTGGGGGATCAGTTCCGGCAGATATTCCAAATAATACCGGGATTAAAAGTGGCGGCAATCCCCGGCGGCAGCTCATGCTGCGGGGGCGGAGGCACTTTTTCCATAAATCACAAAAAGCTGAGTACCGAAATTCTCAGCCGGTACGTCATTAATATAAAATCCTCCGGAGCGCAAAATCTGGCCACCGTCTGCCCCTCGTGCGTGATACAGCTGGGCAGGGGACTGAATTCCCAGGGAGTACACCTTGTACACCCCGCCCAAATACTGTACCGGGCCTATGGACTAACGGGCAGACAATAGAATAAAAGCCATCAGGCCCAGTGAGGAAATCATAAAGAAAAGAAATACCGCCAGGAATACGGGATCTATGGCCAACCTGCCCAGCCTTATTTTCTTTAACTCTTTTTTTTCCTCTTTCATAATCCAAAATCCCTTCTTACAAGCCTTATTCTAATGAAAACGCCGTAACCAAAAAAGAGGATTTTCATAACCGGAATAGAAATAAAACAGTTACACACGGCAAACCGTCATTTTTCAGGTGCGGGCATCCGGTTTATAACAGCGGCATCACAAGGAGGTACACCTAAATGATGAATCTCCCCCTTAAGCTTGCCGAACACGGTCAACTATCCCCGGACAGGGAAGCTATTGTATATCAAAATCAGCGCCTGACCTACGGGCAGCTGAACTCTATGGTAAATAGACTGGCAAACGGCCTGAAGGACGCAGGCGTCTTACCGGGTGACCGGGTGCTTGTGGCCCTGGACAACTGCCCGGAGTTTGTCATTTCTTATTATGCCATAATAAAAGCCGGGGGCATAGTGGTACCGATAGACCCCCAATACACCATAAACGAAATCAGTACAATTGTACTGAGCGCCCAGCCCGCATCCGTTATAACCGACATAAGGCTTGCCCCCCATTTTGTCAGCCTTTCCCAGGAATTTGAATTCCAAAAAGGCATAATCGCCACCGGCTGTGATTGTGCCGAAGGAAACATCACACCTTTTGACAAAATAATGGAATCGTCTGCAGATACTTTTTCTCCGGCCAAACCCGCCGGCAGAGACGATGTTATCGTGATACTGTACACTTCCGGGGCAACCGGCGCCTTCAAGGGCGCCATGCTGACGCACCACAACCTTTACAGCAATGCCTCAACATTTGCCCAATTATTCAAGATAACCCCTTCGGACAGATCATTGCTTATTGCGCCCGCCTACCTTTCGGCCGGCATGACCTGCATCATGAATACAACTCTGGTGGCCGGAGCAACAATGGTGGTTCACGAGAGGTGGAAAGGCCCTGAGCCGTTGCTGGAATCCGTTCAGAACGAGAAGGTCACGTTTTATTTCGGGCCTCCCACAATGTATACTTTGCTGGTAAATTACCCTCACGCCGATAAATATGACCTGACGTCCTGGAGGCTTGCCTTTACCGGGGGAGCGCCCACACCCATCGAAGTGTTCAAGAGCTTCGAGGAAAAATACGGATTCGACCTTATAGATGTATACGGCCTTTCCGAGACATCGCCCCTTACAACAGTCATGCCCCTGGATGGCCTTAACAAGATTGGATCCATCGGGCTTCCCATACCCGGGGTGGAGTTAAAAGTGGTGGACTATGAGGACCGCGAGGTTCCCACAAACCAGATCGGTGAAATTATTGTAAAGGGCCCCAACGTCATGAAGGGGTACTACAACCACCCCGAAGAGACCGACTGGGTGATGCGAAACGGCTGGTTCCATACCGGAGACCTTGCTTACATGGATAAGGACGGCTACCTGTTCATAGTGGACAGAAAGAAGGATATTATCATCAGAGGCGGCGTAAACATCCGCCCGAGGGAAATTGAAGAAGTATTGTACACACACCCTGCGGTTTTCGATGCCGCCGTCACCGGAATGCCGGACCCCGTGATGGGTGAAGAGGTAATGGCATTTATACTCCTCAGGGAAAACTGCAAGGCAACCCCTGAAGAAATACAGTCGTTCTGCGTCAATAAGCTGGCCCGTTATAAAATACCAAAACACGTAAGGTTTGTGGAAAACCTGCCCAAAACCACATCCGGCAAACTTTTGAGAAAAGAACTCCAAAAAATGATATAGTAATCACCAAGCGTTATAACAAAAAGGTCCCAGCAAATGGGACATTTTTTTGTTCATCCGCAGTTGGATCAAGGCATGATTTAATAACTGGCAGTACCATGGTTCAACCGCTTGGCATTTTTTCTTCGGCTGGCGCCCCTTGATGCGCCGGCGGTTGAGCTATTTTATCATCAACCCGACTTGTGAAATATTGCATTTTCATGTGCGCTGTTATATAATTATCTCAAGACGCTGTCCGAATATTTTTAATATTATAACATCATTGTGAAATATTGCACTTACCATGACCATAAGATATAATTTAACTAATAAAAAAAGTGATCAGGCTATGTGAAAATATGTACTAGCCGCCTGACACTCCCGCCCAGGAATAAAAGACAAAAATCAAGGCAAAATGCCGCACAAAAAAGATTTGACGAGATAATCCAAGGAAAATAAACATTACCAGAACATGCTTCCGGACACCTCGGAACCCCGTAATGACAACAATAAAACGCGGAAGCATATTATTAAAGCACCAATTGTGCAATCTATCACAAACATGTAGTGACTAACACAAAACCTGTCAAAAGCTCGGTCCCCTCTACCACAGACTCTGCCCGAAAGGTGATGTAGTGATGTTTTTTCGCAAAGTGACCAGTAAAAGCAACGGAAAAGAATATACCTACGTTAAACTTATCGAGAATTACCGGGAAGGCAATAAAGTAAAACAGCGTGTAATTGCCAACCTGGGCAACATAGAAGACCTGACCCCAGACAAAGTCCAGGCGCTTATAACAGGCCTGGCCAGGATATGCGGCCTCGAACCCGAACCCCAGGATGCTTTTGAGACCAAGAAGGTGCTCCACTTCGGAGAGGTCATAGCTGTTCAAAAGGTTTGGGAAACCCTGGGTGTCAGCAATATAATCCGGGACCTGCTTGGCCCTGAGAAATCAAGCATAATTCCGTTACTGATTGAGTTGATGGTGATCAATCAGGTTATCAGGCCTAAAAGCAAGATGACCATAGAAGACTGGTACCGCTGCCTGTATATGCCGCTGCTGGAAGGTAAAAATCTGGCAACTGAACACTTTGTCAGGGCGCTGGATGCCCTCCTCTCAATAAAGGAGCCCTTGGAAAGGCAGCTTTTCTGGACAATTCAGAAACTCTTCCCGGGTAACCCGGGAACTATCTACTGCCATCTGACCAGGGGTTTTTTCGAACGGGCCATACACGAAAACGGCAATCGCAACGGAAAATCATTTATAGGCTTTCGCCCGGAAAGAAAGCAGGTGGATATGGGAATACTGGTCACCGGTAGCGGGATACCGGTGGGTCACAGAATGTTTTTAGGCAACTTTTCCGACGGAGAAACCGTCCCGCGCCGTGTGTCTCAAATACAGCAGCAATACGCAGTTGATCAGTGCATATTTGTCGGTGATCAAAAAATTATTACCGAGGAAAATGTAAGACTGCTGGTAGCTTACGGCCACAAATTCATTATAGGCCTTGAACTCAGATTCAACCAGGAACTGACCCTCCTGGAAAACTACCTGGCAATGCCTCCGGAGTCATTCGAAAAAATAGATGATAATTTGTTATACAAAGAAATAGGGGCTGGAGAAAACCGCTATCTTTTGTGCTACAATCCCGAAAAGGCCGCCGAAAGAACTTACATGCTCGAGAACAGGCTTAACGCCATAGAGAAAGAACTGGCCGAGATCCAAAAATGGGTGGCAAACAAATGCGCCGTAAACGCCAAGGCAAACTTTTACAGAGCAAACAGCCTTCTCAAAGACACCTTCTGCCGGCGTTATTTTGAATGCATGTATGACGAGAAAAGCAACACATTCAACTACTTCCGTAAGCAGGACGTGGTGGACAGAGAAATATCACTAAGCGGTAAATTTGTCATTAAAACCAATGCCGGCAACCTCTCCCCCGAGGAGGTAATAAATGCATACACCAATTATTCAGAGGCGCGGGAAGAATTCCGTATTATTAAAAACAACGACGCCATCACCACCGAACACAGTGAATCGCGGCTAAGGGGATATGTATTTATTTCGGTACTGGCCTATCTGGTAGAAAAGGTTATGGAAAACATTTTGATCCGGCAAAACATTGAGATAAGCGCAAGGAACGCCCTGGAGTTACTTGAGGATATAAAACTTACTGTCAACCAGATACAAGACCGGGAAATCAGATTTGTCACCCCGGCCTACGATATTCACAAGGAGATACTCTCAGCTCTGGGTGTGCCGGAAATCCCCCGCATGCTGACAAAGGGGGCGGTTCTATAGAAATATCTGAGTTTATTATTTAATGCAGCTTCCGCATGTGAAAAATTGTTCTATGAAACTGACCAGTTAACTATAACAAACCATGCCGGCCCCGTCTCCCCCAAGACGGTGACCAGCAAATTAGAACAGGCTGAGGGCCAGAAATCAGCCACAACCACAATATAAAAGTGTTTTAAACAGATTTTTATAATCAAAATATAGCACAATATGCCTTTCATTTCAAGTGATATATTGCACTATATCGTCACTACACTAAAAAAATTTTGCCCGGAAGCTGCCGTGGACTGCAAAAACAAGTCAGGGGGTGATTACCTAAAAGCATCATATCCTGTGATGACTGTAGAGTTGTTTATAGAGAATAAAGGGATTTAGGAGGGAACAAATATTATGCTGGAAAGCCTTAATGAATATGTGAAGGTATTGTATGCCGGGGACAAAAATATGTACGGCCTGGTAACACTGGGAATTATGGCAGGCATGGGAGTGACCCTGGGCCTTCTGACCGAGCTGGTTCTGCGAATACTGGGGGTTAAAGGCGGGGCCCACTGATAACTGAATATGGGTGAAGCATGAAAACTTAAAACACTAAACTAAAAATCTTTTAGAAAGATTACTGAGGAGGTAAGGGGTATGTATCTACCTATCGCTGATACATTTGTCAACCCTTACGCGCTGCTCTTGATAGGGTTCTGCGTAGGTGTTCTGGGAGGTTTCTTCGGAGTCGGCGGGGCGTTCATGGTAACCCCGGCGCTGAACATATTCGGGTTCCCAATGGCTTTTGCCATCGGTACTGATATCGCTCATATATTCGGTAAGTCCATCGTTGCCACATTCAAGCACGCCCTGCTAAAGCACGTTGACTGGAAGCTTGGTGTTATCGTGGGACTAACCGGCATGTACGGGGTGCAACTGGGCAAACAGACAATTATGTACCTGGAAAAAATCGGCCAGGTTGGGCCAATTGTCCGTGTAGTCTACATCGCCCTTCTTCTTGCGGTGGGACTGTTCATGATTGCAGAGTACATCAAATTTACGAAGAACCAGAAAATAAACGAAGACGGCAGCCTGCAGGGGGAATCCGACGTTCATCCCATAGCCCGCAGACTGCAGAGCCTTAAAATACCACCGATGATCTCACTCCCCACCTCGGGCATCAAGGAATATTCCCTGTGGCTTATAATCGCCCTGGGGGTTTTTACCGGATTCGTCTCGGGATTCCTGGGAGTGGGCGGAGGATTCGTAAGGGTGCCGATGTTTATCTACCTTATGGGACTGCCCACCACTGTGGCGGTGGGAACCGACCTTCTGGGAATATTGATTTCAAACGCCTGGGGTTCATTCGCCTACGCCTCTGCCGGACGTGTTGAAATCGTGGGCGCCATGGTTATGCTGCTGGGGGCCGGCGTCGGAGCCCAGATTGGATCAGTGGCCACCGCTTATGTCAAGGGAATGCGCATAAGGCTGTACTTTGCCGTCACAGTTCTTCTGGCCGCAGTGGCCGTTGTATTCAAGCAACTTCAGTGGTCCACCGCAGCCGGCGTCCTGATGCTGGGATCGGCCTGCACCCTGAGCGCCATAGTGATTATAATGCTCATTAAAGGTGTTGCAGACGCCAAACAGGCTCAGCTGGCAGTGTCTTCTCCCAAAAGCGTAGTGCAAAATACAAGATAAACCTGTCTTAGTTAAAAAAGATAAATAAAAAAATTCAAAGGGAGGGCTGAAACTATGTCCAAAGAGAAGCAAATAGGCGATGTTATGGTATCACTACAAAACTTTATGGCGGTGTCCGCCGAGGCCGGAGTGAAAGAGGTTGTTTCCACCCTGAGAAAATCCATCCTCTCCAATGAACTTGATACCGTCCTGGTGTACAACAACAACCTACTGGCAGGATTTATCAGCATCGATGATATACTTACCGCCATTGAGCCCCAGTTCTTGAAAGGCGGCACATACAGGGGCTGGACCGTTAACAGGGAATGGGCCATTCCGGTGTTCTGGGAGGGGCTGTTTACCGACCGCTGCATTGAGGCTACCGGTAAAAAGGCCCGGGATATTATGAAGCCTGTGGAATTTGAAGTGGAAGTAACCGACCCGCTTATCAAGGCCGTCTATGGAATGACAAAGCATTCCGCCGAAAACCTGCCGGTTTTGAATGACGGCCTGGTGGTAGGGATTATCCGGAGTGAGGAGTTGTTTATGGAAATTGACGCTCTGATCGGTGTAAGCGAAACCCCGGTATTCACCTTGCAGACAGTCCGTTCGGCGGGCAAAAAGGCTTCCAGCGGCAATAGATAAACACCACCGCAGAGATATTGTTATTTATTTCTTTAGTTACTTTAATAATAAAACAATTACCAAATCGAAAACGATAGGCCGGATGCCTCTAATATAGTTTTGCAGAGGTAATCGGTCTTTTTTGTTTACAGGTTTTCCCTCATCCCTTTACCTTCTCTTTTTTAGGCCTTTTACGGCCCCACTTTTAAATTACAGAGTATATTGATGAAAAGGGAATGAGATGGGCGCTGGAAAAGGCTCTGCAAAGTGAAGGCTACGAAGTGATTACATCGGAAAACGTACATGGTGTTTTTTGTCCTTTCAATATAAAAATATAAAAAATGTTAAAGAGGATTTTGTTTGACAATTGGAGAAAATAAGGTCGGGGAGGTGAATTGATGTCTAAAATTGAAGAGGCACTGGCGATGTGTCTGGAACTGGGAAAAATGATAGCCCAGACAGATGAATACAAAGCTATGAAAGAGGCTGAATATAACCTTTTACATGATGCCGAAGCCCGTAAAATGGTGGAAAATTTGCAGCAACTGCAGATGGATCAGGCCAAAAAACAGATGGCAGGCATGGAGCTTAGTGAAGAAGAGAAAAAGAAGATGCATCAAACCGAGCAGGCAACCATTCAAAATCCGGTGGTCAGGGCTTCCCATATGGCAAACGCTGATTTCCAGGATCTTATGAAGGAAATAAGCAAGAAAATCCGCGAAGGTATTAAGCTATATTCCGCTGAATAACGACTGAATTAAACCCTATACAAAATAAAAAATCAGGAAAAATCCTGATTTTTTATTTAAGCCCATAATATTTTTAAGGAAAATCTAACCCTCACTTGCTGGCGCCTAACCGGCCCCCTTGTATTGATGAATATTAAAAGCTATTTTCTCTAAGGTCTGATACCAAACTTACCCAAAGCCTCGAAAGGAGATACAATATTGTATTTAAGCGCCCAGGTATCCGGCGGCAGGTCAAATGCGATGCTCATCAACTGGGTTATGAAGAGAACCGGCATGGGGGTCTCCAGCGGGTGGTTCTTCATCACCATGCCCTGGTAAGCGTCAAGGTTCAACTGGCACATTGGGCACGGCGTAACCATAAGCTGAGCCTGGTCATCAAGGGCCGACTTTATAACATTGTAGGCCGATCCAATGGTTATTTCGGGCATGGTTATTGAGTGGGAACTGCCGCAGCAGCGGGCCTTCATGGGGAATTTCACAGGAGTTGCGCCCAAAGCCTCAATTATTTTGTCAAAGAATACCGGCTGTTCCGGATCGTCAAAGGCCCAGGGGAATACCCGGGGAGTCTGGCATCCCACATAGCCGGCCACCCTTAAACCGGTGAGGGGCCTTTTAACCATGGCATTAATCCTGTCAAGACCTATGTCGTTGACCATCCACTCTATCATCTGGCGGACCTTTAACGTACCGTTATATCTCAGGCCTGCCGCATCCAGCGCCTCGTTCGCCATCAGCCTGAAATGATCGTCCTCGATGAACTTTTTGTTGGTAATAGCCAGGTTCATGTAGCAGGAACTGCAGGGAACAATTATATCCAGACCATTGGGCTCGGCCAGGGCCAGGTTCCTGGCGGCCATAACCTGGGCAGGATAATCGCCTAACACTCCCGAAGCCACGGTGGCGCCGCAGCAGTTCCAGTCGTGGATTTCTTCAATACCGATTCCCAATGCCCTGGCAACCGCCTCAAAGGATTTCAGGTACGGAACAGCTGCTCCCTCCATAGAACAGCCGGGGTAAAAGCTGTACCTCATTACCTTCCCTCCCCTTTATGCATCTGGGCCTGGGCCCGTTCTATAATCTGCTTCATGCCCTTTAATCCTTTAATGCCCTTGGGGGGCTTTAAGGGAATGCGGCTGTGCTTCATCATGTTCATTCCCAGGTCTTTCATCTCGAACCCTTTCCTTATTTCGCTCCACCCGCGCTTCAGGTAATACCTTGCCATTAGGCCGCCCTCAAACACGCGTCCCCTGTTAATGATCTCCTGCCAGAACGCCTGGTAGAATGTGGCCTGGGGCCTTTCGGTATATCCCAGCTTGATGGCATGGCACTTCAGGTCGTGCATAACGTCCACTATGGGAATACCCCTGGGGCAGCGCACCTTGCACATAAGGCAGGTGCTGCACATCCACATTGTATTGGACTTTAATACCTCTTCCCTCTTACCAGCCCTTATATATAGAAACAGTTTGCGCGGCGAATAATCCATTTCTTCCCTGGTTGCACAAGACAGAGCACACATCCCGCACTGCATGCAAATATTGACATACCGGCCGTTTTCAAGAGTATTGATTTCTTTGGAAAATTCAGTACTGTATTTGACCGGCGCAGAGGAAACATTAACATCAGTCATTTTTCTATGCTCCTTTGGCCAAAATGTGATGTTTCCTTGTAAGGAGTGTCACCCGCTGAATAGTCATTCACTGCTTTAAAAAGGAGCCAGGACGGCCAGCAGGCCGTCCCTTCCTTTTTTGATTACTTTTTTGTGGATACAACTAGAATCCCTTCATCGGGCTGGGGCCGAACTCTTCAAGTTTATCCACGAAGTCCCCGATTATCTTGGGTATCTTGTCATAGTCCATTATGCTTACCTCTGCGATAAACACCCGCTCAGACTCCAGGCCAAGCCTGGTAAGGGTTTCAGATACCTTGGACAGCCTTATGCCGGCCAGTTCGCTACCCTTCATGAAGTGGCACTGGTAATCGTCGCCGTGTTTGCATCCCATCAGCAGGACACCGTCAATACCTCTGGACATGGCATCGTTAATCCATATCAGGTTCAGTGAACCAAGGCAGCGCACCGGTATTATACGGACCCACTTGCTATAGCTTAGGCGGTTGATACCGGCCATATCCAGTGCGGGAATGGCGTCGTTTTCGCAGGCGAATATAAGAACTCTCGGCTTCTCCTCGTCCTCTTCGGGAACCTCCACGGCCTTTAGCATGTTGCCGATCATGGGCACAGAGTAGTTCTTGAAGGAGATAATACGCTCCGGACATGCGCCCATACAGGTACCGCACCTTCTGCAGCGTGTGGGGTTGGGCAGCGGGTTGGCCTTTTCGTCCTCGTTGATGGCACCGAAAGGACATTCCTCGGTGCAGCGCTTGCACTGTGTGCAGCGGTTCATCTGGAATTCGGGGAACGAAAGGTCGCCGGAACGCGGGTGCACCGCCATGCCCCGGGCTGTCATTTCCACGCACTGGATGGCCTTCAACGCGGCGCCGGCGGCATCCTCCACGGCCTGGGCCATGTCCATTGGCCTTCTCACGCTACCTGCGGCATAGATACCGGTACGGCGGGTCTCGTAAGGGAAGCATATAAAGTGAGAATCGGGAAAACCGTACTTGAGTGAAGGCAGTTCCGGCCCCTGCCTGTATTGCAGGTTCAAAATGTTGGACTTGATAATGGCAGCCGATTCCGTAGCCGGGGCATCTGAACTGGCAGCGGCTTCGGCCTCGGCCGGGGCTTCCCCGCACAGTGCCGGGTCTTCAAAGGCGGTGGTGGGAACCATACCGTTTGCCAGTACCACCATATCAATTTCATCGGCCATGGTGGACGAACCCATGAGCAGGTCCTGGGCTTCTATGCTCAGGTTTCCTCCGTCATCGGACACACCGGTCACGTCGGCCTTTACGAATATTACCCCCTGGCTTTGAGCATTCTTGTAGAAGTGCTCGAACTGGCCGGAAGACCTGATGTCCTTGTAGAAGACGTAAACGGCGGCCTCAGGGTTCTGTTCCTTGACATAGAGGGCCTGTTTTATCGACTCAACGCAGCAGGCGGCCGAGCAGTACGGCAGGTGATCGCTGTCCCTCGATCCGGCGCACTGTATAAAGGCTACCTTCTGCACCGCTTTACCGTCGGAGGGACGGGCTATGGTCCCTTTTTGGGCAATCTCTTCAAACTGGGACTGGGTAACAACATTGGGGGATGCACCATATCCAAGGTACTCCAGTTTGCCGGCATCGTAAGGAACGGCGCCGGTTGCCAGAACGATGGCGCCTACACGCTCGGTGACGGTGCTGCCGCCATGTACGATGGTAACATCAAACATTCCGGGTGCGCCGGCCGTCTTTTCAATTGCAGCCGATGTATACACCTTGATATTGGGGTTGGCCTCAATTTCCTTGACCATTCCGTCCAGGTTATTTTCCTGGGGTTGGGTATAGGGAGGATTGAGAGGAATTATTTTATAGGATTTCTTCAGCCAGCCGCCCAGCGTATCCTCTTTCTCCACCAACGCCACGCTGTATCCTGCCTTGGCGGCTTCCAGAGCCGCG
>JBMOPB010000058.1:0-6975 GCA_049325055.1 Bacillota bacterium
TGATGGCTTGAACAATCATCATTATAGCGGAAGGAGAATTTTTTTTTCTATAAGTTTTTGTCTCCACCCGTGTAACGGGTGGTTTTATGTTCGAAACTCCGTTTCGAACTCGCTAAAGCGGATGAATTAAATAGTCCGGGCGTTTTAAGCCCGGACTATTATTAATGATTTTCAGTCACCTTATGAAGCGAGACTAAACTTTTATACTGTGCTTTTTTCGGTCCGGGACACCTTTTTCTCCACGTACCTGTCAAAGTATTTGCTCACCATAAATGTTATAATCACAGCCAGAATGAGCCTCCCCACAATAATAACAAAGGGATTGGCCCCCACCGCCAGAAAAAGCGCGGTATCCTCAATTATGGCATGGCAGACCGAGAGGAAAACATTCACCAGGAACATGTCCCTCCAGGACATCCTGCCGCCTTTTGCCGCGTCGATCAATATCCCGGCACCGTAGCTGATTCCGAATATAAACCCGCCCAAAAGGGGAAAGGCAGCCTCAGGGGACATGCCGAATATTCTGAGGGCAGGAGCCACCCTCCTGGAGAATCGGTCCAGTATTTGAAGTTCCCTGGCCAGTTCCAGCAAAATCATTATAGGTATTATTATGGAAGCCATGATCAGAACGTTTTTAACGCTGCCCCTGGCCGCCTCGTTTATAAAGGACTGAAAGTCAAACATTTTATGCTCCACTTATGTTTATAACACTATATTGAGAAACGCACCCGCCAGAATTGAAAGGATAGTCCTTATTGCCAGCATGGCAATGCCGTTTACCCCCACCTTCTGGGACACCGCCGTTTCCATCGGCATGGCGTGGGATATCAAAAGCATCAGGGCTATTATGGTGGTTTCCTTTGACGAAAGGTTTAATGACGCAATGGCCCCAATGGCTGCGTATAAATTGGTCAGGTAACCGAGAACAATGGCTATTGACGCTTCTCCGGGCAGTCCCACCAGCCTCATGGCGGGCTCAAAAAGGTCAGCAATATAGCCTATTGCCGGTGTATGTTTTAAAAATGTTATCAGGACATAAACCGGCACAACTATTTTTGCCAGCGTAAAAGTCACCGATATTCCTTTAATAAATCCTCTTTTTACAGCAGCAGCAAACAACACATCATGCCTCACACCGGTAATATCAACAAACATTACTTCTACCTTTTTCCCAATATACCTTCCGTTAAAAGAAAGATAGTGACAGGCAGGAAAATAATTTTCCCCGGCTAATAATCTCCACAGTAAAGTTTTTAATTTGAAAGGAAAGCTGCTATGTACCCATACATGGTGGAAAAGAACAAATGGGGGACCTACGGCAAGTCTATGGAATACTCCGTGGGAATCTTCGCCTCAAAGGACCCGCTGGAGGTGGAGCGGAACGCGGTACGACATACCATCCAGGCAGTTCAATATTTTTTGTTGAAAGCTTCGGACTTCAACTGACGGTGACTTATCCCGGGGGAAAAGTGTTGTTCAGGAGTACCGACAAATTACCTGTATTCGGCTGAAAATAAGCTAGGAGATGTTTCACCATGAAAAAGATTTTTATTAAAAACGACAGGGGAGAACGGCTGGCCGGACTGTTTTTTCAGGGTTCCGGCGGAATCAACAGGCCCACGGTGGTGATTTGTCACGGTTTTACCGGAAGCAAGGAAGGTCAGGGCAAGGCTGTTGAAATGGCTGAATACCTGGCCCAAAACAGCTTCTCCGTACTACTGTTTGATTTTGCGGGATGTGGCGAAAGCGAGGGTAAATTTGAAAATATTTCACTGAGCGGGCATATAGGTGACCTCAAGGGGGCCGTGGACTTCTGCCTGGAAAACAGCGCCGGACCTGTTATAACCATGGGCAGAAGCTTCGGGGGAACCACCGCCGTCTGCCACGCGGCCTCCGACAGCAGGGTCGGCGGCGTTTGCACATGGGCTGCTCCTGTATCCCTGACCGACCTTTTCATGGGCTTTACCGATGAAGATCTCCCCGAAAACGAAAACGAACTGGTTACCCTGGCCGGATCCGAAGGGATAATTTATTTGAAAAGGTCTTTCTTTACCGACCTGTCCCGTTACGATGTAATCAGATGCTCGTCCCTCATCCCTCCCCGCCCCCTGCTTGTCATACACGGGACCGCAGACGACGTGGTGCCGCCCGGCGAGGCAACCTTAATATACTCATCGGCCGGCGAACCCAGGGAGCTGCATTACGTGGAGAGTGCGGACCACCAGTTTTCCGCCCACCACCGCCTGGTATGGGATGTCACTTTGAAATGGCTTAAAAAACACTTCAACGCCTAACGAAGGAACTTTTTCGCCGGCCACCACTGGTATATGGATACCGCCTTCGGCAGGCACATTTCATGGCAGCAAAAACAGCGGATGCACTGGTCCAGATTGACCCTGGCCTTGCCTCCGCTTATTTCTATGGCTCCGGAGGGGCAGGCCCTGGCGCAGTCACCACAGCCGGCGCAGGCCTCCCGGCTGAAAACCGGTCTGGGCTGAAACCATCGCCCCAGCACCTTTTTGACCGAAGGCGGCAGGTTAAAGTCGATATTTTTATGCCCCGGCAGCTTATAGGGGGGGCTGAGAATTTGAAAGCCGTCCCCTTTTATTTCGATACTTTCGAAATCTCCTACCAGGCCCCTCTCCTGGCCCAGGGCCAGGTATGGAATTCTCCCGGGATTTAAGCCTATCATACGGCAGGCCGCAGCATCCACCGCAAAGGGATTCCTCCCGGCCAGCAATACACCTGAATACCTGGGGCTGCCCGAAAGGGGACCGTCCCCCTCCATGCCCCAAACACCGTCCATAATGGTTAAGTCCGGTTCCAGCATAACAGCCAGGTCAACCAGCATCTGGCTGAATTCCTGGATCTTTTGCAGGTTGAAATGGTACTGCGCTTTTTTTAACCCCGGCACTGCCCCGTAGAAAAGTTTTACAGCCCCTGTAAAAGTTGTCATACCGTGAGTTTTCATTTTGGGCAGGCCTATTATAACATCGGCCTTTGCCAGGGGACTTATTACAGGATAAGTTTTGTAAACAACGCCATCCGGGAATTGCCTGACTTCCTCGCCGGTGTCAAGACTCAGGCCGGCACCGGTTCTGCCGGCAACTTCCGCCATTCCGGTTTCCCTGTATACCATTTTCAACAATCCCTTTGTATACGGGCCCCCTGGGCTGTCACAGATCACAGGCCTGCCCCCGGCCTTTATTACCTGTCTGGCAACCGCCTCTACCACCGCCGGGTGGGTTGTGGCCGCATCTTCAGGTTTTTTCCTGGCAATCAGGTTAGGCTTCAGCGCAACAATCTGGCCGGGCGTGACCAAGTTTTTAATGCCGCCCAAACCCTCAAGAAGAAAAGCTACGGCTTCTTCTACTTCACCATATTGGTATGACTTGCAGCTTTTAACCAGCACTGCACCCAATATTTGATTCACCCCGCAAACCGTCCAGATTATCGTTTTAATTCCCGGCAATTATAAAAAGGATAATAAAAAATGCCGAAGAATATTACTTAAAAGCACTGTGAGGTTGACCAATGACAGATATATTGCTTCCTACAGCATGGAGAGCCGCCGTCGATACCGGCGGCACATTCACCGGCGCCTGTATGATTTTGGATAAATCAGGCAGAGTCTTTTCCGTGAAGGTTCCATCAACCCCTGAAGATCCTTCCTCGGCCATAATGCATGCACTGGCCTGTCTGTGCAAACTATCCGGCGCCGGCATGGATTATTTAAGTATGGTAACTCTGGGAACCACCGTGGCCGCAAATACCATAGCACAAAACACGGGTGCCGGAACGGCCCTTCTGGTAACTCGCGGCTTCAGGGACGTTCTGCACATCGGCAGACAGGCGCGTCCCCATGCATACCGCCTGGCAGACCGAAAGACCCCGCCAATGGTACCCCGGAGATATGTTTTTGAAATAAGCGAAAGGGTGCTGCCCGGCGGGCATGTACATATACCCCTCAACGAAGATGAGGTTGCCGGTTTTATTGTTCCCCGGCTTCAAGAATCAGGAATCCAGTCGATAGCCGTCTGTTTTCTACATTCTTATGAAAATCCCCTGCATGAGCAAAGGGTCAGAGATATTATCACCGATCTAATCCCGGGAATACCCGTCACCATCTCCAGCGAGATATATCCTTTTCCCGGCGAATACGAAAGGGCCGCTGCCGCGGTTTTAAACGCCGCATTAACACCTGTTGCGGGAAGTTATATAGAAAAACTGGCAAGCCGCCTCAGATCCGGCAGTAATAATACTCCGGGTATTTGGATATTCCAGTCCGACGGCGGGGTGATGAACGCCTCCCAGGCGGCAAAAGAAAGCATCCGCACGGTCCTGTCCGGTCCCGCCGGCGGTGTCGCCGCATGCGCTCAGCTTGCCAGACGTACCGGCAGGCCCAACATTGTGGCGCTGGACATGGGGGGCACGTCCACCTATTTTAGCATTATACATAAAGACCGTCCCGGAATCAAAAGCTCCGGGTTTATAAGCGGACAGCCGCTGGCGATCCCCATGCTGGACATAAATACCATAGGCACAGGCGGAGGAAGTATCGCCCGGGCAGAAAACGGGTTCCTTAACGTGGGTCCTGTCAGCGCGGGTATATCCCCCGGCCCGGCCTGCTTTGCCAGGGGGGGAACTCTTCCCACCTGCACCGACGCCAACCTTATACTGGGCAGGGTAAGCCCGGAAAGCTTCACCAGGGCGGGAATCAAGCCGGAAATTGCCCCGGCCGTGGAGGCAGTGGAAAAATACGTCTCCAATCCTATGGGGATACCTGTGAGAGACGCCGCCGAAGGAATCATAAAGGTTGCAAACTCTAACATAGTAAGAGCGATAAGAAAGATTTTCACAGGAACAGGTTATGACCCGAAAGACTTCACCCTGGTGTCCTTTGGGGGGGCCGGTCCGGCTCACGCCGCCGAAATTGCACAGGAACTGGGTATACCGAACGTTCTGATCCCGTTTTATTCCGGTGTTTATTCGGCCCTTGGGATGCTCTTTGCGGACCTGCGGAGGGATTATCGCCACAGTTTTATTTCACCTCTGGCCCAAACCAACCCGGAAATTATTGATAATGAATTCCGCCTCCTTGAAAAAAAGGCCCGGGAGGAATTTTCAAGCGGGGGGATTTCCTGGCAGGTAGTGGTACTCCGCAGCGCTGATATAAGATACACAGGACAGTCCCATGTAATAAACATGCAGGTGCCCTCCGGAAGACTGACCCCGGCTGATTTAAAGCTCCTTGGCCGGGCTTTTGGCGTGGAGTATGAATCACGGTTCGGATATTCCCCTGAAAAATTAGAAGCCGAGATAACTGACCTGAGGTTGACCGCGATGGCATATGCGTATGAGGATGAAAAGAATTCTTCCAATTCTTTTTATAACGTTTTAACTGACCGTAATTCTTTTGACACCCACAGTCAGGGAAAAACAAGGAGTGTTGTGTTCGGGGGTAAAGAATTTGACACTCCGGTTTACGACAGCAACGGTCTTTCCCCGCACAGCTTTTTAAAGGGTCCCGCCATAATCAGCCTGGACTATTCCACAGCAGTGGTCTGCCCCGGGATGTCCGCCTCTGTGGACGCACACGGCAATATAATCATCAACACGGTGGTGAAATGATGGACCCCGTAAACCTTGAAATAATAAGCAACGCGCTTTCTTCCATAGCTGAAGAGATGGGGGAGGTTCTGGCCGCCAGGGCCCTTTCTACCGGCATCAGTCAAAAACGCAATTATTCCACGGCAATATTCACCACAGGGGGCTTTCTTGCAGCTGTGGGCGACCACGTTCCCGTTCACCTGGGCCCTCTACACTTACTGGCTCAGGCCGTTTTAAAAATTCATCCCCTACACTCCCTGTCACAGGGGGACTCGATAATAACCAACGACCCGTACCTGCGTGGATTTCAGCCGCCGTGGATATGCATGGTCTCACCGGTATACCATAACCATGTTCCCCTGGCCGTGGTTGCCAGCATCGCCCATCACTCAGATGCCGGGGGCCTTGTACCCGGCGGAATGCCCACCTCCTCCTGGGAAATATATCATGAGGGCATCCGCATCCCTCCGGTAAAAATAGTCAAAAAGGGACAACTTGACAACAACCTGGCATTACTGATCTCTTCCAATATTAGAACTCCCTTTGAATTTACCTCCGACATAAAAGCCCAGCTTTCGGCCGCCAAATTCGCGGGAAAAAGGCTGAATGATCTAGTGGTAAGATACGGCACGGACAAAATTAAACGATACATGACCGGAATAATTGACCGGACCGAAACCCGGACCAGGGAGTTGTTGAATATACTGCCCGCCGGAATCTATACCTTTGAGGATTTTATTGAAGTTGACAGCCAGCCTGGTTTTACCGTAAATATAAGGCTCACGGTTTCAAAGGATGATGATAATCTTACTTTTGACTTTACAGGCACTCATCCCCAGGTTGAGTATCCGGTAAACGCCTCCAGAGAATTAACCCTGTCCGGTGTTTATTATGCTGTAAGGTCGGCGCTCTGCCCTGAAATACCTATAAATGACGGTTTTTTCAGACCAATAAGGGCTATCACGCCCGAAGGGTCGCTGTTAAACCCCGGATTCCCCGCACCCGTAGCCCTGGCCGGCGTCAACACCGCCCAGCGGGTAACGGACACAGTATTTGGCTGCCTTGCCTCAGCTATTCCCGAGAGGATAGAGGCCGCCGGAACCGGCAGCGCCTGTAGCTTTACCGCAGGGGGTATCCCTTCATCGGGGGAGGAATATTACTCATTGGCTGAAACCCATGGAGGAGGCCAGGGTGCAAAAGTGTCCGGCGACGGCATGGACGGGGTGGGCGCGGGTATTTCCAACCTAATGGGCACCCCTGTTGAGATTATAGAAAGGGATTTCCCCCTTATTATAAACAGCTCACGGCTAATCACCGACTCCGGCGGCCCCGGGAAGTTCAGGGGAGGATTAGGCATACAAACCA
>JBMOPB010000059.1:0-6897 GCA_049325055.1 Bacillota bacterium
ATACGGTCCCATAATCCGTCCCCTGTGGTAGGCGCCGCCGGGAATTCCTATTAGCGTAACCGCGGATATATTGGCTCCGAATACCCCCCCGAAAAGTACCAGGGCCTTGAATTCCCTGCTGGCCATGGCGTAGTCCTCAAGGCTTTTCTTGGCGTACTTGGTGCTCCACCAGCCTATGACAACTATAAATGCAGTGTATAATACCAGCATTGATAAAACGGCAATTTGATTACTGTCCACCATTAAACCCCCTTTTCAGTAGAGTTGGCATCAAATATTCAATTATGTATGGATCACTCCTTAGGGTCAACCCAGAGGTACCTGGCTACAATTGCAACCAGTGCGTACCCGGCAGCCCATATGGCCAACTGGTAAAGTACCGGGTAAGAAAGCCAGCCGAATACAAGCGGTTCCATATTTTTGCCCCACCACCACCAGTCGATCCGAATGATCATAAGTATTGCGGCCGTAACAAACACAAACGCGCTTATTGCCCCTTTGTTCATAAAAAAACCTCCTTTCCGCCGTTTTATTGTCCCTTGAGCGCTGTCAGGCAACCGGAATCTTTTTATTCCGGTCCATTTCCCTGAGCTTGTAGCGCTGTATCTTGCCGGTGGCAGTTTTCGGCAGTTCCTGCACCGGCTCAATCCACCTGGGGTATTTGTATGGCGCTATGCTGGATTTTACAAAAATCTTCAGCTCGTCCAACAGCACCTCTGTCGCCTTCACGCCGGATTTAAACACCACGTACGCCTTGGGCTTATACAGCCCGTCATCATCGGGGCTTCCAACCACGCCGCATTCCAGAACCGCAGGGTGGGACATCAGTGCATTTTCAACCTCCACAGGAGATACCCAGATCCCGCCGGCCTTAATCATGTCGTCACCGCGGCCCACGTGCCAGAAGTAACCGTCTTCGTCCTGATAGTACTGGTCTCCGGTGTTTATCCACTCGCCTATAAAAGTCTCCTTTGTTTTCTTGTGCTTGTTCCAATAATAAGCGGCAATGCTGTCCCCTTTTACCATCAGGGTCCCCACAAGACCGCGGGCCACCGGGTTGCCGTCGTAATCGACTATTTTTGCCTCGTACCCCGGAACCATCAGTCCGCTGCTGCCCGGTTTAGCCATACCAGGCCTGTTGCTTATAAAAATGTGCAGTATCTCAGTTGACCCTATGCCGTCCAGTATCTCCAGCCCGAATTTTTCCTTCCACTGCAGGTATATTGCCGAAGGAAGGGCCTCTCCCGCCGATACACAGTACCTTATTGAACCGAGGTCGTATTTTTTTTCGGCGTCGTCCACCTGCAAAAGCGCGGCGTATGATGTGGGCACACCGAAGAAAAGTGTCGGCCTGTATCTTGTGACAACTTCGAAGACGTGTTCCGGGACGGGTCGTTGAGGAGTCAGGACCGTTGAAGCCCCCACATGAAAAGAAAAGTACAGCCCGTTTCCCAGTCCGTAGGCAAAGAATAACTTGGCCACTGAAAAGGTGATATCACTCTCCCTGATGTCCAGAACGCCCTTTGCATAGTTTTCGGCGCAGTAAATCATGTCGTGGTGAAGATGGACCGCCCCTTTTGGAAAACCTGTGGTGCCGGAACTGTAAAGCCAGAATGCGGTGTCATCCGGGGAGGTTTTGGCGGCAGTTAAAACAGTAGACGATTTTTTAATCAGATCATAAAAATCAATAGTCCCATCCTCCGGTTCCCCCGCCAATATAATCTGCTTTAAGTAAAGAAGGTCCGCAGCAATACCGGTTATGTTTGGAAGCAGATCCCTGCTGACCACCAGTATCTTGGCGCGGCTGTCGTTAAGCAGGTAACGGTAGTCGGACGGCTTTAGCATAGTGTTGGTAGGAATGGGCACAGCTCCGATTTTCATTGCGCCGAAGAAGCTGTAAACAAATTCGGGAGAGTCCGGCAGCAATAACATTACCCTGTCTTCCAGGCCAACGCCCAACGAAAGCAGCGCGTTTCCGGTACGGTTTACATTTTCCATCACTTCCCGGTAGGTAATTCTTTCGTCACCGAAATAAATGGCCGTTTTACCGCCAAAACCCAAATCCACGTTGCGGTCCACAAAGTGCTCAGCCGCATTGAATCTCTCTGGAAAATTGATCTGCTGTTCCATAACCACTCCCCCTTTTGACACATTTATGAATTATGTGACAATTGCAAAAATACCGCCTGGCATTACCTCTGCACCCCAAGCAGTCGTTTATAAGTGCCGAATGGTTGTTATCGAGGGTTAAGCTGATGCCTTGTGCGATAAATATCATTAATAAAAAATAAAAAGCTGGTGCGGTTATGCACCGGCACCAGCGTAAGCGGACCATATCATTTCTTTAGCCAATATCTTATTTTAATGTTCATTTCCCAATGTTTTGGTCCACTGCTGCACCGATTTCAATTTATACTTTGCCGCCTTCCGAACCACGCTTGAGTGGGCGATGCCCAGCACCTCGGCAGCCTTTCTGGTAGTTTTGAACCTGTTTAGGGCAGTATTAAGCAGTTCCTTTTCCAGTATTTCCTGGGCATCCTTTAGCGGCATAAGGCTATTCACCATGATGGGCTGCAATGTCTTTTTTTCGTTCCGGTAAAGCTGATCCCTCAACTGCCGGGAGCCAATCAACCCGTCTTCGCAAAGAATTCCAATTCTCTCGATAAGGTTTTCCAGTTCTCTGACATTCCCGGGCCAGTTATATAACTCCAGCACCGACATTGCCCCGGAGTCCAGTTTCTTTCCGGCGCCGTATTTCTCATTGAACAATTTGAGGAAATGCAGGGCCAGGGGAATTATGTCCTCCTTCCGCTCCCTCAGTGGCGGCACAGTAATTGGGACAACATTTATCCTGTAGAATAAGTCCTCTCGGAATGTTCCCTGCTGAACACAGGACCACAGGTCCTTATTGGTTGCCGCTATAACCCTTACGTCCAGCCTGATGGGCCTGACGCCCCCTATACGATATACCTCCTGCTCCTGCAAAACCCGTAAAAGCTTTACCTGCAGATTTAAGGGAAGATCCGCTATTTCATCCAGCAATATTGTACCCTTATGGGCCAACTCAAACAGTCCCAGCTTGCCCTGTTTACTGGCCCCGGTGAAAGACCCGGGCTCGTATCCAAAAAGCTCGGCCTCCAGAAGGTTTTCCGGAATGGCTCCGCAGTTAATCTGGATGAGGTTTCCATGCTTTGACCTTTCACTTTCATTGTGAATGACCCTTGCAACCACTTCTTTTCCCACACCTGATTCCCCGGCTATCAGAACGGTGCTGTCGGTCTGCGCCACACGGACAGCGATGTTCAACACCTCTATCATCTCTTTGCTTCTGGCTATAACCTTGTCATGCCGGAGCTTTTCCACCAGAAGCTGGGAAAGCTCTGCGTGGTAGCGGGCGGTCAGCATCTGCGATTCTCTGAGTTTTTCCTTAAGCTGGTTGAGTTCGGTAACATCCCTCACATTTGTCAGCACCAGCGAGATCCGCCCCTCCGAATCGAATATGGGGTTGCCGGTGACCAGCACCTCTTTGCCTGTGGGGATGATGTACTGAACAGCTGTAACTGTCCTTCCTTCCTGAAGCGCCTTTATAGTCACAGACTCGCACCTGAAAATTCCTTTTCTAAACAGGTCGTCAATCGGTTTTCCCACAAAATATGATTCATCAAGGCCTGTCAGCCTGGCCAAAGCCCTGTTTATCCTTATTCCCCTGCCTCTTGAATCGGTAAGCATTATCCCGTCAAAGGATGATTCTATTACAGAGTCAAGCTGTTTATAAAGATGACGTACTGAATCCAACTCCGACGACACACGCTCAAGGTCAGTTATGTCCTGGAATACCGCCACAGCCCCCACTATTTCCCCTTCGATCAAAATTGGGGTGTTGTTGGAAACCATGGTCCGCCCGTTAATAACTATTTTACGGCTGTACTCGGGGCGCCCGGTTTCCATAACCCTCGGCAGTATACACTTATCCATGGGGAATAGATCATTGACAGGCCTTCCCACTATATCTTCCTGCCTCATCCCGAGAAGCCGCCCGGCAGAGCTGTTGCACGCGGTAACATAGCCATCTATGTCAATGGCAAGAATACCGTTGTGTGTATATTCCAGAATAACCTCTGTGCGGTGACGGGAAAGCCTTAGCGATTTCTGTAATATATTGTTTATTGAGTTTTCAGTTATGACTCCTTCCAGGCTCCCCTCATTATCTGTGACGGGATAAACCGGCAACAGGCCGAAAGTAACTTTCTCCACCGGGTCAGTGACCTTCAGCCTGGGGAAATCTGTACGCATGGCTTTTTCCACTGACGTATCGCCGGGAAAATTGAGAGCGTCAATCAGCAAAAGGACCCCCTCCACCCTGCCGTCATTCACCACCGGCGCCCCAACCAGCCTGTTCTCCACCAGTTCCTTCACCGCGGATTTTACATTGCAACCTTTTTTCAAAACCACCAGGGAAGGTTCGATAATTTCGCTGATTATCATGCCTATCACTGCCTTCCAGGTATAATCCGTGTACCTGGGTTCCATGCCGCAATCTTCCTGTCCCCGCAAGTCTCCCTAAGACTGATAAAACGCTCTTTAAGGGCTTGCCCGAAAAGCGTCTTCCACAAACTTTATATTTTTTCAAATGCGAAGAATACTCTCTCCTGGAGAATCACTGCCCCCTTTTTGCCGTCCACCGGCACCGGGTCCACCGGAAATACCGTCAGCTTCACCTGGTCTCCCTCTTTCAGTTCTCCCATTTTACAGCCCTTTATCCTGGCAAACATTGTCAGTTGCCCATCTAAGTCTATTAACGCATGTATCAACGGGGTCTCAAACCCCACAGGCACGCCAATCTCTTCCTCGGTGGCCACAATCACGCGCCCGGTGACCGGGAGATCGACCCAATCCAGGTTTTCCGAGATGCAATCCGGGCATATTACCCTGGGGGGAAAAGACTGTTTACCGCAGTCCTTGCATTTGGTGGTAGTCAGCCTGCCGGCCTTAAGGTTCTCGTAAAAGTGATGTATCCTGTTGAATTCAGGGCTTTGCAGGGGATACATATCCATGGTGACGGCATATTTTCCGTCAAGTATTGAATTCATTCCATATCCCTCCCGTAAATCAGGACGGTGTGGGCGGCAATAAACCCGCTCAGGTTATGAGTAAGTCCTATGCGTGCGCCCTCCACCTGCCTTACCGCTTCTCCCCGCAGCTGCCGCATGATCTCTATGCCCTGCCGGATGCCGGTGGCCCCGAAGGGATGGCCGCAGCTCAAAAGGCCTCCATCCGTGTTTACCGGCACCTGGCCGCCGAAGTCCGACTTTCCTTCCTGTATGAACCATCCTCCCTCGCCTTTTTCACAGAAGCCCAGTTCCTCGTACTCGATTATTTCTGATATGGTGAAACAGTCGTGGGTCTGGGCCACATTGATATCCTTGGGGGTTACCCTGGCCTTGGCGTAGGCCTGCTGTGCCGCTACCTTAAGCGACTCCCAGGTGGTCCAGTTGCTGAAATTGGCTGACATGTTGTGAGTGCTTGCCTGTCCGGTCCCTCTTATGTAAACCAAAGGCTTGTCGGTGAGGTGCCTGGCCTTTTCCTCCACCGCCAGTATTATGGCGGCGGCGCCGTCGGTGACGGGGCAGCAGTCGAAAAGCTTCATAGGCCTGACTATGGCCTTGGCATTCATGGCAGTTTCAAGAGTGATGGGCTCCCTGAACTGCCCCTTGGGGTTGTTGAGGCCGTTGCGACGGTTTTTTACCGACACCATGGCCAACTGCTCCTCTTTTGTACCGTAAAGCTTCATGTGTTGTTTGGCCACTGCGGCGAAGACCGGCGGCGGCAGCCCCAGGCCCATGCTTCCGTCCCAGTCGTGGTCAACCGAAGCCAGCTCGCTGTAATTAATCTCCCAGCGCTGGGGAGTGTACAGCTTTTCTCCCCCTATTACCATTACAACGTCGGCCTCACCGCTTTTTATCATGGCATAGGCCAGTATTATCCCGCTGCTGCCGGTGGCGCAAAGAAGTTCCACCCTGGCGCAGAGATTTTTGGGCTTAATTCCCAGGTACTCGGCCACCATCGGGGCCAGGTGAGTCTGAAATGAACATCTCTCGGTGTAGGCTGATCCCACGATTATCCCGTCAATGTCTTTGTTGGTAATGGCAGGGTTATCCTCAAAGCAGGCTTTTCCAGCCTCCTGGAACATATCCCTCTGGGTGGCGCTGCGCACGCCCCACTGGGACTGCCCTCCGGCAATAACACAAACATTTCTCATTTAATCCCCCCCTTTAATCAGGAATAAAGCGAAATATTCCGGCCTTCTCTGAAAGCCTGCAGGTTCAAATCGACAAATTTTTGCGGAACAAGACTTGAAATAACCGAGAGCCATATTTCCTCAGGCTCGGTTCTCAGCCTCGAAAAGAAGCCCAGCATAACAACCCCGGCCACTGTCTGATTTCCCAGTTTGGAAGCCGCGGCGGCAGCATCCACCCAGTATACCTTCCCGGCCCCGGATAGTATTTTTTCTATTTCATCCTCTCCCGGGTAAGATGCCGTCCCCAGGTTGACTGAAGGCGGGGAAATGCGGTGCCGGTTTATAAGCACGGTGGCTCCCGGTGCTATGAAATGCGGCCAGCGCGCGGCCTCCAGCATTTCAAACCCCAAAAGGTAGTCCACCTTTCCGGCCTCCACCTGGGGCGAGTACACTTTTTCCCCCCATCGTACGTGGCTCTCAACGGCACCACCCCTCTGTGACATGCCGTGAACTTCAGCCTTCTTGACATCATACCCACACTGCAGGCCAACCTCGGCCAGAATGTCGCTGGCCAGAATTGTACCCTGGCCGCCTACCCCGGCCACCAGTATGTCAACTTTTTGATTAGTGGAAGACAATATTATCTCCTCCTAAATCCA
>JBMOPB010000060.1:0-56208 GCA_049325055.1 Bacillota bacterium
TAGTATTTCTATATTTTGACTTTAGATATAATTTTTCTCCTTTCCGTTCTCTGTGTCCTCCGTAATTCAAAGAAAATTTTCTTTGCTTTATACAAGCCTCAAGCGGGGCAATTATAGCCCCGCCCGTGAACTTTTTCAGCTAATATGGATCAGCGCCTTTTTAACAGCTTGATTTCCGACCTGGCCATTTTTTCAGACTTTGGCTGCTGGCCGGGTACATCCAGGTCGAATAAATTCTGCACAACCTCGGTATAAAGGTGTCCCTCCGGGGTGATGGCGTATTCCTTGAGCCTTGTTACCGGGATATGCAGCAGTTGATTGATAATGGAATTGGCCATGGAACTGACCACTTTTCTGTCATGGTCGGAAATATCACCAAGCCTGTTCAATGCCCTGGTCACTTCCTTTTGCTTTATCTCTTCACCCAGCTTTTTCAGTGACGCTATGGTAGGCACTACAAACTGCGTTCCCAGCCATTTCATGAATTCGTCCAGCTCTTCCTCTATGATGCTTTCGGCCGCCACAGCCGCCTTTTTCCTTTCGGCAAGGTTTTGGTCCACCACGTTTTGCAGGTCATCCACATCGTAAAGGGTCACACCCTCTATATCCCCCACCGATGGTTCTATATCCCTGGGCACGGCGATGTCTATCATCACTATTTTTGCCCCGTCCCGCCTATTCATCAGATCGGAGATTTCGCTTTTCCTGACCACGTAATGTGACGCGGAGGTGCAGCTTATCACAATGTCGGATCTCTCCATGCAATTGAATAGCTGATCGAACCTTACCGCCCTGCCTCCAAACCTGCCGGCCATTTTTTCCGCCTTGTGGTATGACCTGTTGGAAACTATAATACCCGAAACCCCGTTTGCCACCAGGTGCACAGCGGTAAGCTCGCTCATTTTTCCGGCGCCGATGATGAGGACGGACCTTCCCTGAAGGCTGCCGAATATCTGCCTGGCCAGCTCCACAGCGGCGTAACTGATGGAAACCGAATTTTTATCTATGCCGGTCTCGGTCCTTACCCTTTTGCCAACAGTTATTGCCTGCTGGAATAGTGTGTTGAGAACCTTGTTGGTGGACCCGTGGCCAAATGCCGACATGTATGAGCTTTTTACCTGGCCCAGTATCTGGGTCTCGCCCAACACCATGGAGTCCAGTCCGGAAGCCACCCTGAACAGGTGCCTTATGGCGTCGTAAAGGCTGTGCACGTAAGTGCAGTTTTTAATTTCGGAAATATCCACCCCGGACTTGGCGGACAGAAAATCCCATACCGCCCCCAGCCCCTCGTCCATTTCCCTGGTGGCGCAGTATATTTCCGTCCTGTTGCAGGTGGAGATTATGACGCAGCCCTCCACTGCGGGATAGGAATTAAGCCTTGCAAGCCACTCACCGAGGGAGTGATCGGAAAATGACAGTTTTTCCCTTACTTCAACGGGAGCGGTCCTGTGGTTCACTCCCACCGCCAGTATAAGCATTCCTTATGCGCTCCTTTGCCAGTTCAAACTTGCCTTTCCACAAAAGTTCCACGGTTTCGCCGTCAAGAAGGGATGACAGGAGGTTTTCTTTCTTAACGGGGTCCGCTGTACCTTTAATAATCTTCTCCCTGTATTCACCTATCAGGGACACCACTTCGCCAAATCCGGGAGTGAAAGCCTCCTCCAGGCGCTGGCGTATTATCCTTGCCAGCATTGGGCTTTTGCCGTCCGTTGAAATTGCTATTTGCAGGGATCCTCTTCTTACCACGGCGGGTACATAAAAATTACCCCTGGGAGGGTCGTCCACCACATTCACCAGGAGTCCTCTTTCCATGCTATCTGACGATACCTTACCGTTTACTTCGTCTTCATCGGTGGCGCCTATGACGAGGAAGACTCCTTCAAGGTGTCGGCTGTGGTAACGATCACGGATGTACTCAATCTTTCCGGCGTCGGCAAGGCTTTTGATGCCCCCGGTTGTCTCTGGGCTTACAAGCCTTACAGAGGCGCCGCATTCCAGCAGTGAAAACACTTTTCTTTCAGCGACCTTGCCACCGCCTACCACGAGGCAAAGCCGGTTTTCAATATTTAAGGATATGGGATAGCATTTAGGCAAATCATATCATTCTTTCTTAGAATTAATCATTAAAACTTCCTGATGCTTATAAATTGGGCCACAGTGTAAAGTGTTTCCCTGGCCGGCACTTCAGGAAGGCTGGATAACTGTTTCCAGGCGTTATCGATGTATTTTTGGACAACCTTATTTGAATATTCAATGCCGCCGCATGACACTATCAGGCGGCAGGCATGTTTTATCTCTTCCTCGCCCTTTTCATCCCGGGTCAAAAGGTCGGCCAGCATGTCCCTTTCAGGGCTGTGCTTAAGCGCATATATAAGAGGCAGCGTGACAATGCCCTGTCTCAAGTCGCTGCCTATGGGCTTGCCCAGCTGAGCCTGGTCTGCCACCAGGTCAAGTATATCGTCGGTGATCTGGAAAGCCATGCCAATGCTGTGCCCGTACCTTCTAAGGGGCATGTGCACCGACTCCGGGGCTCCACAGGCCACCGCGCCCAACTGGCAGCTGGCCGCTATCAAAAGGGCCGTCTTTCGCTTTATCCGGTAAAAATAGTCCTTTATGGTCTGGCTCACGTCGTTGGAGGTGGAAAGTTGCTGTATTTCCCCCTCGCACATTTTAACGCTGGTGTCGGCCAGCACCCTGGGAATAATGAGATTATCATACCCCGCTATTAGTTTTAACGACTTTCCGAAAAGATAGTCACCAAGGTGTGTTGATATCTTATTTCCCCACATGGCCTTAACTGTGGGGATGTTTCTCCTGGTTTCGGATGAGTCCACCACGTCGTCGTGCACCAGGGTGGCCATGTGGATCAGCTCAAGGGCTACCGCCAGGGGGAGTATTTTTTCGCTGTCGTAATTGTAAAATTTCCCGCCAAGAAAGCAAAACGCGGGCCTCAGCCTTTTACCTCCTGCGTTTATAAGGTGCGTGGAGGTGTCTTTGATGAGTGGGTCGGCGCCCAGGACAATATTGCGCAGCTCTGTTTCCACGCTCAGAATTTCTTCTTTTATGTCGTTGAAAATCTCCAGCAAGTCCTCACCCACTCACAATATTGTGAAGATATGTCAAATACCTCACCACATGAAAAGCCTCTTCCCGATACGATTCTTAGACCGTTAATCCCATCGCAAGAAGAGGTGTTCAATATTTATATATCTTTAAAACCTTATATTAGATTATTATATTTTTTGCCATAAATCAATGGCAGAGGATGGTTTATAGATTCATTTTATCATAAAAGCGTAGGCCCTGATGTAATGAACCTTATTTATCCACAATTCTCACCCTTGTTTCAGGGAAATTGATTTGTTATAATTACTTTTACGAGCCTGTCGGGCAAGATATGAAAAAAAATACGGGAGTGGATGGTGCCTGGTGGTGCTCCTGGTCTTCAAAACCAGTCGTTGGGCGGCCAACCCGTCCATGGTGGGTTCGATTCCCACACACTCCCGCCAGATGATAAAAGGCCTTTCGGAAAAACCGGGGGTCTTTTCTGCTTTTAATTTGCTTTTTTAATAAGTTTCAGGTGGTTTATAAGTTCTTGCCATGAGTCAACTACCAATTGGGCTTTTTTTTCCACCAGTTCCCCACGGGAAGCCATCCCCCACGTAACTCCCACAGTGGCTACTCCGGCCTGTCTGCCGGACATGATGTCATACCAGCTGTCACCTACAAATAAGGCGTTGCCCGGCTTGATGTTTAATAATGCAAGGGCCTTCAGCACAGGTTCGGGATCGGGCTTCGGCCTGGACACGTCTTCAACCGCCACTGTAATATCAAAATATTTATCAAGCCCGGTAATTTCCAGATCTTTAAGGGCGGGAGACTTGCGTTTGGAGGTGACCACTGCGGTACAGTAACCGCAGTTTTTAATAAATTCCATGGTTTCAGCGGTGCCGGGGTATGGTTTAATATAGTTCATATGCTTTTCCCTTTGAAATAAAGTATATTTTTCAATAAATTCACCCGCCCGGCCGGGCATGTATCGCTCTGCCACTTCCCTCAATGGGATGCCTATTGTTTTTAAAACTTCGCCGTTCCTCCACGGCAGGCCAAAATACTCAAAGGTCTTTTGAAAGGACCATGTAATAAGTGGAATAGAATTGATAAGCGTTCCGTCCAGATCAAAAAGGAGTGCTTTTAATTTCAATCTGCATATCCCTCCCGTTTTTTATTTTAACATATTGGTCGGCTGATAAGTGAAAAAATTGTCCCCGGGGCGATTTCAGTCTTTATCTCATTCGCAACTGCCCTGAATAATAAATGTTGCGGGGTTGAGGACGTGATACCGTCCGAAGGGGCGGCAGCCCCTTTTGTTCTACAGTCTCCAAACATAAAAATTTCTTTTTTCCAATGTCGTTTGCTGTTTATACTTATAGTTAATATGCACTCGGGGGGATCATTTTGGAATTGATAAAGTCCTTATTTTATTTCGTTTTGGCCGGCTTGTTTGAAATAGGTGGCGGGTACCTGGTCTGGATTTGGATCAGAGAAGGAAAAAGCCCGTGGTTTGGGATTGCGGGGGCGTTGATTCTTTTCCTGTACGGAATAGTCCCGACCCTGCAGCCTGCTAATTTCGGGCGGGTCTACGCGGCTTACGGAGGCATTTTCATAGTGCTGTCCATACTGTGGGGCTGGAAGGTGGATAAAACAGTCCCGGACTCTTATGACCTCATTGGAGGTTTTATCGCGCTGGTAGGAGTCATGGTGATAATGTACTGGCCGAGGGGGCATTAGCATAACAGAAATTAATGGCGCTCTTGCGGAATATACACTGCTAAAAATAATAAAGCCGCTGCGCAGGGCGGCGCCACGCACAGCGGCTTTATTTGGCTTAAAGCTTAAACTGTTCCACCTGTCGCTGCAATTCGCCGGACATGGTGATAAACTCCTGGGATGATGCCGCCACCTGATTCATTATGATATTTATCTGACGAATGGTTTCAGCCATTTGCCGTATGCCGTCGCTGGACTTAACCGCGCCTTCCACAACCCCGCTGACGTTTTCCACCGTTTCCCTGATTCCCTCGGTTATTTCCTCGAAGAGCCGCCCGGTTTCACCCACCACCTTGACCCCTCCTGTTATTTCCGTTCTTACAGAGTCCATCGCCCGGACAGCATTTTCAGTCTCACTCTGGACCATTGAGATAAGGGAGGCGATATCCTTGGCTGCTTTTTGCGACTCTTCGGACAGTTTCCTGACCTCTTCAGCCACCACGGCAAACCCTCTCCCCTGTTCGCCCGCCCTGGCGGCCTCGATTGCGGCGTTTAAAGCCAGCAGGTTGGTTTGCTCGGCCACAGACGTGATCAATTCCGTGATGCTGCCTATTTTGCGGGCAAGATCGTTTAGCTGCTTAACTGAGCCGGCGGCGTTAACAGAGGAATCGTGAATATATTTCATGGCTCTCTCAGTATTTTTTACAGAAACCAAGCCACGGTCCGATGCCTCCAGGACACTTCCCGCCTTTGCCGATGCTTCCCTTGCCCCGGCGGCGCTCTGCTCGGAAAGGGAGGCAATTCCAGCCGCGGTCTCGGTCATTTCTCCCACCGAGGCCGAGACCTCCTCCCCCGTTGCGGAAAGTTCCCGGCTGCTTTCGGACAGCAGCGCAGAGCTTTCTGTAATTCGCCGGACCATCATCCTCAGCTTGTCACACATATCATTAAAGACAGTGGCCAGCTCTCCCAGCTCGTCACGGGTTGCCACCTTCACATTCTGCCTTAAATCCCCTCCGGCCGCCGCCCGGGCCGCCGCCAACAGGGACCTGCTGGGCCTGGAGATGCTTATAAGCAGAAGGTACGACACAAAAAGAGACAGCACAACACAGCCTGCGATAAAAATAAAGGAATTGTTCCTGGTTTTTGAGAATATATCCAGGCTTTCTTCCCTGGCGGATGCGGCCCCCTTGCCGCTTACTTCGGACAGGGTGTCCAGAATGCCGAAAATGTTCTGGTGCACGGTTTCTGACTCCACCGACAATATCTTCATGGCGCCTTCCACATCATTCTTTAACCGCAGGTCCACCACCTTTTTATGCAGGGACTTGTAATAATCCCACTGCTTTAGAAAGTTGGCGTATATCGTTTTTTCCTCCTCGGTTGTTATCAGCTTTTCATAGTTCTGGCATTCCTTTGTTATGAGAAAACTGGCAAAATCCACCTTTCGTTCAATTTCAGCCTTTTCCCAGCTGTCGTTGTTAATGATGTAGGTAAGCTCCCATCTCCTGTATTCGGAAACCAGCGCCCGCATTTTTTCAATGGACTGCACCCGCGGAAGCCAGCTTTCGGCTATTTCCGTGGTTCTGTTACTGAGCATAGAAATCATTATATTCCCATATATGCCAACCACAACCAGGGCTGCAACCATAAATCCAAAGCCCAAAAGAAGTTTAACCCTTATACTCATGTTGTTTTCCCCCTTCAGTGGTTTGAATAGTGAGATTATTAATAGAATTTCGACCAGGTTTTGGGCAATTCCTCCAAAAAATAAAAAAACTTAACAATTTTTAGTGTTTAATAATTGCCTCCTGTCGGAGTATAGGGAAATCTAAGATCCCAGAAGATCTTTTTCCCTGTTGACCATTATGCAGTACAGCGAAAGAGCAATATTTACCATTGCGAATATGAGGTAGGTGAAGCTGAAAATACCGGCTTCCACGGCGGCATAATACATCGCCAAAAGCAATCCAGCGGAAAACAGGTAATTTTTTGCCTTTTTTCTTTCCAGTGCATACCTGAACAGTTTTTTATATCTGAATGACCCTATTTCTTTTTCCGGCTTTCCGTCAGAAATGCCGGAAGGGAATATCTCGTGGCCGGTTTTCCTGGCCAGGTCCACAATCCTGTACAGGTCCACCAGTGTAACGATCTTTTTTAACTCCAGCGCCGCTCTCCTTGCCTCGCCGGAGAACGTTCCGGCAGCCACCAGTATGCCGCCCTTTATGTCCAGCTTTTTCATTTCCTCCAGCAAATAAGATATTTTTTCGGTGGTCACCGGAGTGTCACAGTCGTCAGGAATAACGCATCCCACCACCACGGGCTCACCTTCACGAAGCGCCCTGACCGACATGCACATGGATATATCTCCCTTTTCACCGGGGCGGTCCTTAATTAAGTGAACGTCGGAATAACCGGGGATTTTCTCCAGTATCTCCATCACCAGCGTATTCAGATTGTCAATACCTATATTTTTTATCTTTTCCTGACATATCCTGCCGGCCCTCCAGAGCCTGTTGTGGAGCCGCGCTTCATTTTCCAGCGCCCTTCTAATCCTGAATGCCAGGTAAACAACCGGCGTCATCAGGGGTGCCGTTACGAAAAGCCCCCTGGAGGGACTTCCGGTATACCATGTGGAAACGGTGAAAACAACAAATGATGCCGCCAAAAGCAGGCCATAGAAGTCGATATTACTGGCCATGGGGTTTACGCTTTGGGCCGGCTTAACATAATAGCGCCTGTATTTCCCCCTTGACCTTATTTCACGCAGCCTGCCGAGGCCGAGGCTGAAAAATCTTTTTCCGTAATTGTACCGGCTTGTCAAAAATAACCCTCCATATTCTTTTATTGTAAGCATTACCATTTTTGTACATAAGTATAACCGTATTAAAAAAGGCCAAAAAATCTAAACTATTTCTATTAACTTCGATGTGGGAGGTGTTCAAAATAAACAGATCTGACAAAGATCTGGATGAAAAATACAGCCGCCTTGATAAAATAATTGACCGCTACGGATCAGGAGGACAGCTGATCCGCATACTGCAGGAAGCCCAGAACATTTTCGGATACCTCCCTGAGGAGGTTCAGACATATATTTCGGGAAAGACTGGAATACCGGTAAGCGAGGTAAACGGTGTGGTAACATTTTATTCACTGTTTCACACCGAGCCCAGGGGCAGGCACAGTGTTAACGTTTGCCTGGGGACCGCCTGTTATTTGCAGGGCGCAAGAGCTATAATGGACGATTTCAGAAGAGAGCTTGGCTTGAAGGACGTTGACACGTCGGAAGACGGGCTGTTCACTGTAAAAAGCACCCGCTGCATCGGCGCCTGCGGCCTCGCCCCGGTGATAACGGTGGACGACGAGGTTCACGGCAGGCTGAGCAGAAAGGATGTTTCAAAGATCCTCCGCAAGTATCGTATATTAGAGGAGGCGGCTGAAAGAGCACATGATTACAGGCCTGAAAGATTTGCAGAAAATCAGGAGAAAGCACCAGCCGGACCTTAAAGTGCGGCAAAACCCTGACATAGAAGCACCATGCTACCAGATAATGGCATGCACCGGAACGGGGTGCACATCTTCCGGCAGCCACTCGATCATAGTTGATCTGGAAAAAGAAATAGCCGGAAGAAATCTCGGTTCAAGAGTAAAGGTTGTAAAAACCGGCTGCTTCGGATTTTGCAAGCGCGGATCCATACTGGTTGTTCATCCCGGGGCTGTATTTTATTGTAATGTGACTCCTTCCGATGTGCCCGGACTGGTGGAACAGCACATAGTTAACGGTGAAATTGCTGAAAGGCTGCTTTACGAGGAGCCTGATACCGGCAAAAGAAAGAAGCGCCTTCACGACATTCATTTTTTCAGCGCCCAGGAGCGCGTGGCGCTGAGGCACTGCGGCCTGATTAACCCCGAGGATATAAAGGAATACATCGCCGCAGGAGGGTATTTTACCCTTGAAAAATGCCTGACAAAAAAGACACCGGAGCAGATAATAGAAACCATTAAAAAATCAGGCCTAAGGGGGCGGGGAGGCGGCGGCTTTCCAGTTGGCATGAAGTGGGAGGCGGCCAGGGCCTCTGAAGGGCCGGAAAAGTATGTTGTCTGCAATGCTGATGAAGGTGACCCGGGGGCCTTTATGGACCGCAGCATATTGGAGGGAGACCCGCACTGCGTTCTGGAGGCAATGACAATTGCCGGGTACGCCATAGGGGCTTCGGAGGGTTATATATACGTAAGGGCGGAGTATCCCATAGCCATGGACAGGCTTGAGAGAGCCATCGCCGTGGCCAGGGAAAACGGGCTTCTGGGCAAAAATATATTGGGCAGTGGTTTTGATTTTGACATAGACCTGCGTCTTGGCGCAGGTGCGTTCGTTTGCGGCGAGGAAACAGCCCTTTTAAAGTCGGCCATGGGAATGCGCGGAGAGCCGAGGCCCCGGCCTCCCTACCCCGCCCAGTGCGGCCTGTGGGGAAAACCCACTTTGCTCAACAATGTGGAAACCTTCGCCAATATACCTGAGATAATCTCAAAGGGCCATAAATGGTATTCCTCCATGGGAACTGAAAACAGCAAGGGGACAAAAGTGTTTTCACTTGCCGGTAAAATTGTCAACACCGGTCTTATAGAGGTGCCGATGGGAACCACACTTCGCCAGGTGATTTTTGACATAGGAGGAGGAATACCGGGAAAAAGGAAATTCAAGGCAGTGCAGACAGGGGGGCCGTCAGGAGGATGCCTTCCGGAGAGATACCTTGACACACCGATAGACTACGAGTCGCTAAAAGCCATAGGATCGATGATGGGGTCCGGCGGGCTGATCATTATGGACGAGGATGACTGCATGGTGGACATAGCAAAATTTTATCTGCACTTCAGCCAGGACGAATCCTGCGGCAAGTGCACACCCTGCCGGGTGGGCACCAAAAGGATGCTTGAGATACTTGAAAGGATAACCGGGGGCAAGGGGGAAATGTCGGACCTTTACGAATTGGAGGAGCTGTCGGGGGAGGTAATGGACGCCTCTCTGTGCGGCCTGGGCCAGACTGCCCCCAACCCGGTGCTCTCAACAATAAAACACTTCAGGGAAGAATATAAGGCCCATATAATAAACAAGGAGTGCCCCGCCGGGGTTTGCCGGGACCTGCTGGATTATGTTGTGGACGAGGATAAGTGTATATCCTGCGGTCTTTGCGCCAGGGCCTGCGTGGCCGACGCCATAACCGGGGAAAAGAAAGGCCGGCCTTATTTCATAGACCGGCAGAGGTGTCTTAAATGCGGCGCCTGTGAGGCAAAGTGTCCTAAGGGGGCCATATATGTTCAGTGAAAGCCTACCTTTAAAACAGCCCGGGAAGCCGGAATTGCAGGTCGGAATCCAGAATTCAAAATTCAGAATTCAGAATATCTGAGGCATTACACGAAAGCAGACAATACACAACGTTTTCTTTCAGAATTAGCTCTTTTCGGGCAGCTTGAATGTGGTCTGGGAACGGTTTTTGTCACGATGCCTTTCAATTGCGAGATTAACAAGCCGGTCCAGCAGGTCGCTGTATTGAATCCCGCTGGCCTCCCATAGTTTTGGGTACATGCTGAACTTTGTGAATCCGGGGATGGTGTTTATCTCGTTGACAAGCACCTCCCCGTCGCTTTTTCTGACGAAAAAATCCACCCTGCCCAGGCCTGCGCAGTCCAGGGCCTTAAATACCCTCACCGCCAGATCCTGGAGCCGGGCAACTGTGTCCGGCGGAAGGTCGGCGGGGATTATGAGGTGTGAAAGACCGTCAACGTATTTTGACTCATAGTCATAAAACTCGTTATGCGGCACTATCTCCCCGGGCACCGAAGCGGCGGGGTCGTCGTTTCCCAGCACGCTCACCTCAACCTCCCGGCCATCGACAAATTCTTCGATTACTATTTTGCGGTCATATGTTGCCGCTATGTCCATACCACGAACCAGTTCTTCACGGTTATGGGCCTTGGATATGCCGACGCTGGAACCAAGGTTGGCCGGCTTGATAAAGCAGGGATAGCCCAGTTTTTCCTCAACAGCCTCAACAACCGCCACGGGGCTTTTTTCCCAGTCCCTGCGCAGGCAGTACCAGAACCTTGCCTGTGGAAGGCCGTGCTGGGCCAGAACCGTTTTCATCAATACTTTGTCCATTCCCAGGGCCGATCCCAGTACGCCTGCTCCCACATAGGGGACGTTGGCCAGCTCCAGCAGGCCCTGTACTGTGCCGTCCTCCCCATAGGTGCCGTGCAGAATGGGTATAACCACGTCCACCTCGCCCAATTCATCATCTTTGTCTATACTTTTCCCATATACAGCCATACCTTTAAAGCCAGGGTCGGCAGGCAGGAAAACCTCCCTGGCGGTTACAGCCGGGCCGGATCCAGCCGCCATCATGGCGGGATCGACCCCGGCCAGCCACCTTCCTTCACGGGTTATGGCCACAGGAATTACATCATACTTTTCCCTGTCAAGGGCTTCCATCACCGACGCCGCTGAATTTATCGATACTTCGTGCTCTCCGGAACGCCCCCCGAATAAAAGCACAACACGTTTTTTTTGTTCCATTGCATCATCTCCATATATTTTTCTATTGAATAAGGCATAAAAAAAATCAATATCGCCCTTTGTTTGCTGATATTATATATATTCCGGCCAGTATTTTCTATAACTAAATATATCTTTGCCGGAAAAAATGATGCCTGTGTAAAATTAAACCACAGGGTACAGAGATATCATACAGGTTGAAAAGCCGGTCAAACCCTTTTTCTCTGCGGACACTGTGGTTTTTAATCTGTTCTTACGCGGGCAGGCTTGATTTAAGTTCCCCAACCTTGAAGAACTTTGGCATGGTATCCTCCACGCACCTCCAGGTTTCCTCGGCATTGGTCCTCCAGTTGGTGGGACAGGATGACAGCGCCTCAACAAATGAAAATCCATTTCCAGCAATCTGGTTTTGAAGTGCCTTCTTAAGGTATGACTTGAGCTGTCTCAGGTTTGACATGGTGCCACGTGCCACGTATGCGCCTTCACCCGTAATGGCGGAAACCATTTCCGGGCCAAGCATGGGCCTTCCGGTGGCTACAGGGTCACGGCCGTAAGGGCTGGTTTCGGTTTTCTGTTCCGGCATTGTGGTGGGGGCCATCTGTCCTCCGGTCATGGCATATACGGTGTTGTTTGCCAGTACCACCGTTATTCTCTCGTTTCTTGAGGCAGCGTTTACCAGGTGCTGGGAGCCTATGGCGTAGCCTCCCCCGTCCCCCATGTACGCTATGCAAATTGCGTCGGGATCGGCCCTCTTTATTCCTGTCATAACCGGAGTGGTTCGGCCGTGGTGAGTCTGTATGGTGTCTATATTGAAAAAATCCCAGGACAGAAGGGAGCAGCCTATATCGCAGCCGAATACAACCCTTCCCTGTAAGTCAAGTTCGTCGATGGCCTGCCCGAGAGCCTTGAGCACCAGTCCGTGCCCGCAGCCGGGGCAGAATTTGTGTGGTTTTGTATCCAACCTCCAGCTCCTTGGCATGGTAAGATCGGCCATGTCTATCAGCTTCCTTTTCCGCTGTAAAATATTGAATTCTGGTGATCTACAATAGTGTTCTAATAAATCTGCCCGGCTATTCGTATATAACTTCAGCCCTGCATGCTTTTATTGATTTTCTCAATTTTCTTTTTTATGTTTGCCGGGGACTGCACCTTTTGTTCCCTTATTTCTTTTTCTAGCTGTTGTATTTGGGAGAAGATCTTTTTATCCGACGTAACATGGACCTCGTAGTCCTTACTCGATTCCTTTACCTTCTGGTAAACCTTCCCCTTGATGGACTTCAGGCGCAGTCTGTTAAAGCCCTTAACCTTCACGGCGGCGGATATATTGTTGTCTATGACAACGGCCGTGCAGTCCTCCACTCCCTGCACCGTTTTTGCCATTTCCTTCACCTTTTCGGCCAGTTCGGAGTTTATTTGCACCGGTGCCTCGATTTTTCCCGTTTCGGGCCGGGGCTTACGGGAAGGGTTGTTTACGCCGCATGCTGCAGTCAGTATTAGCAGTAAAATAATAAAAGCCCAAAAAGTTCTCAAGTTAATCACCCTTTTTATCCTTTCGGCCTGAAGAACAGCGAAGCTAGAAAGCCGAATATTATTGCGGCTGATATACCTGCGCTGGTGACTTCAAAAATACCGGTGAGAATTCCGATTATCCCGGTCTTTTGGGCCTCGGCCAGGGCCCCGTGCACCAGGGAGTTTCCGAAGCTTGTAATGGGAACAGTGGCGCCTGCTCCCGCAAAATCGATAAGGGGCTCATAGAGTCCAAACCCGTCCAGTATTGCCCCCGACACCACCAGGATACTCATGGTGTGGGCCGGGGTGAATTTTCCCACGTCCATTAAAAGCTGACCTGCGACACAGATTAGCCCGCCAACCACAAAGGCCCAGAGATAAGACTCCATGTTTCCAATCACTCCTTAATGGTTCTGTTCTATGGAAACAGCATGGGCGATGCAGGGGATGCTTTCCTTTTGCTGATATGACAATGGTGAAAGGAGTGCCCCGGTGGCAACAATCAGAACCTTTTTAAGCTCTCCCTTCCTCATCCTGTTCAGTATATGACCATAGACAACACTGGCTGAACAGCCGCATCCACTGCCCCCGGCCAGTACTTCAGGCTGATTTTCCCCGTATATGAGAATTCCGCAATCAGTGAATATGTTTCCCGGAATCTCCAGTTCATGTTTTTTCAGCAGATCGGAAAGAATTTTAAATCCTACACTGCCAAGGTCTCCAGTGGCAATGAGGTCGTAATCCCCGGGAGAAATGCCAAGATCCCTGAAATGGGCCGTGATGGTGTCCGCCGCAGCCGGGGCCATGGCGCCTCCCATATTGAAGGGGTCCTGCAGACCCATATCCACCACCCTGCCGATGGTGGCGGAGGTAACCCTGGGCCCTTCCCCCCCGGAACCAAGAAGGGCAACGCCGGCTCCGGTAACCGTCCACTGGGCCGTAGGGGGTTTCTGTGCCCCGTATTCGTTGGGGTACCTGTATTGTTTCTCAGCGGCGGCATTGTGGCTGACGGTGCCGCAGATAACGTTGTCTCCGCACCTGTTATCCACGATGAGGGAACCCAGGGCCAGGCTCTCCATGGAGGTGGAGCACGCTCCATAAAGTCCAAGGTATGGCGCGCCCAGCGTCCTGGCGCAAAAACCGCTGGATACAATCTGGTTTAAAAGGTCCCCGCAAAGAAAAAACTGAACGTCCTGTTTCTTCAGGCCGGCTTTTTTAATGACTATTTCACAGGCCTCTTCAAGCATCTTTTTTTCGGCTTTTTCATAGCTGTCCTGTCCCAGCCACAAATCGCCGTGAAGCAAATCAAAATCTTCGGCCAGGGGTCCCCTAGCCTCGTGTGGCCCTCCCACCGCCGCCGAGGATATTATTACGGGATGGCTGGGGAATACCCAGGTCTGGTGCCCCTGAAGCATCTCAGGCCCCCCCCAGCATGGCCAGTACCGTCCGGATTAGGGCCACCACGAAGGCGGCAAAAACGCCGAAAACAATTACCGATCCGGCCAGCTTGAACATTTTGCCGCCCACCCCCAGCACAAAACCTTCGCTTCTGTGCTCGATGGCCGCCGAGGCTATGGAATTGGCGAACCCCGTCACCGGCACGGCTGTCCCTGCGCCGGCCCACTGGGCGATGTGGTCATATACCCCCAGAACGGTCAGAAGTACAGAAATTATGATCAGTACGGCGACGGTGGGATTTCCCACTGTTTTTTCAGTGAAATCGAAATTCCAAAGGAAAAAATCCGAAATAAATTGGCCCAGCAGGCAAATACCCCCGCCCATCAGGAATGCCAGTATGCAGTTCCGCAGGACCGGCCGCTGTGGTTCCCTGGATTTGGCAAAGGCCTGATACTCCTGCTGTACCGGAGTTAATTTCTTTTTTTTCTTGTTGGACACGGCTGTTCACCCCTTTTACCTTTTCAGCAAAGGCTCAGTTTCTTTAATCACCTCTGATAGGATAAGTGAAGACCTTTCGTACATTTTCTTGGCCTCCGGATGCTGTGTGCCAAGTGCGTACAGCTCAGAGTCAGCCTGACATTTTTTCAGGGTGGCGAAGATAAGTTCCTTTGTTTTAGGTTTGGGAACCTGGATGGCGTCGTCAAAAAGGTCCAGATACAATTGTCCTGTGGAGTCCACCTGGGCTATGAAGACGTTTTCAGGAGACACTCCGGCCTTTTCCAGCTCGGTGTGCAGCCAGCGCCTGTTCAGACCCATTGCCGTCAGGGGCTCATCCATTACAATCCCGTCCAGCATTACAGTTTGTGGAACACTCTCCTGCCCTACCTGTATGTTTAATGTGTTGGCGGTGACCGGCTGCCTGTCTTTTTTGAGGAGCACGCTTAGTTCCCCGGTGGGCTCCAGTACCGCGAACTCCACGTCGGCGAAGCTAAAGACATTTTTTTGCCGCAGCTGGCTTAACAGGTCCTCCGGTGTCATCCGGGCTTCCATCAGCCTGTCTTCCAGGACCTTCCCGTGGTTTATGAGGACTCCTTCCTTTCCCTGGACAATGTCCCTTACTGCCTTGAATTTTATGGCCAGTATATAAATCAATGCCGGAAAAAGTGTCCACACCAAAAGTGCGATAAGTCCCCCGGCCAGGTTTTTGACCAGGTTCAGGGAAATGGCGGCCGCCGTCATGCCGATAACAATAACGGTAACCTGATCAAATAAAGTCGGCCGGGAGGTCTGCCTTTTCCCTATCAGGCGGACCAGGAACAAAGTCAGTGCAAATAAGCCGGTGGAGCGGATAAGAATGTTTAACCATTCAGGCATAGGCATTACCCCTTGTCACGGGTACTAAAACCCTTTGTATTGCGGCTCTTCATATTCCAAAACCCCCACCCTTTTTTCCATATCCCTGATCACCTCGTTAATTCGCCTCACATTGCGGGAAAGAATATCTTTTGCCTCGCTATTTTCTTCAATGGCGGCAAGGGTTTGAAGGGTGGATTGGACGCCTTTGAGGCTGGCCAGTGTTTGCTTGACTTGCGTGGCGACAGTCACTTTATCACCTCCGGCTTTACATATTTTGTATACTAAGGGCGATTTATATACAAAAAGAATCATAACCATCTTGATTATATTTTTTAAATAGTAATTATTACCAGCTTAAAATCAGTACATGCGGTAATGATAAATGATAATTATGAAAAAGGAGGCATAGTAATAAGATGACAGTTGGAACCAAAATGCATCAAACCCTGGCAAGCCTGGAGGGAGCGGCGGCCGATTTCAAAACTTATGCTTTGGAAACACAGGATCAGGGAGCAAAACAGATGTTTATAGATTTAAACCGGCAATTGGAGGGGATTTGCCAAACCCTGAGGGGTCGTGTAAATTACGTAGAACAACAAGAACCGCAGTATAAAATGAAATAAGCATATCCTTTTCTCGGCATAAAAAAATCCGGGATGTTTCTTCATATCCCGGATTTTGCGCTGCATTATTTAAATACATCTATTATCACGGCCTCTTCGTCGCAGTTGGGAAACTTGGGGCAGTTGATGCACTCCTTCCATACCTTCGGGGAAAGGCTTTCCTTGGGTACAATGCTGAAATCGCACTTGACGAAGAAGCCGGCCTGGTATGTCAGGGCAAAGACCTTGGGCACCTTAAGTCCCGCGGCCTCGGAAAGGAATGTCTCCACCAGCCTGCGGCCGATGCCCATCCTTTGAAACTCGGGATGCACGGCCATGGCCCTTATTTCGGCCAGGTCCTCCCATATAACGTGCAGCATCCCTGTTCCAACCAGTTGGCCGCGGTATTCAACAACGGTTATTTCTCTGATTCCCTCATACAGCATTGACCTTGATCTTGCCAGCATGAGGCCCCTGTCGGCGTAATAGGTTATAAGCTGGTGAACGACCTCAATGTCGCACATCTTTGCCTTTCTTATGATCAATCCGACATCTTCTCCTTAATTACATTTCCAGGCAGTACCTGACTGCATTTTCGAATATGGGCAGACCATGGGCTTCCTTAAATAAACCGCGTCTCCAGTTGGGATGCTGGTGGATATCCACGAACCTCTCGGGATGCGGCATCAGTCCCATCACCAGCCCGGTACTGTCGCAGATCCCGGCTATGGCGTTCAAGGATCCGTTGGGGTTATGGGGATAATCCATGACCGGCCTGCCGCCGGGGGTTGAGTAGCGGAATACAACCTGGGCGCCATTTTCCAGAAGGTCAATCTGGTCCTTATCGGCGTAAAACTTCCCCTCGCCGTGGGCTACCTGTATGCTTATGGTCTTTCCAGCCATTCCCATGGTGAAAACACAGGGGGTGTCCTCAATTACCAGGTTTATCCAGCGACACTCGAATCTTCCGCTGTCGTTGTTCATCAGGGTGCACCTGATGTCTCCCAGCCTCCTGCCTGGCAGCAGACCGGTCCTCACCAGTGTCTGAAAGCCGTTGCATATGCCTATTACCGGCTTTCCGGAGTCTACGAAGGACTGAAGGCTTTCTTTCAGAAATGATGTAAGCTCCACGGCAAGTATTTTCCCGGAGTGAACATCGTCTCCGTAGGAGAAGCCGCCAGGCAGGGCCAGAATCTGGTATTCCGAAAGATTTTCCTCCCCGGACCTAAGCTGGTTGACATGGACCATGCTGCAGCCGGCTCCGGCCTTTTCAAATGCGTGGAATGTCTCCATATCACAGTTTGTGCCGTCTGTCCTTAGCACGCAAACCCTTGGTTTCATGGCCCGAACACCTCCTTCATGGGACGCTGCCATGCTTCCTTCAGAACACCCATTTCCACATTGAACAGTATGTCGCCGTTAAATGACAGCGAAATGGTCTTGGAACCGGTGGTCCTGCCTATAACCTTCCAGGGCGCGCCTTCGAATATATCCTTCAAGTGTCCCGGGTCTTCCACCTCCACAACAAAATTCCCGGAGGTTTCATTGAACATGAAGTAATGCGGGGTCTCCGACCCGTCAATTTCTATGCTGCAGCCCATGTCCCCGCCGAAACACATTTCGGCAACGGCCGCAGCCAGCCCCCCCTCGCTGATGTCGTGGCATGAAAGTACTGCACCTTTTTCAATGGCCCGGTGTACTGAACCGAAAACCCCGGCCATTGCAGGCAGGTCAATCCTGGGCAGGTTGGTTCCCTCTATACCGTTAAGCCTGCAGTACACCGAACCGGCCATTTCCGAGGGTACCCTTTTGCCAACCAGCACTATATATGAACCTTCTTTTTTGAAATCGGATGATACTGTTTTCCGCACATCTTTTATCCTGCCGAAGGCGGAAATACACAGCACCGGGGGTATTTTAATCAAAGTGCCGTCCGCGTTCCTGTACGTGCTGGAAAGACTGTCCTTTCCCGATATGAACGGCATGCCGGTGTGTTTTACAAAATCCACACAGGCGTCCACCGCCATGTCGAGAGCGCCAAGGGATTCGGTGTCCGGGTACGGCCAGATGAAATTGTCTATAAGGCAGATGTCCCCAGGGTCGGTTCCTGCGGCAACGGCGTTGGAAACCGCCTCGGCGGCGGCCCAAAGGCATCCGTAGTACGGGTTAATGTTATTCAGCACCGGGTTGAGGCCGTGGCTTACCACCAGGCCGTATTGTTTTCCGTAAAGTGGCGCCACCACCACGGAGTCGTTGGGGGCGCCGCCGTCCACACCGGCAAAGGGCGGAAGAACGTTAGTACCCTGTACCCCGTGATCGTACATGCGGACGATGGGTTCCTTTGAGCATACATCCGGGTGGGCCATTACACGGCAGTATGCGTTCACCCAGTCTCCCGGAGTTTCCGGGGCTGCCTCTCCGGGCGTGGGGGCATTCCAGCAGGCGTTCAACACCCTCCTGGGCAGTCCGTCGTGAAGAAAATTCATGTCCAGGTCGCAGACTGTCTCGCCTTGGTAGGTTACCCTGAGCCTTTTGTCGTCTGTGAAGGTGCCGATTACCACCGCCTCAACATTGTAGTTGCGGCATATATCGGCAAACCTTGGCCAGTGGTCCGGCTTTACGGCCAACACCATCCTCTCCTGGCTCTCGGAAAGCCAGATTTCCCAAGGGCTTAAGCCAGGGTATTTTAGGGGAGCCTTTTCCAGCCAGACCAGCACCCCGGTTTCGGATCCCATTTCTCCCAGGGCCGACCCGAATCCGCCGGCACCGCAGTCCGTTACCGCCACTATGAGGCCTTCACTGCTGGCGCGCAAAAGTGCGTCGGACATTCTTTTTTCCTCTATGGCGTTTCCTATTTGCACCGCGCTGGCGTTAACATCCACAGTTCTGTGGGTCATTTCCCCGCTGGAGAAGGTGGCCCCGTGAATTCCGTCCCTGCCGGTCCGTCCGCCTATTACCACGGCCAGGTCCCCCGGTTCCGGCGATCCCTTACGGCAGCCATCCACCGGCAGTATTCCGTAAGCGCCCACTATTACTGTGGGCTTTGCCCTAAAATCACTGTGAAAATGAACGGAACCGTTATTGGTGGGTATGCCCATCCTGTTGCCATAATCCTTAACACCCGCCACCACTTTGCGCAGAAGGTATTTGGGGTGCAGGCACCCGGGGGGCACCTCCTCCTGGTCCATCCACGGAGGGGCAAAGCAGAACATGTCGGTGGAGACAATCACCCTTGCTCCCCGCCCGGTTCCCATCACGTCCCGGAACACCCCGCCGCTTCCCGTCATAGCTCCGCCGTAGGGCTCGATGGCGGAAGGGGAATTATGGGTCTCCACCTTACCGCACACGGCCCAGCCGTCAAAAAACTCCATAACCCCGGAATTATCAACAAAGGCTGAGAGAACCAGAGGGTGATTGGCTCCGTGGGTGGCCTCCTGAAGCCTTTTTAAAAGAGGGGCCTTTGAACTGCCGTTAACCATAATTTCGGCTTTGAAGGTTTTATGGCCGCAGTGTTCGGACCATGTCTGGGCCAGTGTTTCCACTTCGCAGTCGGTGGGATCCCTGCCAATTTCGGTAAAATACCTTTTTATGGCCAGCATTTCATCGATATTTAAAAATAACTTGTCTTTGCTCAGATCCATCAGTTCAGACTCTGACATGCCGCGTATGGGAATGATGCGGGTGGGGCCCGGTCTGCCTTCTATGACAAGGGTAGAAGGTCTTTTTTCCACCACCATTTCAACCGTTTCGTTGACCAAGAGCTTTTTTAGTATAAGGTCAATGTTTTCTCTCACTGCGCCCGGGCCGCGGAAAAGGTATTCCCGGCTTGAATCTGCCGCCACAAGCCCGCTGACACCAAGATCGGCCACTGACTTCACAATGGATGCGGCCTCGGGGTTCATTACCCCCGGCTTATAAGCCACCTCCACCACTACCCCGCCTTCAAGAAGCGGCCTGTTGATGCTGTATTTCTGGAACAGTTTTTCGGCCAGGAGACGCTCTGCAATATACTCCGCATCATCCTCACCTATTCCCTCCAGGCGGTAGACCTTGGCCGTCCTTATCCCGGTGATGTCGGTGATTCCCAGGGTGTCGCGCACTTCATGAAGCAGCGACTCCCCCACTGTGTCCGGGATCCCCTCCAGGTTTACCACCCTTACTTCCTGTATGGCCATCCAAACACCCCTCTATTCGATATTCGAAGTTCGAAGTTCGAAGTTCGATTCGTGAGCGCCTTCTTTTAAAAAACAATTACCGGCCCTTTACGGGCCGGAGAATTAAATCTAACTCCAAACAAAATTTTATTATATACAAGATAAAAAGACAATATTTAATTAACAAGTTAAGTTACCATTGGAAACCGCTTAAGTCCGGGATTACCTGACGATAAGAACCGGGCATGAGGCATGCCTGACAACCCTGTTGCTGACGCTTCCCATCAGGTATCCCTTGATTTCGCCCAGTCCTCTGCTTCCCATCACAATCAGGTCAAACCTGCCTTCCTTTGCCTCCCGGCAAATTTCCATGGCGGGGTTGCCCCATATTATTTTAGTGTCAATGCTCAGGCCCGATTTTCCAAACTCTTCCTTTGCTTTATCCAGAAGGTCCTGGCCTGCGGCTTGAAGTTCGTCGTGGATTTGTTGGTATGTGCCTCCCAAACGGTCGCTGTACTTGTTTACATAAGGGGGAAGGGCAGGTATTACGTGCAGGAAAAGCAATTCAGCGCTCATGTTTTTTGCCAGTTCCAGGGCATGTTCGGCGGCTACATTGGCCCGGGCTGATCCATCCAGAGGCACAAGTATTTTTCTGTACACTTTTATCCCCTCCTTTTGACTTTATAGATTGTGTCCTTTTTCACATTATATAGTATCACAGAAAAAAAATCCATCTATTTTGTTCCGGCCAACGATAATTTCTTAATTGACAGTATTCAGAACTGGCATAATAAAAAAGTCTATACGATTCATGCCGGTTGTAAAAAACAGAACAGCGCAGGTGTTAGATACATGATAAAGCTGGAAATACCAAAAACTTCACTGGTGGTTCTGTGCGGGTCGGCCGGGTGCGGGAAGTCAAGCTTTGCGCAACGCAATTTCACAACCACCCAGGTGGTCTCATCAGACCACTGCAGGGCCATGGTGTCCGACGACGAGAGCGATATGTCCTCCTCCCGCAGCGCCTTCAAGGTATTCAAGCTGATAATAGACCAGAGACTTATGCTGGGGCGCCTGACAGTTGCCGATTCCACCGCCCTGACTGCAAAGGCAAGGCGGGAGCTGATAGCGCTGGGAAGAAAGCATGACTTTCAGGTGGTGCTGATAGTCTTTAACATACCCCTTTCTGTTTGCAGGGCCCAAAACCTGTCCAGGCCCAGGAACGTCCCCCTGAAAGTGCTGGAGTCACACCGCAGGCTTTTAAACAGGGCGGTTAAAAAAGTTTACGACGAGGACTTTGACAAAATATACATACTTGATCAGAATGAAAAGGAAAATGCTAAAGTGGAAGTGGTTCCGCTACCGGTGGAACTGAACCTTTCAGGCCCCTTCGACATAATAGGTGACATTCACGGCTGCTGTGACGAGCTGGAAATGCTTTTGGACAAACTGGGATACGTCAGAAAAAACCATAGCTACCACCATCCCGAAGGCAGGCTGGCGGTTTTTACCGGAGACCTTGGGGACCGGGGGCCCCGCTGCCTGGACAGCATTGATCTTGTTCTCGATATGGTTTTCGCCGGTAACGCACTGTATGTGCCCGGCAACCACTGCCGTAAGCTTCATGCCTATTTTCAGGGAAGGAAGATAAAAATAAGCCACGGGCTGGAAAAAACACTGGAGGAGCTGGAAAGGGCAAGTCAGCCCAGAAGAGACCGCATTACCGGCAGATTCATGGAGATGTACGAAAGCGCCCAGCCGTATCTAATGCTGGATAACGGAAGGCTGGTGGTGTCGCACGCCGGGATAAAGGAAAAGATGATCGGCCGCATGTCTAAAAAAATACGCCAGTTCTGCCTGTTTGGGGACACTACCGGTGAGGTTACCGGGGATGGGCTTCCAGTCAGGAGAGACTGGGCAAGGGAATACCGCGGAGACGCCCTGGTGGTGTATGGGCATACTCCTGTTCCCGAGGCCGAGTTCAGGAACAAGACAATTGATATCGATCAGGGGTGTGTTATGGGCGGCAAGCTGACGGCGCTGCGCTACCCAGAGCTTGAAATAGTACAGGTGGAAGCCCTGGATGCTTACTATGAAGGGATGGCTATGAGGAGCTTCGACCAGATGCCGGCAGTGCGACAGGTGCGACAGGGGACGGTTCTTGAATGTCGCATTTGAGCCCTGAGATTAACATCTTTTTCTAATACCTGAGCTTTGACATTTTCCTTCATCTACTTTATTAAAACTCAAAGCTATTTTAATCATTTAGCAATACACTGCCAATGCTTTTTTAAAGTCATTTGCTGGGATTTTTTAGTTTTGCCTGAACTATCTTGGCAATCAAAAAACTAATCATTAGATAATTTACATGTAACCACTTTTTTTGCGACAGCGAGAACCGTCCCCTGTCGCAAAAAAAGAAAATTTATCAGCCGCCCGACTCTGTGGTATAATTTTACATGACTTTCTAAACGGGATGTGGCGGTTTTGACTGAAAAACTTCCGGAAGTACAGATATACACCGATGGCGCCTGTTCCGGCAATCCGGGGCCGGGGGGCTACGGCGCCATACTGAAATACGGGGACCACATGAAGGAGATTTCGGGCGGCTACCGGCATACCACCAACAACCGCATGGAACTGACGGCGGTGATCAAGGGGTTGCAGCAGCTGAGAAAGCCGTGTTCGGTTACCATCTACTCGGACAGCAGGTATATAGTTGACGCCATTAACCTTGGGTGGGTGAAAAAATGGATGGGCAGCGGCTGGGTGAAGCCCGACAAGGCCCCGGTTAAGAATGTGGATCTCTGGAAAGAACTTGTTAGGCTTTTAAAGCCTCACAATGTAACGTGGGTATGGATAAAGGGTCACTCTGACAATGAATTCAATAACCGGTGCGACCGGATCGCCGTAAACGCCAGCAAAGAGGGAGCGCTGGAAATTGATCGCGTTTATGAGGAGGAACAGCCATACAATGGCTGATGCGGTGAAATAATAATAGCGGAGGTGTTGTCCTTGGACAATGAAAAAATTATAAAATCCTTAAGCCAGGTACACCTGCGCCCGGACAGGCCTGATATAGCCCACAGGGAAAAGAGCGGCTCTGTAAACAAGAAAAACGGGTCCGGTTTCCAGCTTAATTCCCTGGGCGGGCCGCTGGAAGGCGATTTTACCGTGCAATAGCAGGTCTGCTAAAATACCAAAGGGAGGTCCGCAATCCAGTGGGGGGCCTCCCTTTTCTCTTTAATTTTGCTGGCAGAAATGTTCAAATTTCCGGTTTCCAGATGTTCCCTCGCCCTACTAAAGATTATTGCTTAACCGCTATAATCAACTGCCTTTCGCCGTAATCTTTTACCTCAGCGTCAGTAAATCCTGCGCCAGAAATCCACTCAGCGTACTGCTCCATTGTCCAGGTGCCGCCCCTTGGGGTGTTTACCAGCATGTTTACACCGAACATGGCCGCCCTGGGGCTTAGACCGCGCACGAAATCCTGCACAGCTATACGTCCGCCGGGGGCTAAAACATCAAAAACCCTGAGGAACAGTTTTTTATTTTCTTCCCCGTCGAATATATGGCATACGTTGCCCAGGTATGCTAGGCCAAAGGGTCCCGGGGGCAGCCCGACGGTCAGGTCTCCCGGCAGCATCTCTATTCTTTCATCATCTTTTATGTTGGGCTTCATTAATTCCACCACCTCCGGCAGGTCCAGCACCGTCACCGAGGCGCCCAGGGCGGCAAACTCCCTGGCATATGTAAGCGGTCCCCCGCCTATATCAAGAACCTTAACCCCCGCCCCATTACCTCTCAGACTGTCCCTGGCAATCACAGGCGCCATTTTTTTAGCGTGAACGGCCATTGACTGGATAAAGCTCTTTAATGCCACCCCGCTTTTTTTCTTACTGACAGGCGTGCCGGTTTTTATAATTTCCGGCAGGTTCAGCCAGGAAACACAAAGTTCATATCCGTGCATAAAGGAAAAATCTGAATAGACTTCGCTGTCGGTATTGTAAAACATGTCTTTTGCGTCGGGGGTAAGGCAAACCTTCTCCCCGTCCCTTTGGATGTAGCCAGCATCGATTAGAGCCTCCAGCACCACCCAAAGGCTCCTGGCATCGGACCCGGTTATTGCAGCCAGTTCGGGTTCGGTAAGGGGGCCGTTTTTTATTGCTTCAAACAGCCCGGCTTTCACAGCGGCTCCTAAAAGAAGCAGCTCCTGGGGAGGCCTCAAGTCCCTTTCCCAAAGTTTTGAAACCATTTGGCAACCCTCTTTCTTAATAAATTATTTGTGAAATTTAGCCACTCATTACAAAACAATTTTCAGTCAAAAATATTGTCATTAAGATAAATATACGGAGGTAATAAGTGATGAAAACAATAAAGCCGTTTAATTTTTCACAGGAGATTCATGGCGTTCAGGTAAAGCCGCTGACAGAAAGCGGCAGGGATGTGAGGATACGCTACAAGGGGCTTCTGGCCAACTCCGGGGCCACAGAAATAACACTGCACTACGGCTTTGGAGATACCGTGGACTGGCGGGAGGTTGGCGACCTGATGATGGAGAGAACCGCTGAGGGCTGGGAATCTTCGGTAGCCATGGCAGACAACCAGCTGAATTTCTGTTTCCGGGATTCCGCTTTCAACTGGGATAATAACAACGGTCTCAACTGGATTTACAGAATATCGTAATTTGGAAAGAAATAAAACAAAAAAACAGAGGACACAGAGAAAATATTGTATTTGAATTTATCTTTCTTCTTCACCTGCATCAATCTCTGTGTTCTCTGTGAACTCTGCCCGGAAGGTCGCCGCCGGACTACTTCTTTCTCCTTCTCCTTGCAAAGAACAATTTATCGAGGTATTTATGGTAATACCACTCACCCGCCGCGATAATTACGGCTATCAGCCCCAGGCCTGCCGGGTTTATACCCGTGCCCAGGACATAAGAAATTTCTAAAAGAATCAGTGTTGTAATGACAGCATCCAGTAAAACTGCCGTAAAATTGCCGTATTTGGGGAACACCACCAGGTCCGCCGTGAGGAAAGTCGCCAGTGCCGCAAGTATGGCTGCCAGAATGGAAATAGATGTGTCGGCCTGGCTGAAATAAGGCATTACAATACCGACGACCGGGGCGAACAAAAAAAATTTAGTTAAAAAAGCGTTAAAATATATTTTAATCTTCTTTTTTCACTCCTTCCAGCCAGGTGATTGATATTTCCCTGCCTGCCTTATGGTTCAGGTGGCTGATCATTTTATGGGCCAGTTCGACCCCCAGCACCCACAACGCCGCAGTGGTGAGGTGGGTAGGCGCTACGGAGTCAAAGAGTATATTGCTCTTTGCGGCAAATTCGTCATCTCCTTCCCACAATACAACTGCCAGCGGTATTTTGGGCAGTGCCGGGATATAAAAAGAATGGTCTCCAAGGGATAATGGCCGCCCTCCCAGATCAACGGCCGCTTCTCCAAACTGTGCCGGGGCCGACCCGAATGTTTCTGCAAGGGGGGTGGTGGCGTCGGTTTGGAACGGAGCAAAATGGTGTATTCCCTCGGGAAGCTCAAGAAAAGACATCCATGCGCCCCTTGGCGGCAGTCCCGAGGCCTCGCTCAGATACTGAACAATAAGTGTCCGGTCGTTGAACGGGACGTCTTTTTCGGAGGCGTCCGCCCTCCAAACACGTCCTTCAAGGTCAACAATGTAGTTCCTGCCAAAATATGCGATTTCAAATGTTCTGTTGTGTTCGTCAAAGATGGCGCCGGACCTGGCGGCAATATCCACCGGGTCAAGTGTCACGAATTTTTTCACGGTTTCCTGATAGGCATTAACAGGATTGCACAAGAATATACCCCCGTTTCAGCTTATGGCAGTTTTCAAGGCAAATATTTTATGTACAAAACAATGGCGGTTATGATGACCACCGCGAACAGAACCATGGATAAACCCCCGAAGCTGGTGAAGGCGCTTAACCTTATTCCCTCGCTTTCAGACCTTTCCCTCAGCTTTTTATATACCGTCAGCCTGCCCACAACATCCATTACAAAGCTGTCCAGAATATCCGGGTCCCCTCTTTTTTCCAGCATGCTGTCCACAGTGATGCTCACAACCTTTTCCAGGCTCGAATCATCCCGGCGACAATATCCCTGTATAAATTTTTTGATATTGCCCTCCAGTGGCTTGATACGCTGGAAATAACACCTTCTCTCACCCCGCCCAAGGGACCTGATGTTCCTTAACAGCAATTCTCCGGCCTCGCCGTCAAGGCCCATTTCCTTAATCACCATTTCCGCCAATTCCCGAGACATATAGACACCTATACCCCCGTAAAAATTTACTACTGGTGAAATTCTTCAATAACGCCCAAATTCCTGTTGTTCTGTAAATTTACGTTGAGACGTCTATTTTATTTCAAAAAAATGGTTACCATAAAAATACCAAGCATAATATATTATTTAAAGGAATATTTCAAAAGATACTATTGCGATATATCCTTTAAAAAAACTCATAAATGTTATTTCGTCGATTAAAGGTAATTGGGGGAGGTGAATAGAATAGGTAGCTTTAATGTTTTGGCGGAGGTAAACGATGTGGAAGTATACGCCCTAGTTGGCCCCAGCGGCACCGGTAAAAGCCACCGGGCAATCATGGTGGCCCACCAGAACGACTGCGATATAATCATAGATGACGGACTATTAATAAAAGGCGACCAGATTATTGTAGGGCATACTGCAAAAAAGCAGCCTACCAGGATAGGCGCCATAAAAGCCGCACTGTTTCTGGACGATGATCTGGCTGACAGGGCCAGGGACGCGCTGGCCAGGCACAGCCCCAAAGGAGTGCTGATACTGGGAACCTCGGTGGGGATGGTTGAAAAGATAGCTTCGACATTGGGTCTGCCGGGGATTAAAAGGGTTATTGACATAAATGAAGTGGCCACCCCGGATGAAATTAAAAAGGCCCGGATAAACCGTACCAGGTTTTCAAAGCATGTAATACCCGCCCCCACCATGGAGGTAAGAAAAAGTTTTCCCGGTACACTTATTGATCCTTTAAGGGTAATGATAAAGAAGGATAAGGGCAAGACCGGCGCCAGAAACTGGCTGGAACAGTCAGTGGTAAGGCCTACCTTTACCTTCTATGGAAAGCTGACCATTTCTGAAAGCGCCGTTTCATCAATAGCCGCCCTGGCGTCCAAAGAGGTTTCAGGAGTTAAAAGCCCGGGCCGTATACACGTTACCCAGACCGAGGACGGGCTGTTGATAGACATATCGCCTGTGCTGTATTACGGTATTTACCTGCCGGGGGTTTCAAAGAAAGTACAGTCGGTTGTGAAGGAAAGGGTCGAATACATGACCGGGCTTTCAATAAAGTCAGTAAATGTTATAGTAAAAGACATAGAGTTTAAAAATAGGGTCAAATTAGAAAAAGGGTTTTAGGCACAAGGCCAAAAACCCTTTCTGCTTGGATATAGTCCGAAGGGGAGGCAGCCCCTTTTTTAATTACGTCTTTGTGGCGAAAACATGGTTTCCTATTTGTGTGTGTACCGTCAGTGACCTTATCCACTGGTCCGTGGCTGTCTCCGGGTTGTAAAAGTACAGGGCGCCGTTGGTGGGGTCGTGCCCCGCTATGGCCTGAATGGCAGCGCAAATGGCAATTTCATCCGGCTCAAGGTTGATGCTGCCGTCCTGGACCGGTGTGAACTGATAGGTCCCATTGTGCTTCTGCATGATTATTTCCCTTATGGACCCGGGAAACTCTCCGCTTTCAAGCCTGTTTAATATTACGGCCCCCACAGCCACCTGGCCTGTAAAACTTTCACCCCTTGCTTCAGCATATATGGCCCTGGCCAGCATGATGACATCGTCCCTGGTATAACCTCTTGACAGGGCGATTTCAAAATCAGGATTTGCGCCGGGAATTAACAGCACCTGTTTTGGGTGAATGACTGTCCGTGACAGCCTGTTGGCCCTTATAAGCGACTGGAGTGAAACCCCGTGTCTTTCAGCGATTGAGGAAAGCGTGTCACCCTCCTGCACCGTGTAAGAGACAGCTTTACGGTTTTCTCCGGTAGTTTTTCTTGGCTCTTCCCCGGCTGCCGCCCTTAAAATGTACCCTGACAAAAAAAACAGCAGAGTAAAAATAAGGACAGCCCTGGTAAAATTGGTACCCATATAACCTCCTTTCTACCTGAACGATATTTTTAGCGATGAACGATACGTTATATACATACCATTATATACCATATTAACTGCAAAATACCATTATATGGCAAATAATTGTTGAAAAAATTGGTCTGGAAATAAACAAGGGCATCTCATCTTCAAAAGTGAGAAGCCCTTTTCTTTATAATTAAACTATATTTTGTTATGCCTGAAGAAGCAGGGCGTTCACTATAGAAGCCGCAATGGTGCTCCCTCCCCTTGTGCCGGGCATGGTAATGTAATTGACACCTGTTTCCATGAGCATTTCCTTTGACTCCGCCGCTCCCACGAAGCCTACCGGGGTTCCCACCACCAGGGCAGGGAGGGCCTCACCCTCCCTGATCATTCGGCAAAGTTCAAAAAGGGCAGTGGGGGCGTTTCCCACCGCGATAATTCCGCCGTAGGCCAGTGGCGCTCCTTTTTTCATGGCCACCATCGCCCTTGTAAGTCCGCTATTCTTAGACTCCTGAACTACTTCCGGATCGCTTATCAAGCAATGTGCCCTGATGCCGAAATAATCCATTCTGCCAGATATCAAACCCGCTTTCAGCATGTTGACGTCGGTAAGTATCGTGCAGCCCCGCCTGATAGCCTGAAGACCCGAGTCAACAGCACCGGGGGAAATCTTGACAATGGAAACACAGGCAAGGTCCCCGGTGGTGTGAATCACCCTTTTTATAATTTCCCTTACAGCCGGAGGGTAAGATCTTAGCTCAGGGAGACATTCTTCTATTATCGACATGCTTTTTCTTTCTATTTCACCAGGGTCTTTGATTATTTCCAAAGCTTAATACACCTCTCCTATTCTCTCCAGCAATATTTCGGCCAGCTTACGATCTCCCCCTATGTTCCTGGTCATTTTGAATTCCACTCCGGGATATTTTTTCTTTTCTTCCTGTATAATCTCGGGTATGTCCTCCTTCATGTGCAGGCCGTTGTACAGAAACATGGGCACCACTATAACCCTTTCCATTCCGGCTGAAACTGCCCCTGCCAGGGCCGAAGGAAGGTCGGGCTGGTTGAACTGCAGCGACGCGCTTGCCAGATAGTCATAATTGCTGGTTTTATTAATATGATCTACAAGCTCACTTACCGTAACCTGGGCCTCCGGCGCCCGGCTTCCGTGGCTTAAAAGTATAATACCGGTTTTCATAAAACACCTCACATTGATTATTCTAATCCATAAGGGCCATTTCCACGGCCTCGCGAACGGATTTAGCCGCTCCTGCCGGCTCCGGCGGCCTTCTTATGATTATTGTGGGAAGGCCCAGCCTGACAGCCGCAGATATTTTATCACCTAGGCCCCCTGCGTCTCCGCTCTCTTTGGACACAACCACGTCGGGGCTGAAATGTTTCAGCAGGGCAAAATTCAGCTCTTCGCTGAATGGTCCGCTCATGGCCACAATGTCCGAGGGGCTTACCCCCATTTCAATCAGTCTGCCAATTGCATCAGGGTCGGGTACAACCCTTAATATTATCCTTACGCCTGCCTGTGCCGCCTTTTTTATGAACAACCCGGCCGTTTTGCTGCCGGTTGTCAAAAAAACCTTCTGTCCAGTTTCAAAGGCCTTCTCGGCGGCCTCCTCATAGCTGTCCGCCCATTTTACCAGGGGGTGGTTTGCTCTTTCACCTCCGGGCCGGGCGTATCGTATATACCTGGCTCCGGTTCGTTCACAGGCTCCAGCGGCATTTTTTGTAACCTCGGTGGCAAAGGGGTGTGAGGCGTCCAACAGTGTGCGGACTCCTCTTGATATTATCAATTCCGTCAGCCCGTCCAGGTCTAGGCGTCCGTACACAACCTCTATTCCGCTGCCTTTTGCCAGATTGGCGCCGTATGGCGTGGCTGAGCTGACCAGAACCCTCGCTCCCCTGGCAGCCAGTTCTGCGGAGATCATTCTTCCGTCAGAGGTGCCTCCGATAACCAGAATCATATTTTGTATCCCCTGGGGGTCACCATGTACTGTCCCAGTTTTTTTGTGCTGTTGCTGCCTATTATGACTGTGGAGAGCATGTCTATTTTATAATTTACCATGTTTTCAAGATCAGTGACTATTATCTCCTCGTCTTCCCTGTCGGCGTTTCTTACTATTCCGACGGGGGTCCCGCCCGGCTTGTGTTTGCTCATTATTTCCCTGGCACGAAGAATGTGGTCCACCCGCTTGTGACTGGCGGGATTGTACAGCACCACCACGAAATCACCCTGGGCGGCGGCGGACAGCCTTCTTTCAATTACCTCCCAGGGTGTCAGCAGGTCGCTTAAGCTTATAACGACAAAGTCGTGCATAAGCGGCGCCCCCAGTTTGGCGGCAGACGCGGTGGCCGATGTTATGCCCGGGATTATTTCCACATCTATTTGCCCGGTTAGCCCGTCCCTGTCAAGCATCTCCAGTACCAGGCCGGCCATGCCGTAAACCCCGGGATCTCCGCTGGAAACGAATGCCACGTCCAGCCCCGAAGCTGCCTTGTCAATGGCCGCTGCACAGCGTTCCACCTCCCTGGTCATGCCGGTGCTGATGACCTCTTTGTCTTTTACCAGGTCCTTTATTATTTCTATGTATGTTTTGTAACCCACTACCACCCTGGCCGTCTTAAGGGCATTAAGAGCCCTGGGGCTGAGCAGATCTGGCGCACCGGGGCCTATTCCCACCACCCGGATCTTTCCTCTGCCACAGCCACCGTTATCCCCTTGGCCTTTCTTTTCGGGGCCAGCAGCCTCCCATTCCGGCACGCCAGCATAGCCGCCGGTTCGCATACTCCACCCACTCCCATCTTTTTCATCACGAAATCTGATTTTTTAAGACCGTATTTTTCAATGGCGCCGTTTATTTCCCCCGGGCCGAAGCCCAGCAGCGGAACACCCAAAATGCCTGACGCCTCTATCAGCCCATTCTCCGAGGTTTTATCGTTTATGGTGGCCAGTGCCCTGACACATAACGGGCTGCGCCCGGCAATATTCAGGCTGACTTTTATTTCCCGTATTATATCGCCTGTCCCGGCCCCCTTTTTGCAGCCGACACCAACCACAATGTTGCGGGGCCTCAACAGAAGGTCCCTGTCCGAGGTATCAATAGCTGACTGTCCTGTGACCATAACCCTCAACCACAGACTATTTTCATCTTTCATCTCCCAGGGCCTGACAGCCAGAAACTCAGATTCTGGAAAGGGCAGGTCGTACATTGTGTAAACAGTTATTTTTTCGCCCCGGGCAAGTGCGGCGTTGAATTTTTTCACCGAGGCCGGCGGTTCCGGTTCCAGTTTAAAATCCCTGGCTATCACGTCAACGGCCGGAACCCCGCTAACATCGGTGGCGGTAGTGATCACCGCGGTGGATTCCAGTTCCCCGGCCAGCAGGCGGGCAAGGTCGTTGGCGCCTCCCACATGTCCGCTCAATACGCTTATGGCGAAACTACCACCCTCGTCCATGGCCACCACCGCAGGATCGGTTCGTTTATCCCTTATATGGGGGGCGATGGTCCTGACCACTATGCCAAGGGCCATTATCATCACTATCCCGCTGTAACGGGAGAATAAGTCTCCCATAACCTGACTCAAGGTACCCTGTAGCCGAGTGACACCCGGTATCTCTTCAGCAACACCCGGTACCGCGTAAACCTGCGCTATGTGGCCGTGTTTTTCAAGTACCCCGGCAATTGCTGTCCCAAGGCGGGCGCCTCTGGATGTAACCGCGATCACGGCCGCGTTCATTTTGTTTTCTCCCGGAAGCCGTGGGAAAAGCTGCCGTCGTAAAGCTTTGAGCGGGAATACTCCCCGCCGAAGACATCTCCCACCATTATCAGGGCCTGCCTTTTTATACCCGCCTCTTGAACCTTTTCCGAGATGTTTAAAAGGTTGCCCTTTATAATCCTTTGGTCGGGCCAGGACGCCTTTTCAACCACGACCACCCCGGTTTCTCCGGAATATCCGCCTTCCAGCAGTTCCTCCACAACCCTGTCCATCTGGTTTACGCTAAGGAAAATGCACATTGTGCACCTGTGCCTTGCCAGGTCGGACAGCTTTTCCGAACCGGGCACCGGCGTCCTGCCCTCCAGCCTGGTCAGTATAACTGTCTGGGAAACTTCCGGCAGGGTCAGTTCGTGGGGGATGGCGGCGGCAGCCGCGAAAAATGAGCTTACGCCGGGGACGACATTAAAGTCTATCCCCTTTTCGGACAGTGAATCCATTTGTTCCTGAATGGCCCCGTAAATTGACGGGTCACCGGTATGCAGCCGGGCCACGGTTTTTCCTTCCCGGTTGGCCCTGAACATTACCTCCAGCACCTCTTCAAGGTTCATCCCGGCGCTGTTGTATATTTCGGCCCCGGGCCTGCATTTGTTTAAAATCTCGGGGTTGACCAGTGACCCGGCGTAAATTACAACATCAGCCTCCGACAGTATACGGGCTCCTTTAAGGGTTATCAGTTCAGAATCTCCTGGGCCCGCTCCTATGAAATATATCATTAATCCATTCCCCCCCCGTCCGGGAGATCCAGTTTGAAGCCCTTTTTCTTGATAATGAGCAGGGACATGTAGTCAAGGTTTTGGCCGGAAAGTTCCCGCAAGTCCGGGGTAAAATACTGGTCTTTATAGCCGCAGCGGCTGAAATAGACCGCCCTGTCCATCATGCCAAGCCTGTCCAATAGATCCCGAACCTCGTCAATTTTCCTGTTGACTTTCATCAGCACAACATTATCGAACCTGCTCACCGTGTCTTCCAGTTCATCCAGGCCGTATGCCGCCGGAAGAACAGCCAGGGTTTCATCCCCCTCGGCCAGGGGTACCCCTAAAAGAGAGGTGCAGGCTGACATTGCCATTACCCCTGGAACAGTCTCAGTTTCCAGGTCCGGATACTCTTTTCTCAGGTAATCCAGAAGGTATCCGTATGTGCTGTAAAACATAGGATCCCCGATGGTTACAAAGGCTACCCTGCGGCCGGCCATAACATTGCGGGCAACCTCCTCACCGGCCTTCGCCCAGCTTTTTTCAAGAACTGTTTTGTCTTTGGACATTGGAAAAGAAAGTTCCAGGTATTCAAACTCTTTTTTTGCAGCTCCCTTTACCACCTGCAGGGCAAGGCTGTCCCTGTCCGCCGAGGACCGGGGGACGCAAAGTGTGTCCACCTCCTGAAGTATCCGGAAAGACTTTATGGTCATCAGCTCGGGATCACCAGGGCCGACCCCGAGGCCGTAAAATTTACCTGCCATTTTTCTCACCCCATCCCCACGCGGTAATAATAAAAACCGGGTTGTAAGATTTTAGTAGCCGGCTCATGCCCATAATCTGCGTCTTGCTTATGGAAACCTGCACAACCTCGGTCTCCCACCCTTCTTTAAGAAAATCAAGGGCGCTGGACAAGGTTTCCAGGGTGACGGCATTTATTACCAGCCTGCCTCCCGGTAAAATTTTATCCTGAACAGTCTCAAGTATGGGCAGCAGCTTTCCTCCGGAACCGCCCACAATTACACGATCCGGACGCGGAAGTCCGTACAGCGCGTCAGGGGCAGTTCCCTCCACCACATTAACGTTGGCGGCCCCGAACCTGGCGCAGTTATCAGCTGTCAGGCGGCGCCCCTCGGGCGATTTTTCCACCGAGTATACCATTCCGCCGGAGGTCAGGCGGGCGGCCTCAACGGAAATTGACCCGGTGCCGCTTCCCACATCCCACACGACCATTCCAGGCCCGATCCTGGCCTTTGATAGTGTAATCACCCGTATTTCCTCTTTTGTCATGGGCACCGAACCCCGTATGAAAAGCTTGTCGGGTATTCCCGGAACGGTAAAATCGCGTAGATTACTCATTTAAAACCACCATAACACAGTTATGCCTTCCTTTGTATTCATTGGGATATTTATCGCCTGAATTCAGTAATATTATTTCTTCTCCCTGAAGGCTCAGGTCAAAACAAAAATAATATTTTTTGCGGCCCCCCATGTTTTCCATGAGGGCGAAAAGAGTTTCCGGCGGGTTGTCGTTTCCGGTCAGCACGGCCAATTTGCCGGCTTTTTCAGCAATCTCAGCCACTTTTTCCGGGGACCTTCCATGGGCGCTTAAAACCACGGCGTCGTGCCAGGGCAGGCAAAGTCTGGCAAAAGCCATCTGGACAGAGCTGATGCCGGGGAGCACCGCTATATTTTCCGGTCCCAGGCGGTCCCTAAGGAAGCTGAGTATTCCGTACATTCCGGGGTCTCCGGTGGCCAGCACGGCAATTCCTTCATCCCTGCGGGACCTTATAACTTCCAATACCTCCTCAAGGTTATTGGCCAAAATAAATTTTAACTGGTCTTTGCCGCAAAAGCTCTCAATGTGCCTTTTTCCGCCGATGACTATCCGTGCACCGGCTATGGCGGCCCTGGCTTCCTCAGTCAGGCAGCCAGGGCTTCCCGGGCCTACTCCTATTACCTTAACCTTGTGCATCCCATCAATCTCCCCAGATCCCCTGCATTCCTGTCAATTCCAAGTATGCGACCGTCCCGGGCGGTCAAAACGGTTCCCACACGCATCTTTTCCCAGACATGCTGCGCCGCCCTCAGGCTTGCCCTTTCCGCAATAATATCAAATACTTCGTTCAACCCGGATTCTTCAATATGGTTCAAAGCTCCTTCCAGAGTGTTTATATTCAATATTTCGGCAATCAATTCCTTTTTTGCCCCACACAATGCGGCATAAGAGGCAAGTATTTCCCTTCTCCCGTCCGCCACCCGGCTGTGCGTGTTGAAAATTCCCCCGGCCACTTTGCCGACTTTTCCGATATGCCCCCATAGAATAACGGATTCCATTCCCTCATCCGCGCACTTTTCCAGCATGAATCCAACATAGTTGCTCATCTCAATCACCGAGTCAGGCTTAAAGCCGTATATATCAACAGCCTGGCGTAATCCCATTCCTCCGGGGGTAAGAACCACCCGCCTGAAACCCATGGCAGAGGCCTTTTTAACAAAAGGCACAAGTGAATCCTTTAAAGCCTCCTCGGACATGGGCCGCACAATTCCGGTGGTACCCAGTATTGAAATTCCGCCTGTTATGCCCAGTCGCTGGTTGAGGGTCCTTTTAGCCGCCTGCTCTCCCCCGGGTACGCTTATGGTTATTTCCAGTCCATGGCCCGGTGGCACGAGGTCGGATACAGCCTCCCTTATCATGGCAAGGGGAACGGGGTTTATGGCGGGCTCCCCCACCGGAACGGGAAGCCCCGGCATGGTGACGGTGCCCACTCCCACCCCGCCCTTTATGCAAAGCCCATCTACGGTTAATCTTACATCGGCAATTATGTCCAGCCCGTTGGTAACGTCGGGGTCGTCACCGCCGTCCTTCACAACCACTCCCCTGGCTCCGCCCTCGATGTAAGCTACATTTTTAAGCGGAACGATTATTGAAATCCCTTGGGGATTCAGAATATTTACCTCACTGTGCTGCTCACCCAGGAAGAGAAGCAGCGCCGCTGCCCTGGCGGCGGCTGCGGCAGAGGCGCCGGTGGTGACGCCGCAGCGCAATTCCTTTTTTTCTCCTGGCCCATTTTTTTTCAATATTATCACCCGGAGTATAGATATTGCTTAATCGTCCTATAAATCAAACAGCCGGTGAAATCCGGCTGTTACGTCAGATACAGTTTTTTGATAAGGGCCCTTCGCCTGCTGCTGTCCGAGTTTACGTCCTCGCGGCTTTCCGTTTCCTTTTTGCGGGTGTCCCTTGAATTCTTTCTGCCCTGGAACTGCCTGTCGTACTCCTGTATGGACCCTATGGAATTGAGGTTGTTTTTCTTCCACTCCAGAAGAATGGTATCGATGTACCGGAAATTCCACTTTCCGATAAGCACAGCCCTTTTCAGTGCTTCCTGAACAAGATCCGGGCCGGTCTGCTCGATCCATTGTGTTATTTTTTCCATCTCTATCGGAGAAAGCGGCCTTCCGAATTCTTTTTCAAAACTCTTGTAGCAGTTGGCCAGGGCATCTTTTTTGATACCCTTTTGAACGTGACCGTCCAGTTTTGGCCCGGCCTTTTCAATCTCCTTTGCCCTTATGCAGGCCCAGCATTCAGAAAGTTTTTCAAAAAGAGGCTCGAAGTCGTAGCCTGTGATAACATCGTCCCTGGATTCGTCATAATAAAGAGTTTCAATTATGATTTTTTTGTCAAGCAGGGATTTTAAATTTTTCATGATTTCGTCGGAACCAGCCGAGAGGCATTCAGCCAGAGCCTCCGGATCGGGATGGAGGTGCCTGTCCTCGGTGCGCAGCCGGAAAAGCTGTATAAGCGTCATCATCTCGGAGTCAGTGACGTTCATATGCTTATAGTATCTCAGCAACAAATTTGGTACGTCGGTGGAACCGGACAGCCAGAGGTCTGTTCCGAATGCCGCGGGTATGTTTCCCTGCCTGTACTTTTTAACTGTATTTCTGGTTTTGATAAACATTCCGAAACTCCCGCCAAAAAATTAATTTTATTTTATGGTAACTGTGGCTGGTTTGTCCAGATGCAAATAACCAAATTTACAGCCGTTATGGGGATTGAACCACCATCATACCGGAGGATTCACGCCTGTTAATACCGATATTCGTCTTTTTTTGTCAGGTTACTTGTAATCGCTACCGCACCTCAGCGCCGAGAATTTCTTTCATCTGCCTGAGCGCCCAGCGGTGGGCCTCCTGATCAAAGGAAGCCACTCCGTCGCTGAAGACCACCACCCTGTAATCCCTGTTGCAAAGCTCCTCAACAGTGTACATTACGCATATGTGAGTGCACAGGCCCACCACCTCGACTATATCCGGCTTGAGATCCGACATTATCGCGTTCAGGTTTGTCCTGTAGAAGCCGCTGTACCTGTTTTTAGGCACCTTTATGGCAAAGGAGTATTCTTCCAGCAGCCTTTTCAACTCGTCAATTATCTCTGCGCCTTTGGTGCCGTACACACAGTGACGGGGAAACCTTTCGAACTCCAGGTCCTCGGGATCGTGGGTGTCCATTATCAGTATCACCGGCAGGCCTTCCGCCACGAACTCGCGGACCTTGTCCTCCACAAAGGGGATAATGTTGTCGGCAGTTTCCCCACAGTAAAGCGCCCCATTTTTTCTTACAAAATCATTCAGCATGTCCACCACCAGAAGAACACGTCGGCTCAAGCCAAATCCTCCTCCTTACCCCATTTACAATGAAAAACATATGCCGGGATGATGAATAAACTTCCTGCCACCGTACACTTATACTGCTATATCTTTTTTCAGCAGAAAACCCGGAACCTCTCCCAGGGATTCCAGAGTAACATGATCTCCGGCGGGGTCCTCCATTTCAAATTGCCAGGTATATTTGTTTGGAATATAAATGCAGTTGAGCCCCGCCATAATACCAGGGTTGATATCGGATTTTATGCTGTTTCCCACAACCCAGGAGTGCTGCCCCGACAGGTTGTTGGAGCGGGCCATGTCTTCGTACTCCTTCCCTGTTTTATCCTTTAGAACGTATATTTTTTTAAAAAACTTCTTAAATCCGCTCTCCTCTATCCTTTTCCACTGAACGGAAGGATCTCCTTTTGTGGCAAGGAATAAATCAAATTCACCGTAAAGTTCCTCAAGCACCTCCCTGGCCCCGCGTACAGGTATGGGTTTCTGGTCGAACACCCACCAACCAATTCCCTCTACTTTTTTACAAATACCAGGGTCCGGATCTATATTGTTTATCTGGCAGAAATGACTGTATGTCCTTACCATGGCGTTGGGGAAACACTCCTTCAGGAAACCCCCGCAGCGCCTTACGTTGTCTATATCCATCCTGTCCAGGGTGGCCAGAACTTCATCCGTGGGAAAATTCAAATCCGCCATATAACGGGCAAATCTACCCCTGGATATCTCAAAAAAGATGGTTGTTTCCACAAGGGTATCATCAAAATCAAATATTATACCCCGACAGTACGACATTTGTTTTTATTCCCTTTCTATATCGCCTTCTATATCGTCCGCTTTATGAAAACAATAGGCCAGCCCTGTGCTGACCGATTTTGAATATTATTATACCATTTAGTTTACCTGCACAAAATCTTTCTTGACCAAATAATCTGCCCAATTAATATTTATTAAGACGATGGTCCTTCCTTCAACGGACGGGGTTGTGGTCATTAACAATGCTAGTCCCTCCAGTTCTAATTGTTTTCCTGGAAAAAAGTTTGCCTGTTGTCATCTATTATTTTTAATATTCTATAACAAAATAAAGAAAATATTAAGTAAACATCAGGTCATTTTTCTAAATATGTGTTGGCTTGAAAAAAAAGATACATCATGTTAAAATACCTAAACATATAGTGCATGGAAAATAAACCAGAATATAGACTGTGTGGTTTATTTAAGTCTACTCTTTTATGTAATGCTGCAAAGTAAAACAGGACAGAATATAATTCACATATATTTTTTCAGGTTATGCTGACGGCGGATATCACCCGATCCCTTATATCAAGAGGAGTGATTATATGACTCTGAGGATAGGCATTAATGGATTTGGCCGCATAGGAAGGGCTGTATACAGGGCTGCCCTCAATTACCAGGACAAGATCAGCGTTGTTGCGGTAAATGACCTCACCGACGCCAAAACACTGGCCCACCTGCTAAAATATGACTCGGTTCACGGCATCTGCCGTGGGGAGGTGGAGGCTACAAACGGATCCTTCAGTGTTGGCGGCAAAGAAGTGAAGGTTATGGCGCAGAAAGATCCTGCTCAAATACCATGGGGGGATTTAGGGGTTGAAGTTGTTGTCGAAGCCACCGGACGCTTCACTGAAAGGGATATGGCCGCCAGGCACCTTGCATCCGGGGCCAAAAGGGTATTAATTTCAGCTCCCGCCAAGAATGAAGATATAACCATTGTGATGGGCGTTAACTGTGAGAAGTTTGACCCGGCAAAGCATTTCATAATTTCCTGCGCTTCATGCACCACAAACTGCCTTGCTCCCGTAGCCAAGGTGCTTCATAGCAAATTCGTTATAATAAGGGGAATGATGACCACAGTACACTCCTATACCAACGACCAGCAGATACTGGACCTGCCGCACAAGGACCTGAGAAGGGCAAGGGCCGCAGCGCTTTCGATAATACCAACCACCACCGGCGCGGCCAAAGCGGTGTCCCTGGTGCTGCCGGAACTGAAGGGAAAGCTCAACGGAATGGCTATGCGGGTTCCCACGCCAAACGTGTCGGTGGTGGACCTGGTGGCCCATGTGGAGAATAATACATCGGCGGAAGAGGTAAACGCGGTATTGAAGGAAGCCGCCCAAAACGAACTGAGAGGCATCATGGCTTTCAGTGAGGCCCCGCTGGTCTCAAGGGACTATAACGGCAATCCGCACTCAACTATCGTGGACGCCCTTTCAACGATGGTTATTGACGGAGTGATGGTAAAGGTTATAGCCTGGTATGATAACGAGTGGGGTTATTCCAACAGGGTGGTTGACACTGCATTATACATAAGGGAAAAAAGCAGGGCAGCCGTACCGGTATAATGGTGACAGGGCTCCGGGTTTATCCCGGGGTCTTATCTTCACAACTTACGGACTCTGCATCAGTTAAACACCAAAGCCTCCCGGACTATTATGCCGGGAGGCTTTGACTTTTTATAAGCCAGGATAAATAATATTATTTTGCCGCAGGTAAATCCGCGGCTTCCTCCAGAGCAGCGGGATCCTCGTGGGATGCCTCCCTTTGCGCAAAGTCAAAGCACCCTCTTTCTGTTTTTTCCCTGTACTGGATTATTACGCCCTTATGTCCATTTGAGGTGCAAAACTCAAAAATATACTCTCCTCCTACCGTGAAATATTTTGACTTTATATAATAAACACATGACTCGCACTGAGAATGTTTTTTTCTGGTATGTACCGCGTTGAACTTCTGCTTTTTCATCGGGAGCCCCCTAATGTGTTATATTTCACATTTTTATGCAAAAAAATACTGGTACATTCCATCGCTGTGATTAAACTATATCCAGGATTTTACCGGCAAGCTTATTCAATATAATTATATAATAGTCAAAACTTAAAAGATAGATGTATTTATAACTGATTTTACCGTTCATCGCCGGGGATTGCATGTCTCAGACGCTTACGTAACAATGCGCTGTTTTACGCAGCCGCTAAATCTACCATGTGAATGATATCGCATCAAGCATATTCCCATCTCCTTGAATTTTGAGGCAGGAAAGTTGCCCAAATAACCGGCAGTCATATACGGGTGAAAAGCATTTGAAGGCCTGCGGCGCCCAAAAGGGCCAGTAGCCCGAAATATATCAAAGCCATTAATATCATTATATAGCCCAGAACCAGCAAATAACCATCCCGCTCCAGGCTTCCCGCTGCTATGAAGAGTACACCGTACGCCGGAAGGGTATTGGAAAAAGGCAGGGGCAGAGGCGCCATCAGAAGTGTTGCGCTGAAAATCATAAGCACTCCGTTGACCAGCCGCATTGTTCTCCCGCATGTTAGAATCGGCAATCTCGGACTGGTCCATTTTTCGATCCTGGCGAAAAGAGACGCGCCCTTTTCCAGAACCTTCAACATGCTGTCCGCCGGTATTGCCCTGTCCACGAAGCGGCCTGGGAGCCATGGAGGCCTGTCTGTTAAAATACCAAGGCCTATTAAAACGATGGCAAGACCGAAGGGCGTGCTGCTTCCGGGGATGGAAACGGGCAAAAGAAACGGCACCGTTAACACCATGCAGAGCATCAGCATCCCGCGGTCCCTGAGGCAGTGGATTAACTGGCGCAGCGTAAGTCCGTCCGGAGGCAAGGAGTGGGCCAGTTGGATCAGTACCTCGGAAAAACTTTCTTGGTTGCAATAATTTTTTGACATAATTAATATATCAGCTCCGGCTTTAATTAATACCCATTACTGTTATTAAGGAATTTTTAATCGGGTCTGGAGTTTCCCTGCTGTTGGTTGTAATAAATCTGTTATAGAGACCTTATTAAAACAATCTATAACCAGACCTGTCAGAAATTTTATAATAAAATCTTTATTTATGTAAAGCTTTTTCCAGAAGCCTTAACAGGTTTTTACGGAAATTTACGTTGTCATTTTCAGTTCTTTTGGCAGGACCTCTGGTCCTCCCCCCTCCTCTTCTGAATTTTGCCTTCATCTCCCTTTCCTCGAGCAGAAAGTCAATTGTTTCAGGCCTGTACACCTTACCCACCGGCGATATGGCCGATACACCCCTGGCCAGCACCACCGCCGCCAGGCCGTAATCCTGCGTAACCACCACATCGCCTGAGGATGAGATGTTGATTATTTTCAGGTCGGCCTCCTGGGGGTTATCCCCCACTGTTATGTGGTTTTTGGAATTGATGCGGTGATTAAAGCTGGCCACGGTCCACAATTCCAACCCAAAATGTTCCGCAGCCTCCCTGCAGATTTCCAAAACCTGCACGGGAGTAGCGTCAGCGTCCATTATAATCTTCATATAACATCCCACCTTAAAAAAAAGCCGGTATTTAAAAGGATGGCAACAATTTCCGTTGAATATAAATTGACAGTACCTGAGGTGATACCAGATGTTAAGAGCAACAAGGATAACAGCCAGGGTACTGTGGCATATGCCATACCGGGAGGAACCAGGGAGGCACAGCTGCGCGCCGTGGTCGATACCCTGCTTGAATAGAAGGTTATTTAAAAGCGTTAGTTGTAAATCAGGTTTCGTCCCTGTTCCCGCCGTCAAGCTTTTCTTTGAGAATTGCCAGCTGTTCCTCAAGTTCCTCCAGTTCTTCAACCATCGACGGCTTTACGGAATGGGCGGGCAGTCTTTTTTTAATATCATTAATCCTTTTTTCCAGATCGGTAATTACTGATTCCATAATATTCTCCCCCTGACCTGATAGATTGTAATTAGATCCGGTTATTCTTAAATTATAACCGAAAAAAGGTAATACTTTTAACACTATATTGCTCGAGGTGTGTAATTTGCCTGATAACAGACCTATAGGAGTTTTTGACTCCGGAGTGGGCGGTCTTTCGGTATTGAAGGAAGTAAGGAAAATACTGCCCAGTGAGGATATTATATATTTCGCGGATTCGGCATATTGTCCTTACGGCCTTAAACCACCCGAAGAAATAATTGCCCGTTCCTTCAAGATTTGCGATTTTTTACTGTCCGAGGGATCAAAGATGCTGGTGGTGGCATGCAACACCGCTTCCGTGGCCGGGCTGGATCAATACCGGAACAGGTACGACGTTCCCATAGTTGGCATGGAACCGGCGGTAAAGCCCGCCACTGCGGCCACCAGGAACGGAAAAGTTGGAGTTTTGGCCACCGGAGTGACACTTGCCGGCGAGCGCTTTTCATCCCTGCTGGAAAGGTATCAGAACGGGTCCGAAGTGTTTTCACAGCCATGCCCCGGGCTGGTTGAACTGGTGGAAAGCGGAATGCACGAAAGTCCTGAGGCGGCACATATGCTCAAGAGATTTATCAGCCCCCTGCTGGACAGAGGGGTTGACACAATAGTGCTGGGATGTACTCATTACCCGTTCCTTAAAGAAATGGTGGGGTCAATAGCCGGACCGGGTATTACAGTGATTGACACAGGCGAGGCGGTGGCCCGCCAGGTTAACAGGGTCATACGGCAGCACGGTATTGAAAATACCGGAGATAAAGCCGGCGCCGAGGTTTTTCACACCAGCGGCAGTGCCTCCGAGGTTAAAGCCGTTATTAAAAAATTGTGGGGTGGTAATCCCAAAGTGATTCACACCCCACTATAACCAGGTGCCTGGTTTTAAAATAAGAGATCGGATATGATGCGCTCAAATTAAACGGTCCTGTTGATCAGTTCAGAAGGGTTGTTTATATGCCTACCCATCCATTCAACGGTGTCCGGCAGTCCCATGGCAAGGCCCAGCAATTCCGTGAAATAGAAGGAAGGAAGCTTGTTGTCGCCTTTTTGTCTCATTTCCAGGTTGCTCTGGCATAAGGGGCAGGCGGTGACAATAGCCTCGGCGCCGGCTTCCCGTGCGGCCCGGGTCAGTCTTGTAACCAGTTCCTCCACCACTTCAACCCTGGTAAGTGAAAGGCTGGCCCCACAACATTCAGTCTTGTATGACCACTGCTTTACATCGGCCCCCAGGCTTTCAATAAGCCTGTCAAGCATCATGGGGTTTTCCACCCTGTCAAAACCTCTTACCTCAGGGGGCCTTACCATGAGACAGCCGTAGTAGCAGGCCAGCTTAAGTCCCGATAAGGGCCTTTTAACCTTCTGCCTTATCCTTTCCAGCCCCGCCCTCTCAACAATAGCCTCCAAAAGCGATATAATCCCAACTGTTCCGGTGTACTTGAATTCCACCATCTCTTCCAGTTCTTCCTTCATCTTTCCACCTTTTTTCAGAACCTGGTCGGCTTTACGCAGGCGTGCGAAACACGCCGCACAGGGGACGGCCACGTCCATGCCTGCTTTCTGGGCAAGGGCTATGTTTCGCGCGGACAGGGCTGCGGCCAATACGTGATTTATGTTGTGAGCTGATGACGACCCGCAGCAATTCCAGTCTTCCAGTTCTTCCAGATCAAGTCCCAGTTCCCGGCATACCGCCCTTGACGACTGGTCATACTCCCTGGCGGTGGCTTCAAGGGAGCATCCAGGATAATAAGCCAGCTTCACTGGGCCTGCCTCCTTTCACCGGATCTGTACTTTATCCGTATCTTCTCTTCCGAACGGTCAAACATACTCTTTACACGCTGTTTTTCCTTTATGCCCTTTGGTATTAAGGGCAGTTTGCCCTTTAAAAGAAGCTTTACGCCCAGATCCATATCAGAGAAAATCTGTCCGGTCTTGAGCTTGAATTTAGCCATTAGCAGACTTTCGCTGATACGGCCCCTGGATTTGAGATCCCCCAGAAACATCCTGTGGAAAGTGAGGGTTCTGTCTCCGGCTATGCCGATGTTTTCCGCGTGTGCCATCTCTCTTACCGCGTCCATCACCGCCGCTATGCTTATTCCGTTGGGACAGCGGGCGCCGCAGGTTTCGCAGGCGGTACAAATCCAGATTCCGGGGCTTTTCAACACCTGATCCTTAAGACCCAGGTTGATCATCCTCAAAAGCTGGTTGGGGGTGTTTCCGCCTACCATTCCCATGGGAAGACACCCTGAAGCGCATTTCTGACAGTGATAGCAAAGATCGATGGGCTGTCCGCTGTCATTTCTTATCTTCTCGGCAAAGCCGGGATCTATTTTCAATTCCTCTCCGTGACGGGTTACCCTCATTATTAACCCTCCTATATACTATCTTGGTTCCAACTCTGACTCCCGGTAAGTGGTCAGCGGAGTTGGTTCCTCGACAGACCTTCCGGGCTTGTAATCAAAAATTGACTGCAGCTTTTCGCCGGCTATCCTGAATATCGTCCCCAGGGGTATCCCGGCCGGACATGCCGATTCGCACTGGCCGCAGCCCACGCAGCCAAGGGCCATGTGGTTTATGCGGGTCATGTGAAACAACAGTTTGTCGGCGGGCATGGCGAAAACTCCCTTCTTGCCCGCCCTCTCCAGGAAATAATCAGCTTCGTGCCTGAACACATCGGAGGAGAAGACGCATTCCCTGCAAAAGCACAGTGGACAGGCCTGCCTGCAGTTATAGCACCTGATGCACCCGGAGAGTTCATTCAGCACGGACTCCAGGTTTCCGAAGCGGGTGGAGAATTCTTCGTCAATAATTTTTCTTTTTTCCTCCCTGCCCAGCCGGATAGATTCCATGGACGATTTCCTTCCGTCCGGCGCCTGTTCTTTGGGTGAACCCAGGTATTCAGTCAGCCAGACTGAAAATTCATCAGTGGCTGAGACCAGTATATTTTGGGACGGGTCAACCCCAACCCAGCCCAGGTGGATGGAAGAATGTTCGGCTTCAATGTGGCCGCATACCTGGCATGCCCTCCTGACTGTTTTGCCAAGGAAATCCGTTTCCCCCGAAGCCGATGCCGTAAGCCAGTCCTCAAGGCGCCACCTCCCGTCTGATTTCAGGGTTTGGTAGTCCTTCGGCTCAAAGGTGCCCGGGCAGTCTACACCGATTATAATAATATTTTCCAGGCTGGCCTGGTTTAGCTTTACAAGTTCGATAAAGGCCCTGGACTCGCAGGATCTCAGCACAACGCCTATTTTTTCCCCGGGGTCGGACTTTAAGGTCAGGTCGGATACAAGGCGCGCTGCATTGACCATGGCCACAGGGGCAAAGGGATTTACTGATTTAAGACCTTCGCCGGATTTTACAAGGGACATCACCACGCTCTTTCCGGATGCCGCATCCTGAGGCACAAGAATGGCCCCTGCGATGCCGTCGCTCAGCATACGTCCCAGGAAAGATCTCAGGGCATGGTTTACACCGTTTCCGTCAACAGGCAGCATATAGTTTTTCATTTTTACACCATCCCCCGATCTATATTTCCCAATGTTTTTTCAAAGGGTTGGGTCCAATTTTCTTTAAAACCGAAACCATTTCTTCCACAGTCTGGCCGAAGAGCTTTCCTTCTGAGGCGCTTATAAAGCGGAACCATACTCTTTCTTTTTCAATACCGAACATTTCCAGCGCCTCTCTCAGCACGGCTATCCTTCTCCTGGCCTTGTAATTGCCACTACCATAGTGGCAGTCCCCGGCATGTCACCCTCCGACCAGTACGCCGTCAGCACCATCCAGTAGCGGGGTCAGCAGGTATAGGGGGTCAATGGAACCGGAGCACATAACCCGCACCAGCCTTATATTTGGAGGGTACTGTATCCTCGAAGTACCTGCCAGGTCCGCGCCGGCATAACTGCACCAGTTGCAGACCAGTCCCACAATCCGGGGCTCAAAATCACCGGATCCCTCAGCCGACTCGTACCCGTCTTTTTTGTTCTGATCCAGATCCACCTGGCTCATCTCTTCATCCCCTTTATTTCAGTCAATTGATGTATCTTAAACTTCAAGCCTCTAAATTTCAAAAAGGCTCACCGAACACTATTAATACATACCTTAAAATATTCTTAATTCTGAATTCTGAATTCTATTTACAGCGCCTCTCTCATCATTGCCATCATCTGGTCCTTTTCATAGCCCTTTTGTTGTGAGGCGCCGCTGGGACAGGCCGCGACACAGGCACCGCAGCCCTGGCACAACACATCGGCAACCATGGCCACACCGCTGAACTCATCCAGATACCTTGCGTTGTAGCTGCATACATTGACGCATATACCGCAGCCAACGCAGTTGTCTTCCTGTACAAAGGCGGTTATGGCCACGTTTTCCATTTTATCCTTGGCCAGAAGCGAGGCGGCCCTCATTGCGGCGGCGTTGGACTGGACAATGGACTCGCTCAGAAGCTTTGGCGAGTGGGCCAGTCCGCAAAGATACAACCCGTCTGCGGCAAAGTCCACCGGCCTGAGTTTAAGGTGAGCCTCCAGCAAGAATCCTTCGGAGTTCAGGGGCACCTTGAAAAGCCGGCTGAGTTTCTCGTTGTCCGGCGACGGGTCAATTCCCGTGCTCAGCACCAGAACGTCAGCGTCCACGGCCAGGCGGAAACCGGTAACAATATCGTCAAACTCAACGCTAATTTTATCCCCGCTTGCACTTACAACCGGCTCATTCCCGGGGTCATACCTGAAGAAGCCGACCCCCACGCTCCGGGCCTCGGTATAGTATTTTTCGTTCAGTCCGTATACCCTCACGTCACGGTAGAGTACGTAAACATTGGTATCGGCCCGCTGCTTCTTAATCTTCAGGGCGTTTTTAACGGCCTGTGAACAGCAAATCCTGCTGCAGTAGGGCCTCTGGGCGTTCCTGGACCCCACGCACTGTATCATGACAACATTTTTTATTTCATTTAATTCCCCGGCAGCCATTTTCTTCTCAAATTCCTTCTGTGTGAGAACCCTGCCACTGGTTCCGTACATATATTCCGTTGTGGCGGCCTCGGAGGCGCCATTTGCAAGTATGACAGCCCCGTGGGCTATCTCTTCAAAGTTTTTGCCAACCCTGATGCGGGTCCTGTAGTTTCCGGGAAAGCCAGACGCCTCGGCGACCTCGGCCCCGGTAAAAACCTTTATATTGGTGTTTTTTGTTATTTTTCCGGTTAGCTCCGCCAGTATTTCCACAGGATTAAGGCCGTCCAGGGTATAATTCATGCCTGCCAGCTGCCCGCCCAGACTATTTTCCTTTTCAACAAGATAAACTCCAAAGCCCTGTTCGGCCAGCGACAGGGCCGCCGTCATGCCGGACGCCCCACCGCCAACCACCAGGCAGTTTTTGTTTATCTCGGTGTAGGTGGTTTCAATGGGCGAAAGTCTCACCGCCCTTGACACCGCCATTTTTACCAGGTCCCTGGCCTTTGCCGTGGCCCTGTCAGGATAATTCCTGTGCACCCAGGAGGAATGCTCCCTGATATTAACGTGCTCATAAAGATACTGGTTCAAACCGGCTTCCCTTATAGCGTTCATGAAAAGAGGAGCATGTGTTCTCGGGGTGCAGGAGGCCACCACGATCCGATTCAGACTCTGTGATCTAATCCTCCGCTTAATTTTTTCAATGCTGTCCTGGGCGCAGGCAAAGAGGAACTCCTCAGCGAAAACCACACCCTTTAACCCCTTGGCGAACTTGACCACCGATGGCACGTCAATTACGCTTCCTATGTTTATGCCGCAGTTGCACACGAAAACCCCCACCCTCGGGGTTTCTCCGGTTACATCCTTCTCGGGGATATCGGGCCTGGATTTTGTAAGGGTACCCCGGGAGTCCTGCAAAAGCCTTGATGCATACCCGGCGGCGGCGCTGCCGTCGATAACCGTTTCCGGAATATCTTTCGGGCCGGCGAAGGTGCCTGCAACGAAAACCCCCGGCCTTGTGGTGGTCCCGGGAAGAACTCCGGTTGTGCAAAAGCCGAATTCATCCAGTTCAATTCCGGCTGCATCCGCCAGCGATCTGATTTGGCCGGGAGGCTTCAATCCCACCGAAAGAACAGCCATATCGAATTCCTCTTCAAAGAAAGCCCCGTCATCAGATCGGTAACGTATCATCACGTTCCCCGTTTGGGGCATTTCCTTCACAGAGGACACCATGCATTTCACATAACGGACCCCATATTCGCCCCTGGCCCGTTCGTAATACTGCTCAAACCCCTTTCCGTATGCCCTCACGTCGATGCAGAATATGGCCGACTCCAGCCCCGGAACGTGTTCCCTGGCCACAATCGCCTCCTTTGTTGCATACATGCAGCAGACCCCAGAGCAGTAATTTCTCTCCCTTCCCGGCTCCCTGGATCCCACGCACTGTATAAAAGCCACCTTGCGTGGTTCCCTGTGATCCGACGGGCGTACCAGGTGACCCTGGAAGGGTCCGGAGGCGCTCAGCAGACGTTCAAACTCAATGCTGGTAACCACGTTTTGATAAACCCCGTATCCGAACTCCCCCCGCTCCCTGGCGTCAAATATCTCAAAGCCCGGTGAAAGTATCACCGCTCCGACCGAGAGCTGCACCGTCTCGTCCTTCATTTCAAGGTTGATGGCCTTGCGGGGGCACTTGGAAGCGCAAGAACCGCAAGAAATGCAGTTTTCCCCGTCTATGACATAAGAGTTGGGAAAAGCCTGCGGGTAAGGCTTGTAAATGGCCTTCCGGGTGTCCAGTCCCTGGTTGAAGTCGTTCCTTACCACCTGGTCGCAGGCTGTTTCGCATCTGCCGCAGCTTACGCACAGGTCTATGTCCACAAATCTTGGATGCTTCTTTATGGTGGCGGTAAAGTTGCCGGGACCGCCAGTAAGCCCTGTCAGCTCCGCAAGGGTAATAACCTCGATGTTAAGGTGGCTGCCGATGTCTACCACCCTTGGGGACAGGATGCACATGGAACAGTCATTGGTGGGAAATGTCTTGTCCAGCATTGGCATGGTTCCGGCAATGCTGGGGCGGCGCTCCACAAGATATACCATGTACCCCGACTCCGCCAGGTCAAGGGCCGCCTGCATGCCTCCTATTCCCGAACCCACCACCAGTACCGCGCCGGTGGTGCCGTTATTCTTTTGCAAACCCGGATCTGTCAAAAAGTCCACCTTCTTTTTATGCTTATTGATCAAACTCCCCGATCTCTAGCTTATCGACGCCCAGAGCGCTGCCAGCATTTGCCCCTTCTCAAAACCTTTCTGCTGTGTTGCGCCGTTGGGGCAGGCAACCACACAGGCTCCGCAGCCCTGGCAGAGGACTTCGGTTACGGTGGCCACTTTTTGCTTTTCGTTAATACTTCTTGCATTGTATCCGCAGGCCTTGACACAGACCCCGCATCCTGCGCACTTCTTGGTGTTGACCGTGGCCACGATGGGAACGTTCTCCAGCTTTTCCTTTGAAAGAAGTGTCACGGCCCGCATGGCCGCCGCATTGGCCTGGATGACAGTCTCCCTTACCGACTTTGGAGCGTGGGCGGTCCCGCAGAGGTACATGCCGTCGGCTGAAAAGTCAACAGGCCTCAGCTTCATGTGAGCCTCCAGTAAAAAACCGTCGGCGTCAAGCGGAACTTTGAAAATCCTGCTGAGTTTTTCATTGTCTTCACCGGGAGCCATTCCGGTGCTGAGCACCAGGAGGTCCGGCTCTATTGCCAGTGGCATGTGCAGTATATGATCTTTTATCGTCACTGCAAGCCTGCCGTCCGTTAAGCGTACATCAGGCCCCTCATTCTCTTCGTACCTGATGAATATGACTCCGCTCCGCCTTGCCTCGGTGTAGTATTCCTCCAGTAATCCGTATGATCTGATGTCCCTGTAGAGTATGAATATATTGGCCCCGGGGTTGGCCTTCTTCAGCTGCAGCGCGTTCTTCAGCGCCCCCTGGCAGCAAACCCTGCTGCAGTAGGGCCTTTCACTATTGCGTGAGCCAACGCACTGTATCATTACAACGCTTTTAAGTTCTCCCAGCCTGCCCGAGTGTATCATTTCTTCCAGTTGGGTCTGAGTCACTACGCGGTCGCTTTCCCCAAGGTGGTATTGATTGGTTTTGACCTCACCGGAGCCTGTGGCCAGTATAACCACCCCGTGTTCCAGATCCCGGGCCGATCCGTTTACTTCCACCCTGGTTTTGTAATTTCCGGGGAAACCACTGAATTCTACCGGTGAAGACCCGGTTAAAACTTCTATCTTTTCATTGGAAACTACTGATTCAATTAACTGTTTTACAAATTCCGAGGGGTCTGCTCCGCTCAGGGTGAATTTCATGTCCCTTACCCTTCCGCCCAGTTGACCTGTCTTTTCAAGAAGGTACACACTGAAACCCTGGTCGGCCAGTGACAGCGATGCCGTCATGCCGGCCACACCGCCTCCCACCACCAGCGCGGCTGGGTTTACTCCCACGTAGGAAGGGGCAACGGGCTTTAAGAGGCGGGACTTGGCCACGGCCATGCGCACCAGGTCCTTGGCCTTCCGTGTAGCCTCAGCGGGGCGCTCCCTGTGCACCCAGGATGAATGTTCCCTTATGTTGACGTGATCGTAAAGGTACTGATTGAGTCCGGCTTCTCTCAGCGCGCTCATAAACAGCGGGGCGTGGGTCCTGGGTGTGCAGGATGCCACCACCACCCTGTTGAGATTATGTTCGTTTATAATGGCCTTTATTTTTTCAATACTGTCTTGAGAGCATGTAAAGAGGAAACTGTCGGTGTACACCACATCATTAAGTTTTCCGGCGTATTCGGCAACCGCCGGCACATTTATCACACTGCCGATATTTATCCCGCAGTTGCATACAAACACCCCTATACGCGGCCTTTCGCGGCGCACGTCCCTCTCGGGAGGATATTCCTTCTTCCTGGTGCAGGTGCCGCGGCTTTCGCCCAGCAGCCTTGAAACATAACCCGCCGCTGCACTGGCTTCCACCACGGTTTCAGGGATATCCTTGGGGCCGGCAAAAATACCGCCGGCAAAGATGCCGTCCCGTGAAGTGATCCCCGGAGTGAACTCGCCGCTCTTGCTGAATCCGTAGCAGTCCAGTTCCACACCCAGTTTATTTGCCAGTTCCATTGAATCAGCAGTGGTTTTCAGTCCCACCGAAAGCACCACCAGGTCAAACTCTTCAGTGACCGGAACTCCGTCCTCGGCGGCATACCTTATCACAAGGTCGTTGCTTCCGTCTGTCTTACCCGTGACCTCGTATATACGGCTGTGTATAAACCTGACTCCGTGTTCGTCCCTGGCCCTGGTGTAATACCTTTCAAAGTCCTTTCCGTAGGACCTCATATCCATGAGGAATATTGTAGTTTCCAGTGGGTCGTGGCTGTGCTCCTTGGCTATGACGGCTTCCTTTACGGCGTACATGCAGCACACCGAAGAGCAGTATCCCCTGCCAATCCTGTCATTTCTGGAGCCGACACATTGAATCCAGGCAATCCTGCGGGGCTCCCTGCCGTCCGAAGGCCTTACCATATGTCCCTGGTAGGGGCCCGACGCGCTTAATATCCTTTCGAATTCTATACTGGTTACCACGTTGGGCAGCCTTTTATACCCGAAGTACTCCAGTTCCGAAGGGTCGTAAGTCTCACCGCCGGGATTGAGAAGAACTGCTCCCACTTCCAGTGTTATTGTCTCATCCTGCATATCATGGTCTATTGCGCCCGGCAGGCACACCTTGACACATTCGAGACACTGGGAGCACACTCCGCAGTTGAGGCACCTTTCAGCCTCCCGGGAGGCGTCGGCCTCCCCAAGGGCTGCAACAACCTCGTCAAAACCACGTATTCTTTCATGCGGGTCGGCCTGGGCAGGCTCATGTCTTTTTATGGCACTCCTGGGGTGAGTGTCGGGAAAATCAACAACCTTATTATCTTCTCTCTCTTTATCCGCCTCTTGCTCCCTGGACATCTCACCGCCGCTCAAATAAATGTCAATTGAGTGCGCAGCCAGCTTTCCCGCCCCAATGGCCTCAATAACCGTGGCTGGGCCGGTGACAGCGTCCCCGCCGGCGAATACCCCGTCCAAATTGGTGCTCAGGGTATTTCTGTCGGCATCTATCCTGTTGCCCCTTCCCAATGCAGCTTCAAGTCCGCCGATTTTCTCCGGCGCCTGTCCCACCGCCACTATTACTGTGTCAACTTCAACACTGAACTGGCTGCCGGGTACTGCCACAGGGCTTCTTCTCCCGCTGGCGTCGGGATCACCCAGCCTGTTCTCGATAAATTCAATGCCGGTCACTACTCCGATTTCCCCTTTGAATGACTGGGGGCTCACCAGTGTCCGGAAAACTATCCCCTCTTCCCGGGCCTCGTGAATTTCATCCCTGGCGGCAGTTATTTCCTCAAATGTTCTCCTGTAGTAAACCGTGACTTCCGCAGCCCCGTTCCTCAGCGCTGTCCTGGCCGCGTCCATGGCCGTGTTGCCGCCGCCTATGACCGCTACCCTGCGCCCTATTTCAACTTTTTGGCCGCTGTTTACCCTGGCCAGGTAATCCACACCTATAAGAACACCATTTAAATCCTCACCGGGGATATTCAGCTTCTGCCCCATTTGGGCCCCGATGGCAACAAATACAGCATCATACCCCTGCTGCTTTATGTCATCAACGGTCAGTGCAGGTCCCAAGGGTGCGCCGGTTTTTATTTCAATACCCAGTTTTTTAAGCAGTTCTATTTCCTGATCCACTATTTTTTTGGGGAGCCTGTATTCCGGAATCCCGTACCTTAGCATTCCCCCGGCCTTTTCCCTGGCCTCAAAAACCGTTACGCCGTAACCCTTCAGCGCCAACTGGTACGCCGCCGACAGCCCGGCAGGTCCCGAACCTATGACTGCCACCCTTTTGCCGTTTTTGGGGGCCGCTTCCGGGAGTGGTAACAAATCTGGATTTTGATAAGCCACATCAGAGGCAGTCCTTTTTAAATGTCTGATATTGACCGGGGAGTCAACCTTTCCGCGGTAGCACGCGGCTTCACACGGATGGGTGCATACCCTGCCGCAAACCGCAGGAAGTGGGTTATCCCTGTATATAGTTTGCCATGCCTCAATGAATTTTTTCTGCTTGATTAACTGTACATAACCCTGAACGTTAATGCCGGCGGGGCAGGCATTCCGGCAGGGCGGGATTCCCCTCCTGTCAATGGCAAATGTGGTGGGCATGGCCTGGGGATAAAGCTTATACGCGGCCTTCCTGTTCCCCAGTCCGGCATCAAATCCGTTTGGAACATCCACCGGGCACACCCTGGCGCATTCTCCGCAGCCGGTGCATTTTTCCATGTCAACATAACGTGCCTTTTTAGCCACCTTAACGTTAAAATTACCGGGCGAACCATCTATACTTTCCACACGGGCCCCGGTAATCAACTCGACATTAAGGTGCCGACCCACATCAACAAGTTTTGGTGAAACAATGCACATGGCGCAGTCGTTGGTGGGAAAGGTCTTGTCCAGCCTTGACATGAGACCGCCTATGGCAGTCTTTTCCTCTACCATGTACACCTTTATTCCCGATTCCGCAAGGTCGAGGGCGGACTGCATGCCGCTTATTCCACCGCCAACTATACATACTGCCCCTTTTTTGGAAGCACGGGCCTCTGTCACAATTACAGCCTCCAATCGTTACGCTTCTAGTGGGGATTACTATTTCGCTACAAAAGTGAAATTACGAATCCTCTTAACCAAAATTATACCACCACTATTTATACAGAATCAAGTATTTCAGGAACTAAAATTACGCTATTACTATATATTACGAAATATAAACTATATTTATTAGTTGCGAAAATGGAAAATAGTATTCTCTACATATCACACATAAAAGTCCCTTTATTTCGGGGCTTCCGGCTGATCCTGTTTTGCTGCAGTAGCTGTCAGGCAGACGACATTAATAGTTATAAAGTCACTTATACCGGGAATGCGGGGCGTTTAGCGAAATTCACTTATTGGCGAAATTAAAGGCTTCTGCACTTTTCACTGAGTAAAAATCACATTTTATTAATTTTAAGTTTTTCGCTAATAGGTATTTGTCAATAAACATCGAATATTTTTATTATTTGGGAGTGATATAAATTGAGTATAGACAAAAAAATATACTCCGCTTTAATTGCCTGTTTCTTGCTGATCCTCGGGGTTAGCATTTTATTTGCTATTCCACGGGTTATAGATAATTACCGGATGTCTGTGCAGGATTCGCTGGCCGCTGATGTGGCCGGGAGGTTCAATACATACCTTTACGCAGCAGCGGCGGAAATGGCGGAAACAGCCTCCAGCCCCGCGTTGCAAAGCTGGGAGCCCGGTGGTAGGCAGCCGGACCTTTCACAATTGAAGAATGGCCTGTCGTTTTTCTTCAACGATTTTTTTCTCTTTAATAGTTCCAGCGAAATGATAAAATCATCCACGGCATATTCAGCCCGGCTTAAATTGCCCATGGATCGCCGGGCAGCCCTCCATAAGCCGGGCAGACCTTTTCCTGCGGTTGTCACTGGGCCTGACGGAATAAAAACAATAGCGCTGTGTGTTCCCTTGTTTAACCAGAGGGGGCAGCAGAGCGGGTGGCTGGCCGGGTCACTTAATACAGGCGTTCTCCGTTCGGGGCAAACCAATTTTTATCTTGCCGGCGATAAATTTCTGCTGTACTTATGCGATGGCGAAGATCTTATTCCCCTCTTTGAGGGACAGGCAGGAAAAGCGGAAACAGAGGGCCTGAAAGCCATGAAAAACCCATCGGCCGCCAGGCGCATAAACATCGGAAATATGTCAATGGTATCGGCAGATGTTGGTTATCCGGGCTGGTCGGTGGTTGCAGTGATGCACCGCGCCCAGTCAAATGCCGTTTTAGCCGGGGAAAACATTAAAATTACGCTGCCGCTTGTGTTGATTTCGCTGATTCTTGTGGTTTTGACAGCCCTTTACATGAATAACCTGTTAAGTCCGGTTATTAAACTGCTCTCAAAGCTGGGCAGTGCTTTAAACGGTGACATCCGGGCAGGCGTTGATTCCCTCCCAAAGGGACTGGATGCGGCCATCGGAAGCATGAAAGTTTTGGAGAGCGTGCCAATAGGCATCATGGTGGTGGATACCGGGGGATTCATAAGGTATTTTAACAGCGAGGCCGGCGAAATAACCGGGCGGGAGCCTTCTTCGGTGACTGGAAAGCCGATGAAAGACTTCTTTCCCAACAATTACTACAACTACACCATGGAATCCATAGTGACACAAAGAGAATATCTTGGGTTGAGAAACATAATCATGGTGGATGACTTTTTCAAGGAACTGCTGCTGGATATAAGCCCCCTTTATAATAACGGCACAGTTACAGGCGCCGTGGCCACTTTCCAGGATGTAACCCCGCAGCGTAAAATGATAGAGGTTAAGGCCGCATACACCCTGGCAAGAGATCTGGCCCTTCAAAAAGACCTTGATTCCACGGTGGAGGTAATAGCAAAGGCTGCGTCCGAGATGGCGGAGACCGAATATTCCGCGGTATTTATCGCTGACCAGGATGGCAGCCTTCTTATTAAATCGTCCTTCGGGATCCCGCAAAAAACGGTTGATAAGTATAACTCCAGGCCTTATAAAACAGATGGGCCCGAGATAACAGACCTTTACCGGAACAAGGCACCTCTTCTGCACGACGATGTCAGGAACAAGATAAATCTGAAGCCGATATTGATTGTGCCTGACGTGATGTCATTTTATTCTTTCCCTATTTTTTGCGAAGATCATTTGATAGGGCTGATCAACCTGTACAGTCTGGAGAAAAACAAGCTTTCCAGGGACAGGATATATCTCATCCGTTCCCTTT
>JBMOPB010000061.1:0-55937 GCA_049325055.1 Bacillota bacterium
GCTTGGAGGAGTGATGGACAGTCCAGTGGCCGGAGCTGTGACCGTAAGCCCGTTGGCCGGAGAGGTGATGGTCAGACTCCCGGATGAGTCAGTATTGAATGCGACGTTGTTGCTGCCGTATATCTTTACACGCACCTGATCCGGATTGTCCTGAAAGATTTTGAAGTTGGGCACAGGTAAAACCTCCCTTGTCTCTATTGGCATATTATGTTATTGCTACAGGTTATTGCCTGCGCTATCATTTTGTTACAGTTCGACAGTCATCAGCATATAATCTTAATAAATCTTTTTAATGGTGTGGTGTAAAACATGGGTTCCGAGATAAGTTTATGTATGATCGTAAAAAATGAAGAACAAAACCTTCGCAGATGCCTGGCCAGTGTGACCGGCGCAGTGGACGAGATAATCGTGGTGGACACCGGGTCCTCCGACGGCACCCGCGAGGTGGCCGCCGGGTTCGGGGCAAGAGTGCTTTCATTCCCATGGAACGGCAATTTCAGTGATGCCAGGAACGCATCGCTGGAAGGTGCCACAGGCGACTGGATACTGTTCCTGGACGCCGACGAGGAGCTGACCGCAGAAGGAAGAGAAGCCCTTAGACGGGTAACCGGAGACGAAACCGTTGAAGGCTACTTTATAAAGATAGTCAACTACCTGGGCGGCGAGGGAAGGGTGGAGACCTGCCCGGACCTTATCTTCCGGCTTTTTAGAAACCGGCCGGAATACAGGTTCCGGGGAGCCATTCACGAGCAGATAGTGGACGTAATACTTGAAAAAAACAGCCGGGCAAAGTACATGATTGCCGATGACCTGGTGATACTTCACTACGGCTACCTGAATGAACAGATCGAGGAAAAGGACAAAAAGAACCGCAATCTGAACATAATCAGCCGGGAGTTGGACGAAAGCCCGGACAACAGGCTGCTGCGCTACCACTACGGAGTCGAGCTGTTCCGGGCCGAAAGGTACAGGGAGGCCGCCGATGAATTTGTGAGGGCGGCCAACGGCATCGACCCCCAGACCATATACCTGCCCAAACTGCTCCGTTATATAGTGATGGCCTACCAGGCGCTGAATCTCCAGGAAAAGGCACTGGAAACCGTCCGGCTGGGTCTGAGCCATTTTCCCGACTATGCGGACCTTTACTATTATGGAGGCCTCGCCAGCCTGGAACAAAAGGATTACGCCGGGGCGTACAGGTTCTTTAAAGACGCGCTTTCCATGCCCGACCAGCCGGCGTACTACGCTCCGTTTAGCGGCGCCAGAGGCTTCCGTTCCCTCTACAATCTGGGCCGCATAGCCGAGATTTTTTGCAACGAAGAAGAAGCTTTAAACTATTACATAAAATGCCTTCAGGACAACTCTTTTTTCATGCCGGCGCTGGAGAGCATCGCCCGCCTGCTTGACCCGCGAAAAGATCCCGCTTACGCAAAAAAATGCCTGGAACAGGTCTGCGATTTCTGCACTCCTGAGGCCAACCTTATGATAGGGCAGATACTTTTCCGGCTTTCTGCCTATCAGCTGGCTCTGGAATACCTTGAAAAGGGGGCCCCGGGGCGGGAGGCTTCACCTGAAATACTGCTGTGGAAGGCAATCTGCCTTATTCAACAGAGACGTTTCCTGGAGGCGCTAAGGATATTGAACGGATTTGCCCCGGATCATCACCTGTACCCTTTGGCCACGCTGAATAAGGTGTTCTGCTTCTGGATAAGGGGAAACCGCCGGAAAGTACGGGAACTCACGGATGATCTTTTCGCCCTGGGACTTTCCGAAGAAACCGGATTTGTGGTGTCCCTGCTGAGAACCCCCCCGGCCAGGCTCAGGGGTCCGGGATATAACCTTAATGACGAGGGGATGTCCCTGCTGCTGGATTTGGTCATGCGGTCCCTTGACATGGGGGAGCCGGAAGGGGCGATTTCTCTCCTGAACGGCCTTACACGGGAGTGCCTGAGCAAAAACGCCCGGGCCGTCGGCAGTCTTTTTCTTCAGTACGGCTACCCGGAACTGGCCGGGGGCTTCTTCCAAATGCACCTGGAGATCAACCCCGAATGCGCCGGGACCCACTTTATGCTGGCAGAAACGAAAGAGGGTCAGGGACAGTACCCGGAGGCCATTAGCCTGTACCGCCGCGCCCTTGAACTTGACTCCCGTGAACCCCGTCACTACATAAGGCTGATCAGGCTTTATGAAAAGATGCGCCGGGAGCTGCTGGAAGAAGCACTGGCCAGGTATCCCGAATCAGTCACTCTGAAGGATCTCCTGGAAGGAGGTCCGGTGCGATGACAAAGTCTACCATAGGTTTATCAATGATTGTACGCGATGAAGAGTCAAACCTGGCCAGATGCCTGGAAAGCGTTAGGGGACTGGTGGATGAAATAGTAATCGTGGACACCGGTTCATGCGACCGGACGGTGGAAGTGGCCCGACGTTATACCGACAGGGTTTTCAGCTTCCCCTGGAGCGGCGATTTTAGCGCCGCCCGGAATTATGCCCTGGATAAAACCCGCAGCCGGTGGATTTTATACCTTGACGCGGATGAAGAGTTGGGCGCTTTCCCGGGTGGCATCCGGTCGCTGGTTGACGCCAACGGAGATATTGACGCCTTTTTCCTTCCCCTTTTCAACCAGGATGAATATTCCGGCAATTACTGCCGGTATATGGTATTGAGGCTCTTCCGGAACAGCCCCGCGCACCGCTTTCAGGGACGTATTCACGAGCAGCTGACTGTGAGCCGCCCTGGTTCAGTGGGCATTGCGGAGGGCCCGGTCATAAGGCACAATACGGTATCCGGAAAGACCCGCAACCGAAAGAGGGGCCGCAACCTGCATCTTCTCCGGCAGGCTGTCAGTGACGACCCTGAGAATCCTTTTCTTCAGTATTACCTGGGCATTGAATGGCTGGGCCTGGGAAGACCGCACTTGGCCCTTCAGTACTTAAAAAAGGCCTGCTGCGGCCTTACTGACGACCACCTGATCTTCAGGGTCCCTGCAGTCCGTTACCTTATAAACTGCCTGAACTACATGGGCAAGCTGCAGGAGGCCTTCTGCGTATGCATGGAGGAATCCCTGCGCTATCCTTTGTGTACTGACCTGTTTTTCCAGGGAGGACTGCTATTAGAGCAAATGGGGGAGTACGAGGCCGCCGCCGGGTGGTTCAGGGAAGCCCTCAACTGCGGTCAGCCTCCTTTACTATACAGCCACACGGACGGAACCGAAAGCTTCCTGGCCTTGCACCACCTGGGTTACTGCCACCAAAAAATGGGGATGGCCGGTAAGGCCATGGACTATTACAAAAGGGCGCTGGACTCAAACCCCGGCTACGTTTATCCACTTTACAACCTTTTTCTGATTCACCTAACAAAACTGGGGCCGTATGGCGCCTACAGGCAGGCCAGGGAGGACGGCCACCTTAATGTCCTCCGGCGGGCCGAAACACTGGCCGCGCTGTTCTTTGAGTCCGGCTACCCCGATCTGGCCTGCGCCTGCCTGGAGGAGGCCCTTCCGGAAGAAGAAGTTATAAGCGATGAGCGGCTGCGCCTCCAACTGGCCAGGTACAGGGTTTATTCAGGCAGGGCGGAGGATGCCCTTGCACTAATGGAAGGCGCCGGGAAAAACGGGCCTGAGTGTGAACCGGGACTTTACGCCGACAAGATTGTGGCCTTTCTGCTGGCCGGTAATTACAGCGGGGCCAAACAGGGGGCGCTGGAACTCTGGCGGCGGCCTGAAAGAAGGGGCGCCGCCTGGGGGCTTTTAAACCTTGTTTCCCTGTGCCGCGACGGCTCCTTGGCCGGCCGCCCGGAACAACCCCGGGAGGGTGAATCCATAGACGCGGTGCTGCCGGTACTGGACAAATGTCTCCTCCCCCGCACCGCCGGCCCCTCTGCCGCGGATTTCGGCAGGCTGGCAAAAAGCGCCGCGGAGTTATTTATCCACCTGTCGCCACGGGGGGCCACCGCATTATGGCATTACCTGGGGGACAGGGCCGGCGCGGTGCGCCATGCCATGGACGACAGATTTTCCTCCGCAGGGAGACTGTACCTATGAACTCAGGAAAAACGGTAAGCCTTTGCATAATTGCAAAAGACGAAGAAAGCTGTATTGCCTCCTGCATTAACAGCGTAAAGCACCTGGTGAGCGAGATAATACTGGTGGATACAGGCTCCCGCGACAGAACGGGAGATTTGGCCCGGCAAATTGGCGCAAGAGTTTTTGACTTTCCATGGCCAGGCGACTTTGCCGCCGCCCGCAACTTCTCGCTGGACCAGGCCACCGGGAAATGGATTCTGGTGCTGGACGCCGACGAGGTGATGGAGGCGGTAAAGCCGGACGAATTCAAGGCCCTCCTGGAAGCGCCGGGTGTCGAGGGGTATTTCGTGAACATACAGAGTTACCTGGGCGACGGCCAGTGCACAACCCGGGACCAGGTGGTGAGGCTTTTTAAAAACAGGCCGGAATACCGGTTCGAAGGGGCCATTCATGAACAGGTTGCCCTCCCCATTAAAAGGTATAACAAGGGCGGGGGCCTGGCCTTCTCAAACCTGCTTATCCACCACTTCGGTTATACTGACCGGCAGTTGCAGCATAAAAACAAGCGGGACAGGAATATCACAGTGATAAAAAAAGCCCTGGCCGTTAATCCCGTGGATCCCTTCCTCCACTACAGCCTTGGCATAGAGTATTACCAGTCCGGCCAGACCGCCAGGGGGAACGAACAAATGAAAAATGCCCTGTCTCTGATGGGGGGGAATGAGGGCTACTTCCGCGATGCACTCGTTTCTCTGGGGCTGGGACTCCTGCAGGCGGGGGAATACGGCAGGCTTTCCACAATGCTGGATAAGGCACTGGAGGATTTGCCCTGCGACCCCGACCTGCGCCTTGTCAGGGGGCTTATGGACATGCAGAGCGGACGGTACCGGACAGCTTCGGAAGATCTGGCAACAGCGCTTTCCGGAAGCGCCCAGGCTGCTCCCCGGGACAGAATTCACTCCCTGCTGGGGGATACCCTGTATAACCTGGGCCGGCACAGCCAGGCGGAAAGCCACTATCTCCTGGCTTTAAAAGACTTCCCCAACAACCTGTACCCCCTTACCCGTATATTGGGCATAAGGCAGGAAGGAAAGGGCCGGCTTCCCTGGGAAGAACTATGCCTGTTCGCCCCCCGGCCCCTTATGCATGGCCTCAGGGAAGAACTGGCGCGGATGGGGGAGAACTCCCTGATAATGGTCCTTGCGCTGCTGTCAGTGGTTGAGGCTGCCGGAAGCGGTGAAGCTGAAAACACGGCCCGGGCCTGCCTGGAGTACCGCCAAGAGGTGGAAAACCACATTCCCGGCACAGAACTGATAAAAAGCTACCTGCTTATATGTTCAGAGGAGATGTTACTGCACGGTGAGGCCGCCTGCCGGAACCTTTCCTGCCAATTATACTCACCCTTTAAAGAGGTGATTTCACTGGCCACAGAAGCCCTGGAGCTGACGGTCAAGGAACTCTGTCCGCCATGGTCCCCTTTGGCCGCCAAGGGAATGGAAAGGACTGATCCAGATGAAAAAAATACTGATTGCAAGCCCGGTAAAACAAAAAACTGAAATACTGAAGGAATTCCTGTGGTCCCTGGAGCAGCTGGATAAAAAAGGCCTTACCGTTAACTACGCCTTTATTGACGACAATGAGGGTGGAAGTGTCCTGCTCAGGGAATTTGCCTCAGGCCGGGATAACGTCACTGTCCTGCCCGGCAACTCCCCGGACCCGTATATTTGCACTGAAAACACCCACCACTGGCAGGAAAACCTCATCTGGAAGGTGGCCGGCTATAAGGACAGGTTTATACAACTGGCCGGGGAAGGAGGGTTTGATTTCCTGTTTCTGGTTGACTCAGACCTTGTACTGCATCCTAAAACGCTTGTTCATCTCGCGGATCTGGGTAAGGACATAGTATCCGAGGTCTACTGGACCAGGTGGGAGCCTGACATGATCCCCCTTCCCCAGGTCTGGGCGGGGGATCAATACCGCCTCCACCATAAAAGAAGGGGTGAGCATCTGGATGATAATGAGATTGGCCGGAGACAGGCGGAATTCCTGGAAATGCTGAGGAAGCCCGGCACCTACAGGGTGGGCGGACTGGGGGCATGCACCCTGATAAGCCGAAAGGCCATTTCCATGGGAATATCTTTTAGCGAAATTTATAACCTTGACCTAATCGGCGAGGACAGGCATTTTTGCGTCAGGGCCGCTGCCCTGGGGCTGAATCTGTATGCCGACACCCATTATCCTCCCTACCACATATACCGGGAGTCGGAACTGGCAGGACTCCATTACTATAAGGCCCTGTACTTTCCCGAAGACCAGGCTCCGGGATACGAACCGGAAAAGAAAAAAACACCCCCCCGGCGGCGAAAGCCCCGGAAAGGAAGCAGGATCACCCTGGCCATGCTGGTTCGAAACGAAGCGGACAGGTACCTGGAAGCAGTTCTCAGCCAGGCGGCCCGGTATATAAGCAACGCGGTCATTATTGACGACGCCAGTACCGACGGCACCCCGGAAATGTGCAAGTATCTGCTGCGCCACATACCCCTGACCCTGGTCACCAATGGAGAACCCCGGTTCAACAATGAAATAGTGCTGCGCAAGCAGCTCTGGAACCTTGCGGCGGAATCAAGCCCGGACTGGATACTGATACTGGACGCCGACGAGATATTTGAAGAGCGGGCGGTGAAAGAACTTCCCATGCTGGCGGCCGACCCGGATGCTCAAGCTTACGCTTTCCGGCTGTACGACATGTGGACCCCCGATCACTACCGGGAGGATCCACTCTGGAGCGCCCACCATCACCACCGGGTGTTCATGGCAAGGCATATCCCAGGATTTTCCGGCCTTTGGAGGGAAACACCCCAGCACTGCGGAAGGTTTCCGTTAAATGTTACTGACCTGAAAACAATACAGAGCGATCTGCGCCTAAAACATCTGGGCTGGATGAAACCCACCGACCGCCTGGCCAAATATTTCCGCTACAAGAAACTGGACCCCGGCGCCCGGTACGGCATTGCCGCCCAGTACCTTTCAATACTGGACCCCAGGCCAACCCTGGCGGCCTGGGAGGAAAAAACTATTTTACCCTGAAAATAGCTGTAGGCTTTAAGCTGTAAGCTACAAGCTTTGCCGGAGTGTGAATAGGGGGAGGCCCTTTCAGGCCGGGAGCTATTAGCTGGATTTTCATTGCTTGTGGTGCCTCGCTTTGCGGCATGAGCGTCTGGATTCTGGATTCCGACCCGCAATTCCGGCTCCCTGGGGTTGTAGTTCACGCCAGCAGGTCTTCACCGGCAATTGTCACCACTACCAGGGTCCAGGCCGGGACGTAAGTTCCCCAGATAATATTCTCCAGCCACGGCGTGAAATGCCCGGCAAATGCCGGGTTAAACTGTGCCAGGGCCACTCCGGAGTCGCTGGCCATAATAAGGTACCCGGCCAGAGCCAAACGCCGGGCCGCACCGGTGCTGTAATATCCCCTGAACATGGTGCAGATGGCGGCCCAGGCCATAAAGCCCAGTACAAAGGTAAAAATTACAACACCCCAGTACAATTCCTGCCTGATATAAGGCTGGATCATTAAAAAAACGGGGATAGCCAGGGCCAGTACCGGTGCCGATGCCAATACCCCCCCCTTGCCCGCTCCATGCCCCTTCATAAAAGCGGCGATAAGGGCGAGATAGGCCAGAAAAAAGCTCATCCCCCCGAAAACCCCGGCCTTCCCGGCCATTGATAGTATATTGACATTACAGATGCTCAGAAAAAAATCCCCAATCATGGAAAAAAACACGGCTATGTATAACATGACCTGTTCCCGGTACCGCTTACGGCAAAAAAAGGCAGACATAAAAAGAAAGAAAACGGTGGTAAATTTCACGTAACTGATCTTTTTATCACCGGGACACAGATTATCAAGAATGAGTATCACCACGGTCAGGGATAAAAAGACTGTCAGCAAAATTTTCTGACGGGCGTTCATTTTAACCTTCCCCAGTCAACAGGTTATCTGGTCTTATTTTATTAATTGGACCTGTCCCGCATACCTGTTTTGATGATTGTCCGGCAGGACTCTTTTGACTTCACCAGAATTTCCACCATGGTTTCCTTTTAACCCTGGCCTTTGCCGACTCCCGCCAGGCGTATAAAGCTTCTTCCGTAGCTTTGACCCTGGCCTCCAGCCTTTCATCAACCATCCCAGCCCCGGCCGCCAGGCCGGCTTTTTCTTTCCTGCCTTCTTTCCAGCTTTTAAAGCTTGTTATATGAGCCATTTTCATATCCCCCGAAGGTAGTGATTCCAAACGCCCTTGGTAAATTATACCACCGCGGAGGCATATAACATGTCGGAATTTTATAAGGAGAACATGAATTGTGCTCACACAACAGGGAACACGCGACAAGGCCAAACATAAAAAAGATATAAGGCATTTATATAAAAACAATCTTTTTATAACCGAACTATTTACGAAAAATAATCTTCATTATAGTATTAATGGAGGAAGAGGCTGGAACGACAAAGTTTTAGGAGGGGTTCTCCCATGAACAGAATTCGCTCGGTAGTGGTGTTACTGACACTGGCACTGATGGTGATGGTGCTGTTGCCGGCTACAGCCTTCGCCAGCGCCGAATCCTTATCTCTGAACAACTACCAACCGGGAATAACCCCCGAGTATCATCTGAATTACCGGGTTGGAAACGACCTGCACCAGGCAAGTGAAGACTATATTTCATTAATCTTCAATGACACTGTTGCACTGCCTGTCGATTTATCGGCGGAAGATTTTCTCGTTAACTCCCTGCCCGTAAAAAAAATAAGGACTTTCCAGAGCCGTGGCCAAATAGACATTTTCGTTCCGGCCGATATTGCGGCAAACCAGCCAGTGGATATTTTAATAAAAACCAGCGCCGGGATTAAAAACCCAATCAGTACAGGAACATATTCTATAAGCGTATGGAACTCAAAGATAAACATTGTTTCTAATTTTTTTTACACCATAGTCAGGGGAACAATAAATACCCCCAAGGTTGAAGTTAAACCTGCCATTACGAAGAGGGACGCAGAATATACTTGCTCTTTCAAAGTAAGCCAAAGCGGCAATCTTTTGGGGGGCACCGACAGTATAACCATCACCTTCCCGCAGGAAATCAGACTTCCTTCTTACATCAGCGGCGATGCCATTACAGTAAACGGCGTCAACTTGGCAAGCTCAGATCTTACCCTGTCCGGAAACAGGCTTTCTTTCAAGGTTCCTTCCAACATTTCGGTTGGACCGGAAGAAGAGGTGACCGTTAAAATAAAGCCGGAGGCAAGAATAAAAAGCCCTGACAGGACAGGAGAATACAGGCTGCAAGTGGCCACCTCCAAAGATCCGGCGCCAGTTCCTTCGGAAGTATTTACAATAGGCGAAACAGCCATATCAGAATTAAAGGTAAGTGTAGATCCCCCCTCGGCAGGAGCTGAGTCTCAATACGAAATCAGCTTCAAGACCAGCCCCTACGGAGCCCTTAAGGGCGGCCAAAGTGTCATTACGGTCACTTTTCCCGGAGAAACCAACCTTCCTTCTTATATTTACAAGAACAGCATAGAGGTTCAGGGAATACTCCTTGATACCGGAACTGTAACCTTAAAGGGCAAGTCCGTAAGCTTTGTCCTTCCTTCTAATGTTCAGGTGGAGCCTAATCAGTTTGCAAGAATAACTTTGAAGAATGCGGGAATAAAAAACCCCAACAATCCGGGGAGCTATAACCTTAAGGTAAGTACCAGCAGCGACCAGCAAATCATACGGTCAGAAGACTATACAATAACTGGAGGCAAATTAATCACCCTTGTTATTGACAGCATAACTGCCTACATAGACGGCAAGGTTTTCTTCCTGGACGTTCCGCCCACTATCCTGGACGGACGTACAATGATACCCGTACGGTTTTTGGCCGAATCCCTGGGCGCCAGGGTTGAATGGGATAATGACAGCCGGGAGATCAGCATCTACCTTAACGATAAAAACATAAAAATGACCGTTAATTCAAAAATCGCCACAGTCAATGACAAGCGGGTCACTCTAGAAACCGTTCCAGTGATTTTATTCGGCAGAACCATGGTACCCATCCGGTTCATTGCCGAGAACTTTGGATGCGAAGTCATCTGGGATAACAAAGCCCGCTCGGTTATAATTAAAAATTAATTTGCCCATTTCCCGTGAAAGTATGAGGTGAATATCGCCACCCAAAAGAATGACAACGAAGAGAGAATTAAAGCTGCCCGTCAATGGTCAAAGGAATTCAAGGCGGGAATAAAACCCGAAGACATTAATTGTGACGGGTGTTTATCCGATGGCGGGGTATAGCCAATTGTGCCCACTGCAATGAATTTGCCTGCAGCGAGCAAAAAGCTGTTATTGACGCTGTTCCCAGTGCCAGAACGACCCTCGAAGAAATAAGGAGAAACATATAATAACCGGTAATGTTTTTATAGGATCCTTTTTCACTTTGGCAATGGTTAGCATAAAGGCCTCCCCTTAACCGGGAGGCCTTTATTATACTATAAAATACTGGAGCGGGTGAAGGGGATCGAACCCTCAGCCCTCAGCTTGGGAAGCTGATGCTCTACCATTGAGCTACACCCGCTTGCATTTAAATATTATATCATTTTCCGCGGGAGAGTCAAGGGACAAAAGGCTGGTATTATATAACAGGCTTGGAGCGGGCCTCCGGCGGCCCGCCCCGAAGTCATGAGGCTTTTTTTCCGCTGACCCTTTCCATATCCGCGTCAACCATTAAGCGGACCAGATCTTTATAGGAGGTCTTTGCCTTCCAGCCCAGCTCCCGCTCAGCCAGGGAAGGATCTCCTATCAAAAGGTCAACCTCGGCTGGGCGGAAAAAAGAGCTGTCGCTGGCCACGTATTTTTGCCAGTCCAGCCCCGCGTAAGAGAAGGCTTCCTCGACGAATTCCCTGACGCTGTGGGTTTCCCCAGTGGCGATAACGTAATCCCGGGGCGTTTCCTGCTGGAGCATCAGCCACATGGCCTCCACGTACTCCGGAGCATACCCCCAGTCCCGCCTGGCCTCCAGGTTGCCCAGCGTAAGCCGGTCCAAAAGGCCATGCTTTATACGGGCCACCGCGTCAGTTATCTTCCTGGTGACAAACTCCAGCCCCCTCAACGGCGATTCATGGTTGAAAAGTATTCCGGAACAGCAGTACATGCCGTAAGACTCGCGGTAATTGACCACAGCCCAGTGAGCGCAGAGCTTTGCAACCGCGTAGGGGCTCCTGGGGTAAAACGGAGTCTTTTCATTTTGCGGCACAGCCTGGACCTTTCCGAACATCTCGCTGGATGAGGCCTGGTACATCTTTGTGTCAGGCTTTGCCAGCCTTATGGCCTCCAGTATGTTGACCGGCCCCAGCCCTGTGATGGTGGCGGTGGCAAGGGGCTGGCTGAAAGATACTCCCACAAAGCTCTGGGCCGCCAGGTTATAAACCTCGTCGGGAGCTGCTTCCTCTATAATCCTTACTATACTGCCCAGGTCCAGTAAGTCCATCGGAACTAACTCCACCCGGTCCTTTATCCCTAAATACTCCAGCCTCCAAAAATTCTGAGTGCTGGTTCTTCTGTATGCGCCGAACACCCGGTACCCACGCGAAAGAAGCGCCCCGGCCAGGTACGCGCCGTCCTGGCCGGTTACGCCGGTAACCAGTGCAGTCTTAGACAAAGCCTATCTCTCCAATCTTTTACTTGGGTTTCAATTTTATTTTTGACACTGTGCTAAAAAGATTTATTATTCTATCAATGGCCACCCTTTCCGAATACCTTTCCTCCACCAGCCTCCTGCCGTTCCTACCTATTGCCTCCCGTAAGAGCGGGTCTGACAGCAGCTTTACAATGCCGGCGGCAAATTTACCCGGGGTATCGGCTATCATTATGTCAATCCCATCCTTGCAGGAGAGCCCCTCGGCGCCGATTGATGTCGAAACCACTGGAAGCTCCAGGGACCAGGCTGTCATTATCTTTATCCTGGTTCCGGCTCCGATGAAAAGAGGCACAACAAAAACCCCTGCCCTGGCCAATATGCTCCTGTCATCCCTCACCTGCCCCCAGTAAACAATGGAATCACTGCCGCTGATCACGCTCAGCAGGCTGGCGGGGGGCCGGCCTGATCCCACTATATGCAGCCTGGTCCGGGGGTAAAGGGTCCTGACCCTGGGAAATACCTTTTCTATAAACCACAGCAGCCCGTGTACATTTGGATACCACATAGTCCCAACATAGGCGATGTCGGCGGGGGATATCCCTTCAATTGGAACCCGGCCCCGGTGGCTTTCCGCTTCTATGCCTCCACCGGCTACAACCACTTCCACCGGCACTGCCGGGGCATACTTACTGAAGAGTTCCGCCTCCAGCGGAGACACCGCCATGCAGAAATCAAACTCCGGCCAGAACCTTTTTTCCCAATTAAAGGTTTTACGGTACTCAAGCACATATTTTTCCCGCGCCGGGCCGGATAGATTGCCATTTTTCACCATCCGCTTCATTATCAGGTGCTCTACGTTCTGGAGATCAAGCACTACCCTGGCTTTGGGCAAGATTTTCCTGATAACGGGAACCGTCCAGGCCAGGTACGAGGTCTCAACCACCACTATATCGAAAGCCCCCTCCTGCAAGGTTCTTTCAAGGGACTGGCTGTATTGCCGGGAGCAGAAAAGAAAAAGAGCACCGTCCGGTACCCATTCCCGGGCCCCTTCGTCATCACCCCTCTGCCTCTCACACACCACCCCCTCGACTTTTTTAAACCCGGGTCGTCCATCGAGGTAACCCTTGACCTGCCCGGCATGTTCCTGGGAGGACGCGGGAAAAAGAAGGGTTATCTGGTAGTTTCCGGTACTTCCCAGAGCAATAAGAGGTTTTATTATGTGAATGGCCCCGCCGGAGATGGGCGGGCAGATGAGAAAGGGGGGATATGGGGCAAGACTCAGAAGTTTAACCTGCCTTCCCCTTTTTTTTACTGTTATGTTGCCTGATACCATCGGCTTTCTCTCTTTTAAAAAGTTTTTTACCACAATATGCCGGGGTTTGTTGCAATGTTACCGGTTGCCGCAACTAGATATTCGTCACTATTTGTAATTGCTGGCAAATTTACAAGGTTATCTATAAAACAATTCGTCCCGTCAGCCTTTCCAAGGCGGCCACCACGTCCAGGGCCGCCTTTTCCCATGTGTATTCGCTGCGGACAAGGCTCCGGAGTAAACTTCCCCTCTCAAGTGCCAGTCCGTAATTTTCCAACACCCACCTCATTTTGGCCTTTAAATCGGCGACACTGGGCTCAGCCCATTTCTGGTCCGGCAAGTAATACGGGCAATGACTCTGTGCCGTCACCGGAGTCAAATGAAATTCGACCGGAAAGCTGTTGTTATTGTCAAGGAAATCAGTCTGCCCTCCCCAGCCGGTGGATATTACAGGCATCCCCAGGCTCCCGGCCTCCAAAAAAGGCAGCCCTGCCCCCTCTCCCCTGCTGGGCAGAACAAAACACTGGCACGACCTGTACAGGTTCAGCATTTCAGCCGGCGTCATCTCCTCGGATAACAGGAATACAGGGGGGGAATACCCGCGGGGCCCGTACATATTATTCAGCCTCCGCATATCTCCGCTTACTTTTTTATTGAAAGCCCGGGACCCGTCAAATCCGGTTTTTATCACCAGGCACACCCCGTCATCACTGGAGAATTCCTCCAAAAAGGCCCGGATCAAAACATCATATCCCTTCCTGTGTATCCATTCAAAAATCGATAAAAACCTGAACGGAGGTGTTTTCAGACCCTTCAAAGGATCCCGGTACTCGCCGGGACTGATGAATAAGTCGTCAACCCCGTAACGCAGCAATTCCACCGGCTTATATACCCCCGATCGGGCAAATGCCCATACATTCATCCGGCTGGGCACCCCCACGGCGTCCATAGTGTTGCACCAGTCCCTCCACAGCCGGTGGATGCCGGTGGTTTCCCATGCCGTAACTCCAATGGAAAAAAAGCCCTCCCTCTCAAACAGGTTCGGAATGCTCTGCCTTACAAAAATGGTTTCCGAAACCGGATCAGGAGGCCTTTCCATCAGCCGTAAAACATTTTCCCCAGCTTCAGGCGCAATTTTTTTCGGAGAGCCCTTCCCCGCCGGAATCAATCTTATGTTTACGCCAAGCCGGTCCAGGGAAAGAGCATACCCCCGGGCCGCGCTGCCATAGCCGGTTATATCGAAAAAGGCGGCCTTCCAAACAATCTGCAAGACATCCATCCTCCGAATACTGGTTTATTACTGATCAGTTTATTAAAGATCGGGAGTATTTGAACCGGTAATACCGTTAATTTATTCCGTCATTTGGTTAAGGCCTTACCATTGTACCCCTTGCCATTCCAATATTTGGATCTTGGTTTTCCAACTTATTTACTGTTATTGTGCACCATTTATTCCACTTAGTGCATATTGTTGGAGAGAAAGGGGGGATTATGCTTGAAATTGTTGTCCATAGGGCCTCCGATACTGGACTCTTCCGGCTACGGAGAAATGCAGAGAAGAATAGTTTTAGCCCTGGAGGATCTGGGCTGGACAATCGCCATGCGCCCCTTTCCTTCATTGAACACCAATATAGATGATAGTTTCAACCTGCCCAGACTTAAGAAAATGGAAGAAAACCCCCTTCCACCTCCGGGATCCCCGCTGATATTTTTCGCCCCGGCCCCCATGTTCAAACCCAACCCTAACTATTACAACGTGGGTTTTACCATGACCGAGGTGGACCGGATTAACAGTGAATGGGTGGACAAATGCAACCGTATGGACGAGGTATGGGTACCTTCCCGGTTCAATTACAAGATATTCCTTGAGCAGGGAGTACAGCCCTGGAAACTCCGCATAATGCACCTTGGAATTGATACTCAGCATTTCAAACCCTCCCGAAGGGATGAGGCAAAGCCCCGGTTTACCTTTCTGTCCTGCTTTGAACTTATTCCCCGGAAGGCCTGCGACATCCTCATGGAAGCATTTTGCGAAGAGTTCCGGTCCTACGAGCCGGTGGAACTGGTCATAAAGTCCTTCGAAAACGGAGGCAGGTACGATCCCGAAGGGAAGGCCCTCACAAAAATTATGCACTCAGTGGTTCAAAAGTTCCCTGATCCTCCTTCCATTATTTTGAAAAATGAAATACTTCCCTACTCTGAACTGCCGACACTGTACAAGAACGCCGACTGCTTCATTTCCACTTCCCGGGGCGAGGGCTGGAACCTCCCTCTCATGGAGGCTATGGCCTGCGGGGTGTCCGTCATTGCCCTTAACTGGTCCGGCCAGACGGAATTTTTAACCCCTCTCAACAGTTTCCTGGTGGACGTCCCGTCGCTGGAGGAAATTAACGAATCCTGGTGTCCCGGCTGCAGGTGGGCGGCGGTCGACAAAAACTCCCTGCGCAACTCCATGCGAACAGCCTTCGAACAACCTCTGGCGGTCAGGCAGAAAGGAATAAAGGCAAGGGTGGACATAAGAAAGAATTATTCGATAAAGACAATTGCCGAACAGATAACCCTCCGCCTTAAAAAAAAAGTAGCGGTTCTGGGGTTTGGGAGCTGGGGAAGGAACATCGTACGGGTTATTCTGTCGCTCCCTTCAACAGAGGTAATAATTTGCGACCCGGCAATTGAAACACACCCCTTACCCGGGGATTCCAGGATTTCTCTGGCCTCCTTCCCGGAAATACTGAAAGACCCAATGGTGAAGAGCGTATTTATAGTCACCCCTGCCTCGACCCATTATTCCCTGGCCAGGCAGGCCCTGGCGGCCGGGAAAAGTGTATTCGTGGAAAAGCCCTTCACCATGTCCTCGGCCGAGGCCGAAGAACTGAAAGCCATGGCCAGGTCAAAGAAACTAACCATCATGGCAGGACATATAATGCAATACCACCCGGCCATACATCACCTTAAAGAGGAAATAAACAAAGGAACACTGGGAAAAATACTTTATTTCCGCACAAACCGCACCAGCTTGGGATCGGTACGGCATGACGCCGGAGTGTTATGGGACCTGGCGGTGCATGACGTGGATATGGTCTGTTTTCTCACGGGCCAGCTCCCCCGCTCAGTAAGCGCCTGGAACTGGGTATTCCTGGAACACTCCTTGGGAGACACCGTCAATATACAGATGGTTTTCCCCTCCGGGGCGGTGGCCCATATCTTCGCGTCATGGCTGGACCCCTTGAAGAAAAGGGAACTGGTGGTTGTGGGCAATAAAAAAATGGCCCTTTTTGACGACACCAGCTCCTCCCAAAAGCTGGCCATAATCGACCGGGGCGTGGAGTGTGTCGAGACAACGTCATACGAGAACTATGGAGAGTTTCATTTCCACTACAGATTTGGAGATATACTTTATCCCTATATATACCTGCAAGAACCTCTACGTAACGAAATAGCACATTTCCTGGAGTGCGTCGAAAATCACACCCGGCCCCGTACAGGCGGCGAAAATGCCGCGGCGGTGACCAAAATCATGGAAGCTGCCGGGCATTCAGCCAACAGAGGGGGCGAGACCATAATGTTAAGCTGGCCGCATAAGGAGGTAAAATAGTGATACCAGTCGCCAGGCCCGTTATAGGCCGTGAAGAAATAGAAGCGGCGTCCGAGGTGTTGGAGTCCGGAATGCTGGCCGCCGGAAAGGAGGTTTCCCGCTTTGAAGAGGAATTTGCCGGATACCTGGGTATCTCCAGGGCAGTGGCCACCTCTTCGGGGACCACAGCCCTCTTCGCCGCCCTCTGGAGCCTGGATCTTCCCCCCGGAACAAGTGTGATAACAACACCATTTACCTTTGTGGCCAGCGCCAATGCCATTCTGTACTGCGGGCACGTCCCGGCCTTTTGCGATATTGAGCCCGGCACCTTTAACATTTCGCCCGATTCACTCCTCAAAATGCTGCGAAACCGCAGGGAAAAGGCAGGGGCCCTTGTTATTGTGCATCTATACGGGCAGCCGTGCCGGATGGACCTGATAATGGACATTGCCAGGGAACACGGACTGAAGATAATAGAGGACTGCGCCCAGTCCCACGGCGCCTCCTGGCAGGGCAAAGCCTCCGGAACTTTCGGGGACCTGGGGGTATTCAGCTTTTACCCAACCAAAAACATGACCACCGGAGAGGGCGGGATGGCGGTTACCGGCAACCCCACCCTGGCCGAAAAGATCCGCATGTTTATAAATCACGGGGCCAGGGTCCGCTACCACCACGAATTCCTGGGGCACAATTTCAGGATGACCGATATAGCGGCCGCCATAGGAACGGCCCAACTTCGCCGCCTTAACGGCTTTAACGAAGCCCGCCGCCGGAACGCCGGGATACTGGACGCCATACTGGGACCCGTACCCGGCGTGAAAACCCCGTATGTTCACCCGGACGCCCATCACGTATACCATCAGTACACCATCCGCTGCCGCAGGCGGGACCAACTGGCTGAATACCTGTCCCGTCACGGGATTGGGACCGGTATTCACTACCCCCTGCCGGTCCACAAACAGCCCCTATACAAAAAGCTGGGCTACGGCCGGATCAGGCTGCCCCATGCTGAAAGGGCATGCAAAGAGGTTCTTTCACTGCCGGTTCACCCTACCCTTTCTGAAAGTGAACTTCAATACATCGGCAAGAAGGTTGGAGAATTTTATGAGGGAAAAGATATCAGCGGCCATTATAACTCTTAACGAGGAGAAAAACCTGCCCCGCAGCCTGAAAAGCATCGGCTGGGTTGATGAAATAGTGGTAGTGGATTCCGGCAGCACCGACCGAACCGTTGAAATAGCAAAAAGAGCCGGGGCCAGGGTATTTCACAACCCCTGGCCCGGATATGCCAAGCAATGGCAAACCGCAATACAATTATGCAACTACCCCTGGGTGTTTTTACTGGCGGCAGATACAGCGGCAGACAGCAATCTTACCGGAGAAATAATGGAATCCCTGATTTCACCGGGGGAGACCCGTGGTTTCATACTGCCCTACAAGCACTTTTTCCTGGGAAAATGGATTGAGCACTGCGGGTGGTATCCCGCGCCCGTGCTCCAGATTTTCCGGAGAGACTCGGTAAGGATTATAAACCGGGAAGTCCATGAAAGTTTCACGGTGGAGCCCTATATAGTAAAACCCTTAAAGAAAGGATTCATGGAGCACTACACCTACCACTCAATACACCAGTATTTAGAAAAATTCAACAGGTACACCGACCTGGACGCAAGGGAAATGCTTAAAAAGAACCCCGGCCTCACCGCCAACGACATGGTTCTGGCCGCCCTTCGAAAATTCAGCGATATGTTTTTCAGGCAGGAAGGATACCGAGACGGCTTGCACGGGCTGGTTCTATGCGTATTATCGTCCATGTATGAATTCGTGGCCGCAGCCAAATATCTCGAGATCAGGGGTGATTTTAAAAATCAGGGTGATCCCTTATGAGAATAGGTCTGGACGTCAACCCCCTGGTAACCGGACACAGGTTCAGGGGTATAGGATCATATGTTAAAAACCTGTGCCGGTCGTTGATCGAATGCGGAATCCCTCACCGTTATTGCCTTTATTACGGGTTGGGAACATTTAATGTCCGTGCCACAGAAAACGTAACACTTCACAGTACCGGGGCCGGAAAAAAGGACCTCCTCCGGCTGGCCCTTGAAGACGGTATAGAAGTGCTTCATATAACCGACTTCTACCATCCACTGTATACTCTTTCCGCTCTGGAGGAACTGAAGCGGAGGGGAATAAAACTGGTGGTTTCGGTGGCCGACGCCATTCCCCTCCGTTTCCCGGACCTCTACCCGGCCGAAAAGACGTTCCTGGAAAAAAACCTCGGTCCGCTCCTGTCTCTTTCCGACAAAGTGATAGCCATTTCCCGGGCCACCGCAGACGATTTTATAAAATACTTTTCGCTGCCGCCTTACATTGTTAAGGTAACCCACCTGGGGGTTGACACAAATCTTTTTTCCCCCCGGAATGAGGAAAGTGACTGGGCAATCCTGCAAAAATACGGTATAACCGCCCCCTTTTTTTTATACGTAGGGGGGTTTGACTGGAGAAAAAACTGCGAAGCCATACTACGGGCCTTTTCGGGTTTTCAGGAAAAAGCTCCTCAAAAGTATCAGCTAGTCTTGGTGGGAAATGACCCTCCCAACCCAGCCATGGCTAAAATTATCGGCACCTTGCCGGAAAACCCGGTTGTGACCGGGTTTGTGCCTGATCAAGACCTGCCGCCCCTGTACCGCCACGCCACCGCCCTGGTATTTCCCTCCCGCTTCGAGGGTTTTGGCCTTCCGGTGCTGGAAGCAATGGCCTGCGGCACCCCGGTGATATCTTCCGACAGAGGGTCCCTGCCTGAAATAGTTGGAAGTGATGGGCTGCTGCTGAACCCGGAAAACACTGAAAGCTGGATTGATGCCATGTACAAGATAGCATCCACCTCTTCATTCCGGGAAGCCCTTCGGGCCGGGGGGCTTAACAGGGTACCCCTCTTTACCTGGCAGGAATGCGCACGAAGAACATTGGAAGCATACCTGCACTGACATATAAAATCGTTAAAGGAGCAGTTCAAGATGTCTGACTATATATGCGGAGAAAACGTCAGGATCGGCCGGAATGTAGTCATCGGAGAGGGAGCCGTCCTGGGCAACAACATAACCATCCATGACAATGTCGTAATTAAAAAGGGAGCGACAATCGGGGACAACGCCATCATCGGGTACCGTGAATATATGCCGGACCGGATAAGTGACGAAGATTTAACCGAAATAAATGAAAACGTCAGGATTAGAAGCGGGGCCGTCATATACTGGGGAACCCGGATAGGACGGAATTCATCGGTGGGGCACAATGCCGTGCTCCGGGAGAGAACAATTATAGGACATGACACTTATATAGGAGCCTTAAACGCCTTCGAAGGCGATACAAAAGTAGGCAATTACGTGGGACTCAATTCACAATGTCACATAACAAAATTCAGCGAAATAGGGGATTATGTTTTTATAGCGCCTCTGTTTGTCTGCGCCAACGACCGCGCAATAGCCTACAGAAGATCGGGACACGGCCATGATCTTCAGGGAATAACTATAGAAAAGAACGTCAGGATCGCCATTGGAGTTACGGCCCTGCCGGGAATACGCCTGGGTGAAGGCAGTATAATAGGCGCCGGCAGTGTGGTTACCAGGGACGTTCCCCCGTACAAGGTGGCTTACGGCAATCCTGCCAGGGTTGTCAGGGATGCCCCCAAAGAAGATATCGTTTCAAAACCCTGAGTTATTATAAGCAGACGGAATTTTTTATATAACTGAATAATAATATTGATAGTGCAAAAACAAAATGCCTGCCCGGAAGTTTGTAGTCCTTGAAAAGGTGGTCTCGCTTATGGTGATAGATACAGGATATCAGGTTCCTGGAAATCCGGACACACTGGTTACGCACCGCATTCTAAATGATAATGAAAACCGCCTCTGGATATTTTTTCAAACCAGTTACCGCTCCCTGGCCTACGGCACCTCCGAGGACGGAGGCAAAACCTGGTCGGCGGCCAAAGAGATACTGCCGGATATTTCCGGTCCCTTCGCAGCCACCGCCGGGGCCGGGGGTTCTGTACACATCGTGGCAAGAAGGACACATCCGCCCGACATAAACATAATCACCTGGAACGGCAAGTCCTGGCTGGGTGGAATAATAATGCCCACGACCGGCAAAAAGGTGGTTACGGGCTACCCACTGGTGCTGGAAAACGGCGACACCCACGTTCACGTGCTGTTTGCCGTCCGCAGCTATTCCTCCGGTGAGTGGGCTGTAAAGCATACTGTTCTGGACCTGCACAGGCAGAAAATAAACCACCGCCCCGTTCCCTCCTTTCCCGCCCCACCACCCGGGTGGCCCCAGAGGCTTGACTTTGTAAAGGAGATACTGTACTGGAGCGGAGACATAACCCTGGGTTCACAAAATACCCTGCACCTGGCCAGCAGGATTTTCACCGGAAGCCATTACCATATTTTTTACTCATCCTGCAGTGGAGAAACCGGACAGTGGCAGGAGTTCATCCCCCTTACCGGAACGCCTTTGCACAGGGGCCACCCCAGAATTGCAGCCGGGTCAGGTGAAAACAGCATATACGTGTTGTACCAGGTGGAGGAGGAAAAAAACAACAGCCTTGTTTGCCAGTCCCGGAGCGTCAAAGGGCGGTGGGGAGACGAAAGGGTGATTGCCCGGGGAATAAAAACGGATTTCATACCGGAAATAATTAATACCGACTCCGGCCCGGCAGTTTACTGGGCCCAGGGCGATGGGATCCACCGCGCTTACATAAACGGTACAGGTCCTCCCCAAAAAATACTTGATAACAGGATTAACTACCTGTCCGCCGCCTGCCGCCGGGATAAAGCATACCTTGCCTTCACAGGAAAAGAAGACGGTAAAAACACCATATACCTTCTCACAGACAGCTTAAACAATAAACAATAACAGCCGGCCACCTTATTCAGGTGGCCGGCTACGTTATTTTGGCATAAAGCACGGCCTGACCCTAAATTCTCTTTTTAAAAAAATATATCCGTCATCAATGAACCCGAGTCAAAAAACAAGCTCTTTCTATATCTTTCTTCGGGCACAGTTTTCATTCTAACCATTTCCTGCTCGTTCAGCCCTTCTCCGATTGTACACACAGTGATGCTGAACAAGCCTTCACCCTGGTCGCTCTCCGACTGAATATATCCTCGACCTTTTATATGGCATACCTTGACCCCTGACAGGGCTTCCAAGAAAAAAGACACCTTAACCGTTTCAGGAACAGCCTCGACGGATATCCTTGAGCGGGATCCCGGGGAAATTGCCTTCAGCAGATGGTAGTTTATTATCTGGCATTCTATGGCCGGCGGCTTTTTACCGGACCGGGGATAAAAACGGTGACACACGTTTCCCTTCGCCGCCCCTTCCCGGGACTGACCCCCCATTCCCGCCATAACCCGGACAGCCCCGTCAGCAAGCTCCCGCCCCTCACGGTCAATGCTTATAAGATAGAAACCCTGACTGCTGCTGTAGGTATGCCCCAAACACACCTCTTTTCCTCCCGAGGAGGTTGTAAGCATCACCAGGGCTCCTTCAACGTAATTGCCCCGTGGGTCCCTGACCCTGCCCCAGAAATTTATAGCTTTATTCTCCGGACCCTCCCCGGTTTTTTTTAACTCGGACATAAGACATCCATCCTTGCGGCATTTATTCACCGATCATCTCAACTGGATTGTTAACTTCCAGGGGAAGCGACACTCTAGCAGAAACCTTCTGAAAGCGGCTCTGAACCTGGCTTCCCGGAGTCGGGATGCTGCTCTTGCTGGTCCTGATAATATACTTTGCCACAGCAAAATCCGGCCGGGGAATATTCACCAGGTAGTACCCATTTTTCCCACTGTAAAAGTGATTTAGGGGAACCTCCATGCCGTCATTTTTAACGGCAAATATTTTTAATAGAGCCCCTTCCAGCCCGTTGTCGCTGCCGTCCTTGATCCTCCCGTAAAATACCACGTCGTTTACCTCATTTATGCAAAGATCCTCAACCTGGTAAAAACCCTGTTCCGAATCCCTGGTTATTTCTATTTCACAGCTGTCCATAACCCAAGCCATTTTTAAATACCTCCCATTTTTTAAATGTAAAAACAGATATAAGCGGCTTTATGCATTTAATGCCCTGTTTAAACGGAAACTCCTGACCTGATTATGTATTTTTCGATACCGGCATCGAGATTTTTTACAGACAGGAGATAATTCCCATCCTTACCGCTGTATGTGTAAGCCAGAGGAATTTCCGAACCGTCTTCCATACATGCGGATACAAATACAACCACACCGGAGGCCCCGTTCTTTTCGCTGTCGGTGACCCTCCCGAAAAACACAATATTTTCGTCTCTTCTGTCAATAATTACATCCTGGTTATAACCCCCCTCTAAAGAATACTTCCCCCAGATCTCAACTCTGCCGGACTGGATTTCGCAAAGGTCTGTCGCCCACGCCATGCATATACCTCCTCTTAAAAGTCCACATTTAAGAAATCTTCAGCTCCATTCGGAACATCAATTTCGTACTTTTTTATCATATTTTTTTAATACTCTTAGTGTTACTGTCCATCTTTGGTATTTAATTCCATGCTTAAACATCAAAAAAGTTTGCAGAACACTGACAAACAATCTCCCACACTCATAATTTAATTTTAAAAGCTTCAATGACCCTTATATAAAGATATTTACCCGGGCCGCCCCCAGAAATCACCATTGAAGGCCCTGTTCAGGAGGTTTATTTATGACTTCCGTTTTCAGCTCTTTTTCCCGGGTTAGCATAATAGTTCCGGTTTTCAACCACACCCGCTTTCTTGAAAGCTGCATCCGCAGCGCAATTAACCAGACCTACCCGGAAGTTGAGATAATTGTCCGGGACGACTGCTCCACCGACCCCGAGGTCAGCAGCATACTCAGGCGATTCCAGGGAACCCCCAGGGTAAAGATATACTTCAGCAAAACAAACGAAGGCATTTCCATGGCCACCAACCGGGCCATCATACAGTCAACGGGGCATTATCTGGCTTTTCTTGACTGTGACGACATACTGCCCCCCCATGCCATTGAAACGGCGGTCTCATATCTTAAAGCAAACCCCCATGTAAGGTATTTTTACTCCAACCGCGAGCAAATAGATGAAAAAGGCAAAGTTGTCTCGAGATCAGAATTTCATGAATACAGTTTCAAGAACCCCAGTGAGCAGATACTTAAATTCATGTTTGCCAGCCATTTAAAAATAATTAAAAGGGAAGCTTTTTACGAAGTGGGGCTTTTTAAAAAGGAATTTGACTCCTGCCAGGACTACGACTTGGCCTTAAGAATGTCGGAAAAATACTCATTCTTCCATATACCGGAATACCTATACCAATACCGTATTCATCCTTACCAGATTTCCCAGGTCAAAAAAAGGGAGCAGGCGGTCCTGGCCTACCAGGCCAGGGACGTGGCAGTGGTCAGGAGGAGGATTTTTAAGGGTGACATCGGCAGTAAAAAAATATCCATAGTAATGCTTACTTTAAACAGGTGGCAGAGGACAAGAATCACTCTTGAACAATTGGTTAAGAATACCGGCCTGCCCTTTGAGCTAATCATACTTGACAACAATTCCTCCGACGACACCGTAAAATTCCTGCAGTGGTTTGCAAAGCAAAACCGCAATGTTCATTTAATGCTGGAAAGTGAAAACCTCGGCTGCGCCTGGGGAAGAAAAAAGGCCATCAGAAAAGCCCAGGGCGATTTTATTGTAACTCTTGACAACGACGTCCGGGTAACTCCCGGCTGGCTGGAGAACCTGCTGGTCCGGCTCAAGGAATCGCAGGCTCACGCGGCATGCTGCAAGGTGGTAATGCCGAACGGCAAAATACAGTACAACGGGGGCAATTACCGGATATCCGGGAAGTTTATTGTTTTTTCTTTTATTGACAACAATCTCAATTACAACGACCTGAAGACATATATAGACCGGAAGTGCCTGTGGCTTCCCGGAGGCGCCACCATATACCGCCGGTCGGTATTCGAGAAAATTGATTTCTGTGAGGAACTTTATGGAGGGCTGGAAGACAACGATCTTTCGCTTCAAATGAACAAAGCCGGACTAAAGATGGTCAATTCCCCCGCCTCGCTGGCAGTGCATCATCACGCCTCAACGGAAGGCAGGGATATGCGTGATACGGTTTACATGCTGAACCGTTACGACTGGGACAGGTTGAAAAACAGCATGATTACTTTTTACCGCAGGCACAGGGTTATTGTTTACGACCCGTGGCTGTTCAAGCAGCTGGGCATACCCCACGGGACCAGGCAGGAAACAATAGACTTCTTCAATCAGAAGGCAATGCAAAAACAAAACCCGAATCAAAAAGGGGCTGCCGCCCCTTCGGACGGTAACACGTCCTCAACCCCGCACTAAAGCAAGGGGGCACACCCCCTTGAAACCCCCGTGCACAGGAAATTATCCACAGGATTCCTTTGGAGCATAATTTCCCATATCTAAACATAAGGGGTCCCGCCGGGACCCCCTTAATCTTACTTAAACCATTTATACTTAATACCAACTTCAGTATAATCCCATTTCCAACTTCTTACCTCCAATTTATGGGCCCCTTTATTTGTTCCCGCCACCACCGAATGGTTTTAAGAAGGCCTTCCCTCAACGGTGTGGAAGCCTCCCAGCCCAGCACCTCGGCTGCCCTCCGGGTGTCGGGCAGCCTCCTGGGTATATCCTCATAGGCATCCCCGTATATTTCCCCCGCAGACACAATCCTGATGTTATAGCACCCGTGCCCCGCCAGTTCCCCAATCATGCGGCTGACATGCAAAACAGAGGTTTCCTCCTTCGAACCTATGTTAAATGCCAGTCCGGCGGAACGTCGGCTGAATGCGGCCGCCAGCGTTCCCGTCACTGCATCCTCCACGTAAGTGAAACACCTTGTTTGATTCCCACCATCATACACCAGCAGTTCCCCTCCCAAAAGCGCCCTTTTTATCTGGGCCGGAACCAACAGGTCCAGCTTTTGCCTCGGGCCGTACAGGTTAAAATACCTTACCACCACTGCCTCAAGGCCATAAGGACCGGCACAGGCCCAAAGCATGTGCTCGGCTGCCGCCTTGCTGGTACTGTACGACCAGCGGCTGACCCCGGTTGGCCCCAGTATCCTGTCAGCATCCTCACTCCAGGGGGTTTCCGGATTTTTACCGTATATCTCACTGGTGCTGGCAAATACTATCCTGGCCCCGCTGCCTTTAAGCCCCTTTAGAATACTTCTCAGTCCCAGCAGGTTCACCTCTATCACTTTCATAGGGTCCTCTATGTACCGGTTAACCCCCACCACCGAGGCCAGGTGAATGACAATCCCCGGCCTTACCCGGTCCATCACGCCCAAGACAAAACGTTCATCCGTAATGTCACCTTCCAGGTAACAAAAACGTTCACTTTCCTTAATATCAATATATTCATCTTCCCAATTATAAGGGGCTGCATCCAAACCTGTTACATCGTGCCCACTTTCAACAAGTCTCTGGCAGATGTGGCTTCCCACAAAGCCGTTACACCCGGTCACCAAAACCCTTTCTCCCAATTGTCTCAACTGGGCACCCGCCTCCCCGGAGATAAATAATTAATCCCGGCCCCTGCCATTTCCACCGGGTCAAAAATATGCCTGCAATCCATCACCAGGCAACCCTCACCCAGTATATCCTTCCAGTAACCGGCTCCCTGCAGAAATTCCGGATGTCCCACCATAAAAACCACCGCCTGGCTTCCCCGTACCGCCTTTTTAATGTCCGTATCCACCTCGGCCATCCCCGACGTCACTTCCCGTGCATGGCCCGGTCCAACCCAGGGATCGTGCACCCGGACCCTGGCCCCCGCCTCCCATAAAAGCCTGATCAGCGGTATTGACGGGGAAAATCTGGTGTCACCGGTATTCTGCTTGAAAGACAATCCCAAAACGGTCACCCTGGCCCGGGCCAATCCCGGTCCCATCTTCTTCAGCTCCTCATCCAGTATCCTGACGGTATACCCGGGCATACTGTCGTTTATTTTCCTTCCGGCAGCGGGCAAGTTTAAGGCCAGCCCGTATTCCTCTCCGAGATAGTGCAGGAACCAGGGATCCTTAACCAGGCAACTACCACCCACACCCGGGCCGGGGAAAAGAATGTTAACCTTTGCCGATCCCTTTGGCAGGGTGTTGGCAGCATTAATCACCTCCAGAACGTCCAGTCCCATTCTGTGGCAAATCATGCTCAGCTCGTTGGCAAGGGCTATATTTACGTCTATCCAAAGATTGTCGGCCAACTTGCTCATTTCGGCCTCCTCAGGCCCTGAAACCGGTATTGTTTCCCACCCCATACCACTCCAGAAAGCCGAAATCTGCCGGGTGTTTTCCGGAATCAGCCCCCCCACCACCACCGGAATGGTTTCAATATCCTTTATCATCCTTCCCTCGGCCAGCCGCTCCGGACAGAAGGCCATGGAAAAATCGTGTCCGGGTACCAGACCGGTCTTCGCAGCGATGTACTCCGCCGATTTTCTGGTAGTGCCGGGTGGAACCGTACTCTTTAAAATAATCGCCTTACCATTGGTTAAATAAGGTGAGATATCATCGAGAGCCGATATAATCTGCCTGGTGTCCGGCCGGTAATTGCTGTCAAGAGGTGTACCGATAGACAATATTATTACATCAGCCTCAACCACCACAGACGGGTCCGTGTGGGCGCTCAATTTTCCGAAGGTTACAACTCTGTGTACCAATTCATCCATGAAGGGCTCCCGGATAGGACATATTCCATCGTTTACATTGGCCACCACATCATCCCTCCGGTCAATCCCGAAAACCCTGGCCCCCCGCCGGGCCAGTACCGACGCTATGGAGAGACCAACGTAGCCAAGCCCCACCACGGCTATCTTGCGCTTGTCAGATCTAGAAATCATTGATTACACCCACCTGTCTACACTTTCAGGGCGATATCAAAAAGGTATCCGGAACTTGCTGAAAAACCAATCGTCATCCCTTTTTCTCCTTTTCATATACAATCTTCTCTGGATTAAAACATCGCTTTCCATAACACGCATCTCCACCCTGTGGCTGCCCGGGTGGTTTCTAATCAGTTCAATGACTTTGGCTATCCTTTCGCTGCGGAAATGGCTGTGCGCCATGCGGAGAAGGTTGTAATCCACATGCTCCCAGGTAACGGTATACGGGTGCCTCTCGCGGAAGACATGAAGTATCTTGACACCGGGGTTGACCCCCAGTCGGTACCCGAACAGCCACATCTTTAAGGAAATTTCCTCGTCCTCCCTGCCCCAGACAATGAATCCCCTGTCAAACTCCCCAACGTCGAAAAAAACACTGGATTTTACAGCCAGGCACCCGCCCGGCAAAAGAGGAGAAAGCGCCAGTTTAGACGGCCGCGGCAGCCAGGTGAACTTCAACTTGTCATCCCAGGTAAAACCTCCGGCCACATCGTTGGGCCGGTCATGAGGGGCAATACCCGGGCAAACGGCGTCAAGCTTGCCGCCGAGAAGAGGTTCAACCAGTCTGTCAATCCAGTAATCCTCCACAAAAATGTGCGCGTCGCAAAAAATAAAAATCTCACCCCGGGCCACACCCGCCCCGGCATTCCGGGCAAGAGCCGCTCCCAGGCCCTGGGTGGTAAACAGACGGACTGTACCGGTATCGGACCTCCCGGATAAAAACCGGCAGCACTGGTCCTGTGAACCGTCATCCACAACCACCACCTCGTATGGAGTGGTATTGGCGGCGCCCAGTACCGAATTTACCGTGTTGAAGATGTTGATTCCCTCGTTTTTCACTGGTATGATAACCGAAACCAGGGGGCCGGACATTTATTCCACCTCCCGGCAGGGGTGTTTTTCATACAACTCCCGCGCTTTTTTCTTAAGCTCCGGCAGAATGCTGTTATCCCTCCGGATTGATATCTGTTTCCCGTGCCAGCGGTAACCCGCCAACACCTCCGGGACACAGCCAAAGCTGAAAAAAGCCGCCGTCCTCAACCACATGTCGTAGTCAACGGTATGGCCCAGCCTCTCATTAAAAACCCCGGCAAGTTCAAAACATTCCCTTTTCATCATCACTGTGCTGTTTGCAAAAAAGCAGTGCTTTAACAAAGCTTTTCTCAAGGTCGCACATTCCCTGAACAAGGGCGGAACCAGGTAAGATTTCCTTGCCTGCTGTGAGGAGGTGTCTATGGTCACATGACCGGTATAAACAAGTCCCACCCCGGGATGTTTTTTAAAGTACATCACCTGCTTTTCGATCTTTTGCGGGTAAAAAAAATCATCGTCGTCCAGCCAGGCTACCAGTTCCCCCCCGGCCTTTTTCAGCCCAAGGTTGCGGGCACTGGCCACTCCCCCGTTTTCCTTGGCAAAATACCTTACCTTTCCTGAATACTTTTTTATTACCTCACCGGTTTTGTCTGTGGATCCATCATCAACCACAATTAGTTCAAAGTCCCCGAATGTTTGTTCCAGGACGCTGTCAAGCGCATTCACCAGCATCCCGGCCCGGTTATAGGTGGGTACAATGACACTTACTAGCGGCATCCAATCATTCCCTAACAAAATTTTCATAAAATGTAATTCATTCTATGACTAAAAACGGCGGGATGATACTGTCTCCTGCCGTAACATCGTTGGTTTTTTGCACATATATTGGAAAAAGACGGATTAAAGGAGCAAGGAGGGACGGCATTTGACAGTGATTTTTACAGAAGAAGCATGGGAATACGCCAGGCAAAACGCCAGATCAATCACTATCAACCAAAAGCAGTGCAGGGGGTGAGGAGGACAAATAAGAATTTCCCCCGCCGTGAGCGTGGGTGAGCCGGACAACAAGAATAATTTTGAGATTCATAATAAAGAAGAGATATATGTATATGTAGCCAAGGGTTTTCCCGAAAACCCTCCCAAGATAATAATCCAGCTAAAAAAATCCCGGAACAAATCTCCGGAGCTGATTGCATCAAGGCGACACTGAAGATTATGACTACTATGAAAATTTTCAACAATAATTTCGTTCGGAATCAGCATTTTTCATATCCCAGAGGTTGCTTCTCCGGCAACCTTTTTTTATTGGAAATGTGCGATAAAACCTGCCCCCGTATCAGGAAGATATTGGCCGTAGAAAAGTGTCGATTTTTCTGCTACTATATCTTTGTCCACTTACCAGTTACATGGCTATATAAAAGCCCCGACAACCTGAATGAGCAAGAAAGGATGGTGGTAGAGCCTGCTCGTCTCAGGCCCCGAATGAAACAGCACAAAAAATGAGGAGGTTTTTTGAGAATGAAACGTGCCGTTTCCATAAAAATTGCGATAATTACCCTTGCTGTGTTCCTTGTCACCCTGGCAGTCCCCATGACGGGCGCTCTTGCCGAAGGGGCGGTATACGGCAAGGTGGGAACTTATTCCTATACCGTGAAGAACATTGAAAACATGCTCAGCGCCCTGGGTTACAACGTGGGAACTATAGACTACCGTTATGACGTATACACAGAGGCGGCGGTCAAAGCCTTCCAGAAAGACAAGGGACTGCCGGTAACCGGAGTGGTGGATACCCCAACATATAAGGCAATCTCCGTAGCCTACGCCAACCGGGGAACAACACCTGCCCCGGCGCCGGCACCGACTCCGGCTTCCACGCCGACGCCAACGCCAACGCCGACTCCGGCTCCCACACCGGCACCCACCGGTTTGACTGCCGAGGAGACACAGCTGCTTTCCCTTATTAACCAGGAAAGGACAAGCCGTGGACTTAAACCCTTTGAGGTGGACATGCGTCTTGTCGGGACGGCCAGGGCAAAAGCCCAGGACATGGCGGTCAACAATTATTTTTCGCACACCTCTCCCACACTGGGAACACCGTATGATCAGATGGTAAAGGCCGGCATCACCGGATACTATATACTGGGAGCTGAAAACATCGCCTTTGCCCGTTCTGTTCAGGAGGCCCACACCAATTTCATGAACAGTGACGGACACCGCCGCAACATACTTGACCCGCGCCATACACACATCGGTCTGGGCGTTGTTAACGGCAGCGCGTGGGGAAAAGTAGTTGTAGAACATTTCGCGGGTAAATAACTAAACAAACAAGTATTTACTTGACAAGGCGCCTTAAAAGGCGTCTTCTTGTTTTATTTTCAACAAACTGCCCGTATCATAAATTTTTACCTGTGCTGGTTAATGGTAGTAACATATCAAAGCCCCTCTCCATAATATGGACCATAGGATAAATACTCCCATTTATTTGATTATATCTGTTCCGGGAAGGAGGTATTAACGGGAAATACCATTATATTCCATAAAATAATATCATAAGAAGAGAGGTAAGAATATGAAGGATGTTTTCGTACAAAACAGGCATTTACCGGAAACTGTCTGCATACCTTCCATCAAGGAAGTGGTCTGCCGATGGGGCGCAAAATGCTTCCATGACATTCATTATTCCACCACATACGTACCCTTCGGCCAGACATCACCGGTCCCCCTTCCGCCGGGGGCCTGCCTGCAGGGACTGCCCACTATCACCAACTTTAGTATCGTACTTGACTCCTGTACAAACGGGTGCTGCCGTGTACTGGTTAGCTACACCATAATAGCAATAGTGGTGGACGCCAACGGGCTGCCCATCGGCGTAATCACCAAGGTGGTAACCAACCTGCCGCTGCAAATTCCCATTTTCGACGTGCCGAACGTAATGTGCTTTGGGCCGATCATTAACAACGAAGCCTTCGTAATACTGTTCCCCAGGGTATACAGCGCCACCATTACAACTGTTGACGGGGTACTTACCGCCGTGTTCCGGGTTGAAAAAGAATTCGGCTGCTTCGAAAGCCGCAACGCCATCGTGTGCCAGCTGGAGTGCGCTCCCGACGAGCCGGCCTGCACTCCACCCATGCCCACACCGCCTACATCGCCCGGCTGCCCCACCTTCACCACACCCACCGTCTGCTTCGAATTCTGCGTGGACGACGAACTCTCGAGCCCCTACAACTGCGACCAGTGCCCGCCTCCCCAGGTGTTCGAGGACCCGGAAATCTAAGCTTAGCAAATGGAAAGCGCCCCGGACACCGGGGCGCTTTTTAATGTTCGCCCGGATGTTTGCCGGGCCGGGGGCCGGAAGAAGCAAAAACCTCCTAAAGTCGGTATTTTGCATCACTTCTGGGAGAAGTGACTTAGGTTTACCAGAAGCCGAATACATGGCCCGTACATACGGTTCTAATAACACCGCAGACAATTACTGCGGCTCTATCCTGCCCGATTTATTTCAGCACCGCGATTTCTCTCTGCAAATCCGTGTTGATCCAGATGCCGTCAAACCCCACCGGGTCCGGGTCGGCCACCGCCACGTAAATCCACTTTCCCTTGACCTGGGTCACAACCCCGTCAAAGCCGCTCTCCTCGCCGTCCCGGCGTATGAAAACCCTTTTACCGTTCAAGAACTCCAATGTTAAAACCCTCCTCCGATTCTCCGGACGGCCATGAATGGCCTTTTTTATCGCTTAGACGATCGGAAGAAGGTTTTTGTTCCGTTCATCTGCAGCAAAGCAGAAACCCTCGATGTGGAGAATGCCATGTCAACCTTTTAATCCGCTACCGGTTGACATGGGCGCGGAAACGGCCTTCTTCCGGCTCCTCCGAGAAATAATTTGATATCCACATCAAGGGCATCTGCCCGGTCCTGTTTTAGGCACAATCAGTTTTTACGCCAAAATCCAAATCCAGCAAGTCCAGCAGGTACTTCCGCACCTCGTTCATAAATTCATGGACTTCCATCACTCTGTTTTTCTCGTAGATCGCCCTCTGGCGGGCGTCTTCCCTGGCCGCTTGTACCCTTGCCTTTTCATAAGCCGCAAGGTCTTTGCGCAGGGCAATCGACATTTGCTGGTGCTGGCTGTGAAAAAGTTTCAACAGAGCAGCGACTTCCTTTTGCAGATTTTCGTTGTATAACTTTGCTTCCCGGCGGCGGGCTTTTTCATTGTTGATCCTGTCTCTTCTACTGCCCAACTGTCTCACCCTCTCTGAATGTTTATTGTTACACCCGCCCCTTTTCCGGGCGGGTGTAACAGGTGTATCAAGCCCATGCTATAGTTTAAGCCGGCATGGCGGCAGTGGCGGTCAGGCCTATTGCCTCGGCATACTTGAGATAGGTGTCCACAGAGGCGATGACGGCACGCGCTTCGATGGCAAGCAGCTCAATACCAACCAGGGACACCCTGACCCAGGCGTCTATAACGACGCCTTTATCCAGAATACGGTCGATAACCTCAACCAGACTGGAAGATGCAATAGCTTTTTGTACAGCCATGAAAATACCTCCCTCTAGCTAGTAGTTTTTTTAACCCGCAGTATGGATTTTTGTCTTAAGCAGGCATGGCAGCGGTAGCAGTAAGGCCAATAGCCTCGGCATACTTGAGATAGGTGTCCACAGAGGCGATGACGGCACGCGCTTCGATGGCAAGCAACTCAATACCAACCAGAGACACCCTGACCCAGGCGTCTATAACAACGCCTTTGTCCAGAATACGGTCAACCACCTCTACCAGGCTGGAAGAAGCAATTGCCTTTCTTACTGCCATTAGTTACACCCCCCTAACGAGAATCAAGTGAACTTCCTATTATTCACTTTTCTATCCATATACTATTATGGCAACCGCTGGAAGGTGCGTGTTTTAGACACTTTTTATTAAAAATTAGTTTTTGCATTTTTCGGATTTCCGGTCCTTAATGGCAATTGCCGCAAGGAAACCGGGGGGAAATTTACGCCGGGGCCTTGTACACGCGGTATAAGTTATCAGAGGCATCATAACTTGCCTGCTAAGTCATTCTCTTAACCTTTTGCATTATTATTTCCCACTCGAGAATTATCCTTTTTTTGAAGTCAAGCCAGTATTCTTCAGGTATATTGATAAACCCGTAATACGCAAGGCTCAATCTGGCCCCTTGCAGGTCTATTTCCATTACCTTCTGGAGAACGTCTTTTTCGCTTTGGAACTTCTCCAGGGCATCTCCGACGATTTCTGATATCCTGGCCAACTCTTCAGGATACAGGTTGCGATCTCCATGTTGGTCCATGCGAACGGCGAACTCCCTGAGTATTTTACCCAATCTCCAGAAGGCCTGATCCACTATTATTTCCAGCCCTGACTCAATCTTATCCCCCTCAAGAAACATGGCGATATTATCGATGAATCTTGTCAGCTTATTTAGATTTACGGTATACAGGTCATAATTATCCCGCACGTCAAACTGCAGGCAGTTATAAATCACATCAAACAGATCCAACAGGTTTTCGATTTTTTTATATATAAATGCGTTTTTGCTGCCCGCCCGGTAATTGTTTCCCATCTTTTCCCTGCAACGCTTGACGCTGTTAAAGAGAGAATTCTTGGATAGTAGAAAGTTGTCTTTATTACCTTCTATTCCGGAAACCAAATAATCAATGGTAACCCCGAATTCTGTGGCTATTTTATTCAATATTGAAGCACTGGGGTTTTTAATCTTACCCCTCTCAATCTGGCTGAGGGTTTGCTTGCTTATATCCCCCAGGCGGTTGGCCAGCTCCTGTAAACTATATTTTTTAAGAGTCCTTTTTTTTTTCTCCAAACGAAGATACCTTATTCTCTCGCCCATAGTCAGGTGAGACAGGTTATCCATAATTCAATGCCTCTTGTTGCGCAATAGTTCAAATTCCTTGACAGCCTCAACAATATCCTGTTCACACAATGTAAATTTTCCCGCTGTCGGCTTGCCGGCCAGTATATTTTCCCTGATCAGGCTCATGACGGCGTTCCGGCATATCAATTCCAGGTCGGCGCCGCTGTATCCCGCAGTGAGGTCGCTCAATAAATCCAAGTCGGGGTCCACAACAATATTTTTCCTGAACAGGTTGATTGCAAGAATTTCCTTTCTAGCATCCCTGTCCGGCATAGGCACCTCCAGGTGCAGATCAAACCTCCCGGACCTGAGCAGGGCCTCATCCACCAGGTCCGGCCTGTTTGTGGCGGCCAGCAGAACAACCCCCCGCAACTCCTCCAGGCCGTCAATCTCGGTAAGAAGCTGTCCCACCACCCGGTCGGCAACCCCGTCCCCACCCGTATTCTTCCTCCTGGGCGCCAGGGCGTCCAGCTCATCGAAGAAAACGACGCAGGGAGCGGCCTGCCTGGCCTTTTTAAACACTTCCCTGATACCTTTTTCCGTTTCCCCCACCCACTTGGAGAAAAGCTGCGGACCCTTGATGGAAATGAAGTTTGCGTTGCTTTCAGCCGCCACCGCCTTCGCCAAAAGCGTCTTGCCCGTGCCGGGAGGGCCATGGAGCAGCACTCCCTTTGGCGGGGCAAGTTCAACGGCGCGGTACACTTCAGAGTATTTAACCGGCCACTCTATGGACTCCCTTAATATTTGCTTTATCTGGCCCATCCCGCCGATGGACTCCCACCTCACCACCGGCCTTTCCACAAAAACTTCCCTGAGAGAAGATGGCTCTATCTCCCGCAAGGCCTGCCTGAAGTGGTCCATACATACCTCCAGGCTGTTCAGAAAGCTGGACGGCAGGGTGTGGCTGTTAAAATCTATGTCAGTCCATACGGATCTAAGCGATGCCATGGCCGCTTCCCGGCAGAGGGCGGCCAAGTCCGCTCCAACAAAGCCGTGGGTCAGTCCGGCCAGGTACTTTAAATCCACGTCGCCTGCCAGGGGCATCCCACGGGTATGGATTTCCAGTATCTTTAACCTCCCGGATTCATCGGGGGGGCCGATTCTTAACTCCCTGTCAAACCGGCCGGGCCGACGCAGGGCCGGATCAAGGGAATCAGGCAGGTTTGTGGCCCCGATGACTATTACTCCATTTCTGTCATTCAGCCCGTCCATAAGAGCCAGGAGCTGGGCCACAATTCTTTTTTCAACCTCCCCGGCCACCTCCGACCTCTTGGGAGCGATGGCGTCAATTTCATCAAGGAAGATTATTGTGGGGGCCTTTTCCCTGGCCTTTTCAAAAATCTCCCTTAATCTGGCCTCGCTTTCTCCATAGTACTTGGCCACTATCTCCGGACCATTGATGTTGATAAAACCGGCCTCGGTCTCCGAAGCCACCGCCCTTGCTATGAGAGTCTTGCCGGTGCCCGGCGGCCCGGTTAAGAGAAGTCCCTTGGGCGGATCTATTCCCAGCCTTTCAAACACCTCAGGGTATCTCAGGGGCAGTTCCACCATCTCCCGGATGCGCTTGATTTCGGAGTCAAGCCCCCCAATATCCTCGTAAAACACCTTGTTGCCTTTTCCGGCCCTGCATCCGGTTTCCGCCTGGTTTGTAGCCAGTCTCACCCGGGTGGACGAATCCACCTGCAAAAAGCCGTCCGGTTGAGCTTCCTGTATAATAAACTCCTGGGAACTGGCCCCGAAAAGGTTGACCCTGATCCTGTCACCCCTGGTGCAGGCCAGGCCATCCAGCAGTTTATTCAAATAACCGCCGTCCTTTTTTATCTTTGCCATGGAGAAAGGCGCGAGCGGCGCCAGGGCGATCTCTCTGGCCGCCTTTCTGTCCGCCCTTGTGATTTTTATTTTCTCTCCCAGCCCGGCCTGTACATTTTCCCGTGTAATCCCGTCTATTTGAATGATTTCCTTGTTTCTTTCCCCGGGGAAGGTGGGCATAACCCTGGCGCAGGTCGTACGCTTGCCTTCCAGCTTTACGATGTCGCCTATCTCAACCTCCAGTAGTTTAAAGAACGCCGGGTCAAACCGGGCGATGTTTCTCCCCACGTCCCTGGGAATGGCCTCGGTTACCTTGAGCTGTATTTCCTTTTCACTGATCATAATAAAACCTCTCATAACCAGGTCAGTTTAATTTTTATTTAATCTAATCTCCAATATGCCGTTATGATAGTTTTTTGTGAATTGTACCGGTTTTTTCAGGCCCTCGACGGTTATTTCCTTTCTGTATTTCCTGCCGCTGTTTTTGCCGTCGGCGGTAATAAGCACGGATTCTTCGCCAAACTGAACATCAATGTCTGATTCATCCACCCCTGGCATTTCCGCGATAATCAAAAAGTGATCCTCCTCGGGGATAATATCAACAATAGGTTCTCTCATATCATCCTCGGGAAGTTTTTCTTCAATTACATGGCCAAACCGCTCCAAAAGCGGAGTCCCTTCCAGCCCCATACGGACGGTATAGCCGTAAATTCCCTTCAGGTTCCTGCCCCTCTCAAACCGGCCGCTTTTGCTTATTTCCGCCAGGCCCTCTTTTTCAAGCTTACCAACGGCTTCCACCAGACTGGCCAAACCTTTCAACATCCCGGCCAGACCACTGGCCGAATTTAATTTTTCCCTGTCGTCCTCACTTTTTCCAGCCATATCTTTATATCTCCCCCTGACGCCGGGCTGTCAGTTTCACACTCTCCGCCCGTCTCACTTCCTCATCCCACTGCTTCATGAGGCCATATTTAAGCATGGTTTCCATCCCCGCTATAGCCGCCCGCAAATTCACTCCAATCAAAGGAACACCTCCGATGGAAATAAGCAAATCTGCATCCAGTATTATTCCTTTGTCCAATACCCTTTCCAGCAAGCCTGTCAGGGTAACCTGATTTTCCCGGGAAGGCTTCATGGTGTATCTCCTTCTCAAGTACTACATAAAACTGTAAGGCGGCCAGGGTCCGGAAAATATTACCTCCAAATGAGGGTTTCCGTTGATTCTTTCCAAAAACCACCCCAGTTCAGCGCACTGTTCCTCATTCGCAAGGCAGTTGACATTAAGCAGCATTACCTTTTGACGGTCAACTTTTTTAATCTTTTCCATGCATACACGTTTTACAATCTTTTCTATGGAGGAATAACTGCTTCTGAAAACGTTGTCGGCTTCCTTTTCAACCAATCGCTTTAGCCTGGCGTTTATTTTCTCTTTAATGAGGAACCCCTTCCCCGGAGTGGCGCTGTCCAGTTCCTCCCTTAACCGCACTATTTCTTCATCGGAGTCAACCATCATTTCTGCCGCCTTCTTGGAATCCATTATTATCTGCACACCGTATTCCTTGCAGCCTTCCACAAGGGTCAGCCTGCCCTGGATATACTCGTAATTTTCCACCAGCCATTTGAAAAGCAGCTCCTCCGGGGCAACGCCGCCATCGCCTTTTATTATGGTGTTAAAGGTGAACGGCACCACATTCCCGTATTTTAGCCAGTATTCCTCCACTATTCTGTGGTGGTCTTTTACCCATCCCTTAACAACTTCATCATCACCGGAATAATACGGCTCGGCCATGCACCGGTGTGTTACAACCGTAACCTCCCCGTAAGACAGAGTAAAAACGTTTTCATTGTCAATGCCCCGTAAGCCCAATTCCTCAGCATTGCCTTTAACCACACAGTACATGTACCTGCAATTTTTTTCCTCCAAATCACTGTTCATCATCAACCCACCTTGCAGGATTTAAGGTGTCCACAATTTCATTTATTGAGTCGTCCAGCCCCTCTTTAATGCTTTCCACCACGTCAATCAGGTTTTGATCGATTTTAATCGATTCCAGGGCCTCCTCCAGGTCCATGATGGCCAGGCCCAGCCTTTCAACCTCGTCTTCAGACAGGCTGCCGCCGTCCATCCTCCTGTAGGCCTGTATTTTGAGCGTGTCCTTGATAATGTCCACCAGCGCAAAAACCAGGCCCAGTACCCCCTGCTTGAGATCATTATCATTAACATCGATATGCATAGTAAAGCACCCACTAAGCTTGCGGCGCTTCAACACCGCACCTGGCGCGGGCGCTGACCCACCCGCACCAGGGACACCCGGATCCCAAAAGTTCCTTGACTTTAGACCTCTTACCGCACTCCGGACAGTATTCTTTCTCCTCGGATGCTTCCCTTATTACGGACGATCCCAGTTCAGTCCCCGTGGGGAAGGCCAGCCCGTATTTAGCCGCAGTTTCAAAGGATGCAATGGCCGCCTTTATTTTTATACCCAGAAGCTCTACTCCCACTAGAGAAACCGTTATATCAGCGTTAATAACCAGTCCTTTATCCAGAATGCGTTCAACAACATCCAATAAAGTGGCGTTACCTGTACTTTTGATCGGTTCCAACCTCATCCTCCCTTTCGCAGCAGTCAGTATCCCAGTACGAGATAACCTCGAGGTTGTCGTCCAGCTTTACCATGTACATTTTTTTGTCATATACCGGCGGATAACCCAATTTTTTCAAGTACCTGTTTGTTTCCGTCGATATGACCTTCGCTTCCCAGCCTTCCCCTGCTTTACATATTCCGATCACTTGAACCGCGTCTCTTTCATGGCCAAGATCGCTTACAAAGAAAGATTCTATTATCTTCCTGATGACGGTTATATTCATTTAGTCACCCACTTTGTTTAATTCAATTTGTTCCAGTTTTTCCAGCAGTTCCGCCTCTTCGCGCAGGTATTCCTCCTCGGTGATGCGGCCCAGTTCCAGGTTCATCTGAAGCCCGGCAAGCCTTTTTTTAATATCCTCCGGATCGTTCAACTCTTTGTCCGCCAATTCCTGGACCTTCCGGGCTATGGCTATCAAGCCTTCAATCGGGCCTACTAGGGGCAGAAGCAACAGTTTACCCAGCATCCATCATCACCTGCTAGTTGATAAAAATCTGAATAAAATCATAGGGCGGTATGGGGCCGACGTATTTGAAAAATGCCCTGGCGCCGTATGTCTCGGCTATCTGGCCCAGTAGAACGTCAAATTGTTCCTGCTTTGACTGTTCTATTAAAAAGTTGGCGTTAACAAACATCTCGTCTCCGTAGTTGTCCTTCAGTTTTATCCGGTGGGCGTACTTTTTCAACGCCTTGACTATCCTGTCTCTCTCGGCTTCCTTTTTGCCGGTCAGTTCCTGTTCCAAATACCGGCCTATCTCGATCAGGTCGTTTCTTGAACCGCCCCTGCCCAACATGGCGGCATCCCTGAGTTTCTTGATGGTGGGGTTGGTTTGAATAATTTCCCGGTACATCTCTGACATGTCCGTCCACAATACCTTTAAGGACATTTGGTTTTTACCATTAAAATAGTTTATTGTCTCCTTAAACTCGCTGTAGCGTTTTTTTAACACATATTCCTGAATATCTTTTGCAGACTCTGCATGAGTTCCGAACTTCACCGGCAGCAGGGTGAAATACTGCATGACCTCTTCCAGCACTTTCTGATGGGTCAGCAGGTTTTCCCTGCTCAGGCTGAAACGATCCGCACTGGAATCGCTAACCACCATCGCAATGTCATTAAAATTGACCGTGTAGACCCGGCCGGCCCCGCCCATGCCGGGTATATCAAAAACCCTCGGTTCATCCGTGGAAATGACGCAATACAAATACTTTTTAAAATCTGACATAGATCCATCCTCTCTTACCGGGCCACCCCGGTTATTCCCTGAAGGCCGCCGCCGGCGCAGCCCGTATTTCATCTGATTCACTGGCCTGCCCAGGGGCATTTACCACCTCGACAATAAAGTCGTCATCAAATTTGTCCACCAAAAAATTTTTGTGGCGATAGTAGATATCCAGCAGATTAAAGGATTGTAAAACAGCCTGCACCTGCCCGTTATCATGTACCGTTCCACTGTCCGGGTGAACGTGATGCAGAATTGACCGCTTAGCTTTTACTATCTCTTGGTAGGCGGGAATGCCTGCGATCCCCAGGGTGTTCAGCGCCCTCGCCAGTTTTTCTTTATCAATGCTTTTTACTTCCAGTGTGTAAAAGCTGTGAGGCGGCATGGGCCCCACCAGCTTTGCCGATAAATCGGCCTCTTCCGGAAAACTGTTTAAAATATCAATTATCTTGTCAACACCGGCCGGGGTGGATAAAAACGACATGCTCAGCAAAGTGCTTTCATCCACCGTGTCATTGATAAAAATGTTGTCAGTAATGGATTTAACCTCTTTTATAATCTGATCGGCGATTTGCTTTTTCCAGTTGTTTAAAACCGCCTGGATAAGACGGCCCACCGGAATCAAATCCTCCCGCGTGACACAATGTTTTTTTCGTATCTCCTCTTTTAAATCTTTGACTGCCGGGGCCTCACCGGCCTTTAACAAGACCTGCTGCATATCCGAAAAACTGATAATAATGTTCCACTCATCCACATCTTGAATTGTTTTTAAAATATCTTTAAAAAGTCTGCCGTTGCTTTCTATCATGGTCTGAAGGTTGCTGACCTTGCCTACCGAGGAACCTACCTTAAAGGGTATTACCTTTGCCCGTTCGTATAAGTAATTAAGGACCTGCTGGTGAACTATCATCCAGTCAAAAAACTCTTTCCTGCTGCAAATGGATAAAAAATCTGCGGGCACCATGCTGAAAACGACAGATATTCCTTCCCATGTTACATAATCAAGTTTTATCTGCCCGCCTCTGATGCTTGTTTCAAAATCAATGCGGTTGTTCCCTGCATGGGCGCAGTAAAGATAGACTTTTTCCATAGCAAATCCGCCCTTGCCGCTAACAATTCATTTTTAACTTCTTATACTGTGCAATTTTAGCTTTAATATAATCAACCCTCTTTTGCAATAACAGCCTTTTTTTATCATACATTGACATTTCCTGCATCAGTCTGCATTTTTCTCTTTCCAAAGCATACAGAATGAGATAAATTTTATTATTGAAAGGCACGTTAGGTATCCCGCTTATCTTTAGAGTTAGTGGGGTATTTATGTTTTTCATTCCCAATACTCTTTTGTTATTAATCATTTTATATGCCCCTTTACCTCTATATATAATTATCATTCAGAATGTTATTTATTAAGTCACGAACCCTTTTTTGCGTGTTGATATTGCCTTTTCTGCTGGATTCAGAGGACAATACGTCCAGACAAATTTGTCTGAATACCGGATTTTTGGTATCAACCGGGGTTTTTAAGCCCTGAAGGGTCTTAGCGATCATGATGCATCCCCTGACAGTGGGTGGGCACTCACATAAGCCGGATTCCCGGAGTTTTCTCATTATCAGTACAATTTTTCTCGCTTCCTGGGGAGGAAGTTTGGACTTTCTTGCCGTTATCAGAGTCTCTGTTTCTTCATCAAAGAAGTCCAGGTCCAGGGTGACCATTCTTTCCCGCAGGGCGTCCTGGCTGCGGTAGACTCCGGCGTATTCCTCGGGGTTGCTGGTAAATATGGCTGTAAAATCCGGGTGTACCTTAAGATAAATCTCTTCGCCGTCCCTATCCATGGGCAGGTCCAAAACCCTCTCCTGCAGTATGGGCAGGAAAATATTATTGGTTTCAGGTCGGGAACGGGTGAATTCATCATAGATTAAAGTAAAACCGTATTTACAGGCAACGGTAACCTTGCTGTCAATCCACCGCTGAACAACATCCTCCTCTGTTTTTAATACCGAACTCACAAAATTATCTACCACCCTGCGCATTCTGTAGCCATGCCTGCCGCCAATCAAGTCAAAGGTGCTGAAATCCTCGTTACCGTGCAGCAACACAACCGGCCTGCCCAGCTTATTGGCAACATGCATGGCTATGGAGGTTTTCCCTGTCCCGGAATTGCCTCTTAAATGAACGGCAAAACCTGCCTTGATATAGGCCAAAACCCAATCAACTACACCCTTGATATATTGGGTCTCTACAAAATCGGGCAAATTTATAGAACGTACGAATTTTTTTGCATTCTCCACAGTAATTTTTAGCAACCCCTCTCTGTTTTTGTAAATGATCTTAATACTTTATATGCGTCAGTATCTGTTTAGTTGACTGCAAGTGACTATTTTTTACAAAAAGATGCCCGGCCAGTCCTGTCCTGACTGCCGGGCATCCTTATAACTACATCTAATTGCTAAAAAACATCACATCCCCGCCGGTCCCCTTAGCCTGTTCCGGATTATTATGATCACGGCCCCTATGAGTATTATGGCAATTATCCATGTGATCAGCCTCGGAGCGTAATAATGGTACCCCCACGGAGTCCAGTAAAAATTGGGCTGAAAAAACATCCTGGCCAGTATGGGCAAACCCCAGTAGTCATTGTGATACTTGTAAGGAGGGGCGGGAGGCGATCCAAACACTCCCACCGGCGGCCTGGAAGGGTATTTATCCATTCCGGAGGTCGCGTAAGAATCCCTGTTCCAGCTGCCGGAATATGACCCCGTGCCAGTGCTGTATGAGCCCTTTCCTGTGGAAAAACCCTGTTTGTCGGTTTTGTAGTCGCTGTAAAGCGTTGGCGGGCTGTTCTGCCTTGGTGTGGAAAAACTTCCTGTTTCAGTGCTGTAACCCTTTCCGTAAGATCCGGCCCCCCCGCCCACGGTGCTTTCAGTACCGATCCGGGATGATGTGCCGTTCCCCGGAGAAACCCCGCTGCCGGCGGGGCTCACCGTGGTCCCTCCGGCAGGGGGGGAGCCGGTGTATCCCTTTGCCGGGCTGGAGTAGGAGCCTTCTGAAGAGGAATACCCTTTGGCACCCGAGGAAAAACTGCTGCGCCCCCCGCTGGAGAAGCCGCCGCTGCGGCCGCCTCCCCCCTTGCCTTTGGCAAGGACCGGCCCGGCTGTAAAGGAAAGTATAAAAACCGTACATATAAGCAGGGTTATAATTCTTTTAAACCGGGCCAAATCCATCAATCCTTATTGTAAAATCAATTTTTCCCAAGATCTGCCTTAAGCCTGGCCAGTTCATCGTCAACGGCCGTTTTCTGGGCGTCCTTCTTCAGTTTTTCAAACTCGTCTTCCACCGAGTTGGTTAACGAAAGACTGGAGGCTTTAGCCTCGGCCTCAAGTCGATCCACCTTATCCTTCATCCGGTCAAAGTCCCCCAGGGCACTGCTGCTGGATATTTCCCTAACCGCCTCACCGGCCTGCTTGAGGGCCTTGGCCCTGCGCTGGCGCATCACCAGGGAGTCCCTCTCGGACCTGGCCTTCATCAATTTGTCTTCCAGTATTCTGTAGTTGGCCCTAAGATCTTCCACTACCTTCTGCTGATCAGACAGCTGAAGGCGGAGGTCCTCAAGGTTCCTCTCTGCGGTCTGCTTGCGGTCCAGGGCAATACGGGCCAGATCGTCCCTGTTCTGCTGCACTGCCACCTTGGCCTGGGTCATCCAGGACTGAGTCTCCTTTTCGGCAGCCTCTATTTTCTGCCTCAACTGCAGCTCATCGGCCACAGCCCGGTTTACCTGGACATTAAATTCCTTCAACTCTTCGGTGGCCCTTTCAATATACAGGTTTAGCATTTTTTCCGGGTCCTCGGCCTTGTTGATCAATTCGTTAAGATTGGCTTCCAGCAAATCCTTAAGTTTCTTGAACAAGCCCATTTAAATCTCCCCTTGCGTATTTTTTGGCCCCGGCCGGGGACCTTCATTACCGCCATCATACAGCCTTTCCCGGCAAATGACAACTTCATCCCGAAGCTGTGGTGGGCGGTCTAAACCCCCGCCGGCCTCCTTACTCAGGGCTTCCCCCCGGGACTGCCAGTAGTTCACCGGTCCTCGCTCAGGCTTCCTTTTTCTTTTTTTAAGTGAAAATCATTGTCAAGCTATGAAATGCTGGCGCCAATGACGAAGCTGGCTGCCACAGAAAAAATCATGGATATAACCCCCACAGCCGAATTCCCCCCGGCAATCTCCCGGTTGACATCAAGCTTCGGGGTCAACCATTCAAAAATAAGATATACTATTATCAAAAGCGCCGCTCCCAAAGCCCCCCAGAATATTGTGTGGGCGGCGCTGGTATTGGTGAGAATGGAAAACCGTATTATATTGGCCACGCCAAAAACCTTCCCTCCCAGGGCAAGAGCAGCGGCCACATTGCCCCTTGCGATTTCCTCCCAGTCATTATACCTTGTCACCCTTGTAAAAACGAGCATGGCTGACAGTATTATAATCAAAGAAATCAGAAAGCACGTTAACGAAGATTCAACCTGTGCGAGCAAATAAACGCACCCCCAAAAAAATTTAAAATCCCCCAGTTTTTGGCTATATTCGACAGCAATTAATGAAACTCCTTGGTCATTTACAGTTTTAAGTTATTTTTATATATTCCCCGGCACCCCTAAAAATTCAAAAGCCCTGTGATTGTTTAAACCACAGGGCTTAACTGGTGACCCCTACGGGATTCGAACCCGTGTTACCGCCGTGAAAGGGCGGTGTCTTAGACCGCTTGACCAAGGGGCCATGTGAGAAGTGAGATGTGAGATGTGAGATGTTGGATGTGGGATTCTTGTTGGAATTGGCCTTTGCCTATTCCTTCTTAATCTCACTTCTAACCTCTAACCTCTCAATTGGTGAGCCATCGGCGACTCGAACGCCGGACACCCTGATTAAAAGTCAGGTGCTCTACCGACTGAGCTAATGGCTCGTAATAGCGTCAACGATAGTAATGATACACTATTTGTGTCTGGCCTGTCAACCACCTATTTGTACCAAAATAGAAACTGACAGCAGTGGGAATACGAAGGATCGGTTCAGAGTTTTGCTTATCACCGGTGGAGTCTTTCAGGCAACTTCTGAGTTGTGAATTTAAAGGTGAAATTCCCTGCACATAGTAAATGCTCAATTTTAAACCTCCCTAATAAAAAGCCTCATTACAGAGTATTCGGGAAGATCCAAAACAACACTGTCATTTTCTTCAGGGAGGGTTAACCACCGGCTTTGCCGGGAGCATCAGGTTAATGGGGGTTGAAAGTTAAAGGGACTGCCCCATATTATGCTTTTGGGACAGTCCCTATGCAGGCGGTCATTTTATACATTCTTCTTATCCCTGACCAGGCCGGCCCTTCTGAGTGCCTCGTGCAGCTCCAGCAGCGGACCGGAAACGTGCAGTATCTCCTGCTCCACCGCAGCCCAGTCTTCCACCCTTATGGCCCCCAGCAGGTGCCCCATATGCTCACCGGCTATCAGTGCCCAGTCTCCAGGCGGCCTGCTGTCGTCCCGCCTCTCATCTCCGTGCTTCATCCGGTTAAGACGGGCCTGCAGCAGTGTTTTTTGCAGAAAATCCTCACCGGCTTTCATTATGGCACCCCTTAATAGATCTTCTCCAGAATTATTGTCTGTTCCCTGCCCGGCCCAACCCCTATGAGGGCGATGGGGACACCCGAGAGATGGCTTATCCTGTTGAGATAATTCCTGGCGTTTTCCGGAAGGTCTTCAAGCTTGCGTGCCGATGAAATATCCTCTTTCCATCCAGGCATTTCCTCATAGACGGGAATGCACTGAGACAGCACTTTCAGTGTCGGGGGCAGTTCGGTAATATTTTCACCATTATAAAGGTACCCTGTGCAGATCTTTATTCTGTCAAGCCCTGTCATTACATCCAGCTTGGTTATGGCAAGGTAGTCCAGCCCGTTAATCCTGGCAGCGTAACGGGCTATAACCGCGTCATACCACCCGGTCCTGCGGGGTCTCCCGGTGGTGGTGCCAAACTCATGGCCCCTGTTACGGAGGTATTCCCCGGTGTCATCCTTCAGTTCAGTGGGGAAGGGACCTTCTCCCACTCTGGTTATGTATGCCTTGGCAACTCCAACAACCCTGTCTATCTTTGTGGGCCCTACCCCGGCCCCCAGACAGGCCGCCGCCGCCACCGGATTTGAAGACGTAACGTAAGGGTATGTGCCATGGTCAATATCCAGCAGTGTCCCCTGTGCCCCCTCAAAAAGCACGTTGCGCCCCTGGCTTATGGCATCGTTTGTAAGGACCGATACATCGGTCACAAACTCAGCCAGCCTCTGTCCGTATTTCAGATATTCAGAATAAACCTCGTTATAGTCGAAACCTTCTGTGCCAAAGACCCTGGTCAGAAGAACATTTTTTTCTTCTATTGCCGATTTAAGCCTTTCAGCAAGGCTTTCCGGGTCAACCAGGTCAGCCATCCTTATACCCGTCCTTGACGCCTTATCGGCATAGGCCGGGCCGATTCCCCGCCCGGTGGTGCCGATCTTCCCGGCCCCACGGCGCTCCTCATCACAGGCGTCCAGTTTGCGGTGGTAAGGCATTATCACGTGGACCCTGGGGCTAATCTTCAGGTTTTTAACACTGATACCCCTGCCCGTGAGGGAATCTACCTCCCCGAGGAACACACCCGGATCCAGAACCACCCCATTGCCGATAAGGCAAAGTTTTTCGGAATAGAGGATACCCGAGGGAATCAGATGCAGTTTAAACTCCTTGCCGTCCGCCACCACGGTGTGCCCGGCATTGTTGCCGCCCTGGTACCTCACCACAATATCAGCATCCCCGGCCAGAAAATCCGTAACCTTCCCTTTACCCTCATCGCCCCACTGGGCGCCGATTACAACTATGGACGACATAATATTACCCCCCCTGACCAATCTTTTGGGTCCGAATCTATTTCCCGTATTCTTAACTCTTACCCTAAAACCTACTAATGCTTCCTGATTATTTTCCAAACCCTTGGTATTAAGTTCAAGTTTGGAGCAAGGAGCCAGAAATCGAGAAGGTTAATAACATCGATGCTATTACCTGAAATATTTCCCTGAAGTTATTCTGGCTCCTGGATTCTGGATTCCTATCTGCAGCGGCCTACCCCAGCCTTCGGCCTATTTCCCTTGCCACCAGCACTCCTGCAGCGGAGGCCTGGGCGAGCCCCCTTGTTACACCGGCACCGTCACCTGTGGCAAAGAGATTTTTCACCCTGGTTTCCAGAGTGGAATTCAGAGAAAGCCTGGAAGAATAAAACTTGACCTCCACCCCGTAAAGCAGGGTGTAGCGGGAATATACCCCCGGGGCTATAGCATCCAGCGCTTTGAGCATTTCCACTATTGCCACCAGGTGGCGGTAGGGGAAAACAAGGCTCAGGTCACCTGGGGTGGCTTCGGTAAGAGTGGGCACGGTAAGGCATTTGTTAAGCCTGCTGACGGTGGTTCTCTGACCGTCCACAAGGTCTCCCAGCCTCTGTACTATCACACCGCCGCCCAGCAGGTTGGCCAGGCTGGCCACGTATTTCCCGTAGGCTATTGGCTCCTTGAAGGGCTCGGTGAAAGTTTTGCTTACTAAAACTGCAAAGTTGGTGTTTCCGGTCTTTTTATAAGCATGGCTGTGGCCGTTGACGGTTACCAGCCCGTCGTTGTTTTCCAGCACCACTTCCCCATAGGGATTCATGCAGAAAGTCCGCACTTTGTCGTCAAATGTCTTGGAATAGTATATACATTTTGCCTCGTAGAACACCTTTGTAAGAGGTTCCATTATTTCCGCCGGCAGCTCCACCCGTACGCCTATATCCACAGGATTTACATCAGTTTTAATGTTGAGGTCCCCGGCTACCCCGGAAAGCCACTGCGCACCCTCCCTTCCGGGCGCCAGGATAATATGCTTTGCGTAAAGTTTTTCACCATCGGCCAAAGATATACCGGTGACAACACCATCCTCTGCCAATACGTTTTCAACCCTGCAGCCTGTTCGCACTTCAACTCCGTTTAAGACCAGGTATTCTTTCATCTGGCTCAGAATTTCCATGCAGCGGCCTGTTCCCAGGTGCCGTATGGGTACCGGTATAAGCTTCAGATCGGCATGAGTGGCTTTTCTCTGGAAATGATCAATCTCCTCCATGTGTTCCAGCCCGTACACCACTTCCGGCGCACCGAATTCCAGGTATATCTTGTCGACATAATCTATCATCTCGGACAGGACTCTATCGCCTATATACTGTTCCAGGCTTCCGCCGATTTCGGTGGAAAGAGTCAGCTTTCCGTCACTGAAAGCGCCTGCCCCTCCCCACCCGCATACTATGGAGCAGGGATTGCAGTTAAGGCAGCCGATATTCTTTTCCTTGGAGGGGCAGACTCTTTTATCAATGTCCCTGCCCTTTTCCAGAATTAATATTTTAGAGTCCCTTCTTTTTTTTACCATTTCAAGGGCTGCAAATATTCCGGCCGGCCCTGCCCCCACAATTATAACGTCGTATTTCATATGCAATAAATGTCCCCCCGTAATAAGCAAAAGAATTTTTTAGCGCACACAAAAAAACCTCAAATGGTACCCGGAATAGCGGCACCCTTTGAGTTCCAGCTTCTCTTTTTGTATATAACTGGCTTGTTGATATCCAAACAAATAAATATTATCAAAAACTAAGCATTATGTCAATATGCCTTCTATTCCTCAAAATCCCTGGCAAGATTCATAAACCTTGTGTATTCCTTCAGGAACGCCAGCTCCACTGTGCCAGTGGGGCCATTTCTCTGCTTAGCCACAATTATTTCGGCAATGCCCTTCTTCTCGGTGTCCGGCTTGTAATATTCCTCACGGTAAATAAACATGACAATATCCGCATCCTGCTCAAGGCTTCCACTCTCACGCAGGTCCGACATTATGGGTCTCTTTTTGTCCCTTTGCTCCACCGACCGGCTGAGCTGTGCCAGGGCGATAACCGGCACTTCCAGGTCCTTGGCCATAGACTTAAGGGAGCGTGAAATATCGGCTATTTCCTGCTGTCGGTTCTCGGATCTGGATGAACCCTGCATCAACTGAAGGTAGTCGATCACAATCAGCCCCAGGCCTTTTTCGGCCTTAAGCCGCCTGGCCTTGGCCCGCACCTGCCTCACCGAAAGGCCGGGCGAATCGTCGATAAAAAGAGGAACCCTCGTCAGCCTGGCCGCTGCTTCGGCCATCTTGTTCCAGTCCAGCTCGCCCAGATTTCCGCTGCGTACTTTTTGCATGTCAACCATGGCCTCGGCGCAAAGCACCCTCTGCACCAGCTGGGCTTTAGACATCTCCAGGCTGAACACGGCGGTGGGCACATTATTATGCAGCGCCGCCTGGTGGGCAATGGTCAGCCCGAAGCTGGTTTTGCCCATGGCGGGCCTTCCGGCCACAATAATCAGGTCACCCTGCTGCAGGCCGCAGCACAGCCTGTCCAAATCGCTGAAGCCGGTAAGCACCCCGTTTATTTTTCCCTTGTTCCGGTAACGATCCTCTATAATCTTGAATATTTCAACCAGTATCCGGTCTATGGGGGTAAAACCGGAGGACGATCGCCTGGAGCTTAATTCCAGCAGCATGTTTTCGGCTTCGTCGATTAATTTTTCAGCGTCCTCCCCGCCCTCATAGCCCATCCCCGCTATACGGGTGGCCATGGAAATAAGGCTGCGCAGGAGGGATTTTTCCTCTATGATCCTGGCGTAGCTCTCCGCATTGGCCGCCGTGGGAACCATACCGGCCAGGGAGGCCACGTAGGTGGCGCCGCCGGCCTTTTCCAGGTCGCCATGCTGCCTCAGCAGATCGGTTACTGTGACCAGGTCCGCCGGTACACCGGATTCGTCCAGATCCAAAAAGGCCCTGTAAATGAGCCGGTGGCTTTCCAGGTAAAAATCATCCGGCTTTAAAAACCTTGACACCCTGTACAGAGTATCCCGGTCAATAAATATTGACCCCAGCACCCACTGCTCGGCGTCAATATTCTGCGGAGGGACCTTGTCAATCAATTAAATCACTACCTTGAAAGCAGCCCCAGGGGGCCGGAATTTCTGGTCGGAATACAGAATTCAGAATATAGAAGCCAGAATAATCCTTAGCTTGACATTCGTCGAGCCGGAGTATCCCGATTTAATACTTATACGTATTGTTGAATAATCCTTCTTCGGAAAGTTGCAGGAAAAATTAAGGCGGCAGCTTTTTAATCACTGCCGCTGGCGGCCAATCAATCAGTTGACAGTCTGGGAAGAATCGAAAAGTATATTCAAAACCTCTTCCACGGTAGAAACAGGAATAACAATAATCCCCTGCAGGCCTGCCGGGGCTTCCCTGAAATTTTCCGCGGGAATCAGCACCCTTTTTATACCAGCCTGCCTGGCTCCGTATATTTTTTCGGTAATGCCTCCAACCGCCCTTATCTTGCCCTGGATGGAAAGCTCCCCTGTCACTGCGGTATCCTGGGGGATCGGTTCATTTTTAATGGCGCTGTACAGGGCAAGAAATATTGCCATTCCCGCTGACGGGCCGTCGATCCTTCCACCTCCCACAATGTTGACGTGAGCATCATAGTTGGAAAGGTCTTGACCCGTGGTTTTTCTTATAACTGAGGCGGCATTGAATACTGAATCCTTTGCCATGCTGCCGGCGGTGTCATTAAACCTGACTCCCCCCCTGCCATTTTCACGGGCGGGAAAGGCCACGGCTTCTATTTCAAGCACCGATCCAAGAAAGCCGTATACCCCCAGACCGAAGATCCTGCCAACCTCGTGGGATTCCGAGGCCTTTATGGTAACATAGGGGGTAAGGCGGCTTGACTGTATAACCTCGTAAACATCCCCCGGGTCAATAATTAACCCATCGGTTGTTTTGCCGTTGTTGCGGCACGCCACACCTAAGGCGTCGGAGAGAATGTTCACGGCCTTGCGCCCCTCTATGGTGTACTGACCGATAATTTCAGGAACACTTTCGTCTATGCCGACTTCCAGCTTCTCAGCCGCCTGCAGAATTATAGTCTTTATATCGCCAGGAGTAAGGGGCTCAAAGTATATCTCGGCGCACCGGGAGCGGATTGCCGGGTTTATCTCGGACGGGTCCCTGGTGGTGGCCCCGATCAGCACGAAATCGGCAGGCGCGCCTTCCTCAAACATCTTCTTTACGTACTGGGGAACGTTGGGGTCGTGGGGATCGTAGTAGGAAGAGCTGAAAAATACCCTCTTGTCCTCCAGAACTTTTAAAAGCTTACTTTGTAACAGGGAATCCATTTCCCCTATCTCGTCTATAAAGAGCACCCCACCGTGAGCATCTGTGACGAGCCCCGGCTTTGGTTCGGGTATACCTCCGTCCGCAAGGTCTCTCCTTGCGCCCTGGTATATTGGGTCATGGACCGAACCCAGCAGCGGGTTGGTAACTTCCCTGGGATCCCATCGCAGCGTGGTCCCGTTGACCTCCACGAAGGGAGAATCGCCGGTAAAGGGGCTTCCCTTTATTCTTCTGGCCGCCTCCAGTGCCAGACGGGCCGCCGTGGTTTTTCCGACCCCGGGAGGTCCGTACAGAAGAATATGCTGGGGATAAGGGGAAACCAGCTTTGCAAGTAAAGCCTTAATAGCCCTTTCCTGTCCGATTATTTCTTCGAAGTTGGCCGGACGGAGAATATCCATCGCCGACCGCGACAGCTTCCTGTGCTCCAGTTTTTCCAGCAGGGCCAGTTTTTTCAGAGTCTGGGCATTTTCGTTGCCGGTATTCTCTTTTATAACCTGCATCCGTATATCCCGGACATAGTCCTCGTGGCGGGCCTGGAGTTTTTCATTGACCTTTCTTTCTATATCTTCCTCCACTGTACGCCGGGCGATTGTGTCGGCTACCTCATCCTCCAGCTCCTGGAGTATTCCCGGAATCATTTCCCTGGTGGGAACGGTTTCAAGGGTGGGATCCTCGAAAACAAGCCTCTGCAGGGCCAATACTCTTTCTTCAAGAACGTCGGACCTCATAAGCTGCAGGGCGTTTAATTTTCCGGCCCTTAAAACCAGCTTGTCCGGCCCATAAAGGTTCGACACCAGGCCGTACAGGGCATTAACCTGCTTGGTAAGCTGCGCCTGGCCGGTAAAACTTTCTGATGGGCTATTCTTCATGCTGCCTTTGATTTTTTCCAGGAAAACTTTCACTGGCTAACTCCTTTCTGTCAAGACCTGGAAGGTTGGGAAGTGATATTGCATATATAAACATACGTGATCATCCGGACCGGGCGGGGCTGACAAAGATGGGCGAAGCTTTTCACGACCCCAATAGGACTGTCAAAAGCGAGTCCAGCGCGAAAGCACCGCCGGGCCGGAGCGGAGCGTATATGAACATACGTGAGCATCCGGACCGGGCGGGGCTGACAAAGATGGGCGAAGCTTTTCACAGTCCGTACAGGCTATTCTCCTTGTACTATTACATGTATAACCGCCTGCACCGTCGGGTGGAGCTTCACGGTAACAGGAAACTCGCCGGCGGTTTTGATGGGGTCCTTAAGAAAAATTTTCTTCTTATCAACATCAATCCCGTGCTGACGGGATAGATTTTCCGATATATCCTTGTTGTTGACAGCGCCGAAAAGCTTTCCTCCCTCACCGACCTTGGATTTGACATGTACCTTGATTCCTTCAATTTTTGAAGCTGTAAGACGGGCTTGTTCCTCTTCCTTGCTTTTCTTCCTTTCCTGCGCGGCCTTTTGGTCCGACAGCTCCTTAAGCTTTCCGACCGAGGCTTCAACGGCAAGATTGCGGGGAAGCAGGAAATTCCTTGCATACCCTTCAGCAACCGTGACTATATCGCCCTTTTTTCCCTTTCCCTTTACATCCTGTAAAAGAACAACTTTCATTTTTTTTCATCCTCCTCCGGTGTTCGGCCATCCGCGGTTAACCGGCGTATATTCAAAATGGAATCTGTAATCCCCAGGGCGATTAGCATGGAAACCGCGAAGGGCAAATAAATACTTAAAACTACCACCACTGCCCCCTTCACCAGGACGGACACCTTCCACCGTCCCAAATAAAAGGAGGATACGGACATTCCGTTAACTGTGAATACAAACCCCATTACCCACAATATGCTCTTTCCCGCCTGGGCCAGCCCGCCTACATTCCCCTCGTCCCCTGCCAGCAAAAATGATAGTCCGGCTATAACCCCCCAAATGGTATACCAGGGCAGTCTCCACCGGGAAAAAGGCAGGGAGGGGGGAACACTGTAACCATAGCGGGACATAGCCCACCGGGTGATCCAAAAACTGAGTCCGGCGGAAAACATGAACCAGATGGCAATTGATGAAGTGGCAATAACAGGCCAGGCAGCCTCCAACTGGTTCACGATCTTTTCCATTTCCCTCACGCTTGCAGGATCAAGCCCTTCCACCGGACCTCCCGGCTGGGCCATTTGATTCAAGAGCCTGCGCTCCAGGTCAAATACCTGCCTGTCCACCGGGTCCAGCACAAATGGATTGTTGCCGGTAAAAGCATATACTACGGCCAAAAACCCCACCGCAGTCAGGAGGGAGAACCCAACCGCAACAGCCAGGGATCTGCCGGACGAAACGTGATTTTTAAACATAAGCCCCAGTAAAATCCCCAGCGGCCCGGTCTGTATGGCCAGAAGAAGTACCGGCTGAATCCTTCCGGTAAAAAGAGACAGGATAACTATTAAAAAAAGCAGTGCCGCCAGACCGTATCTCAAGTCCAGTCTCCGCACCAACAGCGCCAGTGTAACAGGGATAAACAGCGCTGTTATTACGGACAGAAGGGGAATGTATACGGTAGCCAGCGACAAAATCAAAAGAGCGGCAACCAGGGAAAAAAACTCAATCAATCTGTTATTCCCGGAGAAGGCGACCAAGCAATCACCTCTTCCTGTCAACCAGGTAGGCTAAAAGCAAGGTAAGGTCGCCATACCATTTTTCAACTTCGTGATCTTCCTTTATACCCTGCCTCAGTTTAGCCTCCACGGCCACGTCTATTTTTGAAAAACTAAGTCCAATCCGCCGCCCCAGCACGTAACAGGTGACAATTATCCCTGAAAGGGCATCCAGCAGCTTTTCCTCACTGCCTCTCAGAATACTTTTATAGAGGGCGGAAACCGACGTGATCAGGTCTGCCTTAAGCCATTCCACTACCTTAATGTTCTTCGCAACACCGGGCTCACTGCTACCAGGAAACATAAAATTCCCTCCGGATTAATAAAACCTTAACACTATTCTTCAATACTATCGAGTTTTCCTTCCCCACCGGTCTTAAACCACACTGTTATTTATTACCCTTATATACGGCGGACATTTAATAAATCTTGTTTAAAAAAGGGGCTGGGCGCCCCTTCGGACGGTATAGACGTCCTCACCCCCCACTGAAGCAAGGGGGCACACCCCATTAAACCCCCGTATATAGGAAATTATCTACAGAATTACTTTGCAGCGCAATTTCCTATATCTACATAAAAGCTTTCACCCCAACGAAGCCAATATTGCGGGTGGAAGCCTGAAAGCAGCGGGGGGAACCTTAATGGTTCCCCCTCTATTGTTATTCCGCTGTAAAAGGTATCAGGGCTATATTTCTCGCCCTTTTTATAGCCACTGTCAACATCCGCTGGTGCCGGGCGCAGTTGCCCGAAATTCTGCGGGGCAGTATTTTTCCCCGTTCAGTTACAAATTTTTTAAGGCGGGGCACATCCTTGTAGTCAATGCCCTCCATTTTATCAACGCAGAAGACGCAGACTCTTTTCTTGCCCCTGCGGCCTCGTTCACGCTTCACGGTTATATTCCTCCTTTTGTTTACCGGCGCCTGTCCCTTTTACCAATTAAAAGGGCAGGTCGTCATCGGTAAAGGGAACCTCGCTGAACTGATCGTCATCTCTCATGCCGGATCGGCGGTCCCCCGCCGCCTGACCGGGGGCTGAATCCCTCCCGCGGTCCAGGAAGCGGACATTTTCCGCAATCACTTCAGCAGCCTTTCGGCGTATGCCCTGATTGTCCTCATAAGAACGGATTTGCAGCCGGCCTTCCACTGCCGTAAGGTATCCCTTTTTCAAATAGTTTGAACAGGTCTCGGCAAGGTTTCTCCAGACGACCACATCAATAAAATCCGTGTCCCTGTCACCCTGCTTGTTACTGAAATTCCGGTTTACCGCCAGGGTGAATTTGGCCACAGCGACCCCTGCAGGGGTAAATCTCAATTCCGGGTCCGCCGTCAAACGGCCAATCAGTATCACCTTGTTAAGCATTACCGCACCGCCTTGGCTGTTTCTTTTCCAAGCCGCCTCAAAAGCCGGAATCTCTTCCGGCAGGGCCGCATCTCTATTTTCCCGGTCAGGTTTATCCGGCGCCTATTCGTCCTCCCGGACGATTATATGGCGCAGTATTTCATCGGAAATCTTGAAGACCCTGTCAAGTTCACTGGCTACTTTGGATTCGGAGTTAAATCTTTTAATTATATAGATTCCTTCCTTAAAGTCATTAATCTCGTATGCCAGCCTTCTTTTTCCCCACTTGTCGATGTTGGTGACTTCGCCGCCGTTGTTTTCAATCAGCGACTTGTACTTTTCCATGGCCTCCGCAGTCTTCTCCTCGTCCAGATCAGGACGAAGAACGTAGACGGTCTCGTATTTGCGCACTCCTATTCACCTCCTCCCCACGGGCTACGGCCCTACCACGCGGATAGAGCAGGGGGATAATAAGCCACAATTTGGCTATAGAATTATAGCATAGAACCGGCCCGGTGTGCAAGAGAAACCTCAGTCCGCTTGTGGGCCGGCCGTTGAAATAATGGACTTAACGCTTTTTTCAAATTTTGGCCTGGGGATCATGACTATTCTTCCGCATGTTACGCACTTTATCCGGAAATCCACTCCGGTACGCATTATTTCCCAGGAGTCCCCCCCGCAGGGATGAGCCTTCCTGGTCTTTACCACATCCCCCACGCTATACTTCACAAGTTGGGACATGCCATTCCC
>JBMOPB010000062.1:0-6300 GCA_049325055.1 Bacillota bacterium
GAAAACTTTTTAAGGTTTCCAAACCTTTCTTTTTGAGAGAAATAGGAAATTATGCTTAATAGGAATTCTGTAGAGAATTTCCTATGCACGGGGGTTCCAAGGGGGTGCGCCCAGCCCATTCTTTTATATTAAAAACCATTGTATAATTAAAAAGTGGCCCGAAGAGTGAAACCTTTTCCCGGAAAAAACAGTCAAAGACTTAAGGGGGTGTAAAGCTTGCCGGAGTGGCTGAAGGCATATAATTTCAACCCGCTGGATATTTTCAGCATAACAAACCTCATCGACATAGCCATAGTGGCTTTTGTTCTCTACAGGCTGATGCTCCTGATCAGGGGCACCAGGGCGGTTCAGCTGCTTAAAGGCCTTGCCGTGCTGGTCGTGGCCACCGCCCTGAGCAGCCTGCTGCAGCTTTACACCCTTCAGTGGATTTTAAAACAGGCCATGACCGCCCTGGTGGTGGCGCTGCCCATTGTGTTTCAGCCCGAACTTCGCCGGGCGCTTGAAAAACTGGGCGGGGGCGGGGGATGGCTTTTAAACCGCCATAGTGTTTCCGAGGCCGATATCGACAGCGTGGTCGGCGAAATTGTCCGGGCGGTAAGAATAATGTCAAAGGAAAAAATAGGGGCGCTTATTGTGCTGGAAAGGTCCACCGGGCTGGAAGAATATATCGACACCGGCATAAAGGTGGGAGGAAGGGCGTCGGGGGAATTGCTGGTGAACATCTTCATACCCCGCACCCCTCTTCACGACGGGGCGGTAATAATAAGGGGAGACCGCATAATGGCGGCTGCCTGCGTGCTGCCCCTCACCCAGGCCCAGAACCTGAGCAGGTCCCTTGGCACCAGGCACCGGGCCGGTATTGGCATAACCGAAGAGTCCGATGCCCTGGCTATTATAGTTTCCGAAGAGACCGGAACCATTTCCCTGGCGGTTGAGGGCGTTCTGGCAGGCGGGCTGGACGAAAAACTGCTGGCCGACAGGCTTACGGGGGCACTTAAGCCCGCAAAGCAGGGGAATGTGGCGTCCGTTTTCCGTCCGTGGAGGTGAAGGGGTGGCCCGCATAGACTGGAGAAACATGGCTTTAAGGATACTGTCGGTGGTGTTGGCCCTGCTCCTCTGGGTATTTGCCACCAACGAGAGGAATCCGGTCCAGGATCAGATGTTAAGTGTAAAGGTATTGCAAAGGGGCCTGCCTGACAGGATGGTGTTGACCAATGAAATACCTCCTTCCGTCAGCATAAGGGTTCAGGGGAGCAGGGGGCAGGTCACCGCTCTTACGTCCAACGATTTTGAAGCTGTGCTGGACCTGTCAAAGGTGAGTGAGGGAGAGCAATACATCCCTGTAAAGGTAAACCCTCCCCAGGGTATTCAGGTTACCCTTGTTACACCCAGCAAAATTTACGTTGTGGCTGAAAGTATTGTGGAACAGCAGGTGGGCGTTAAGGCTTCCGTTAAAGGAACGCCCTTTAAAGGTTATACCGCCCTGGATCCGGTGATACAGCCGGCCTCGGTGACGGTCAGGGGGCCAAAGAGCAAGGTCGGCGCCATCAGCCAGGTTAACGTAACGGTGGATGTTGAGTCGGCCGTCACCCAGGTGGAAAAGACGCTGCCGGTAACTGCCGGGGAAAACGGGGTCACCGTTTTTCCGCAGAACGTAAAGGTAACTGTGCCGATAACACTGCTGCCCTACAAAACAGTGCCCGTCCGGGCCCGGGCATCCGGAACGCCGGCCAAAGACTTTGAGATAGACGGGTTTACCATAAAGCCTGCCGAGGTGCAGGTGGTGGCTCCCCCCGGCGTGCTTTCCGGGATCAACTGGGTGGAAACCGAGAAGGTGGATGTTAAGGGGACTGAACAGGAAATGACCGTAAAAACAGGCCTGAGTCTCCCACCCGGAGTAGTGGAGGTAAAGCCTTCCACCGTAGAGGTAACCATTAAGCTCAGGAAGACCGGGACTGCTGCGCCTGCGCCCCCGGCCGATGCCGCAAGGCCTACCGGATAATTTACTCTTCTGTATTCTGATGGAAAAATTTTTAGTTTGATTTCCGTGTATTTCAGGCCCGGTGTTATAACCTCGAAGCACCGGGCCTCATATTATTTATTAAGCACTAACTTACGAACTGACCTGTCCAGGCGGGGGTTGACGGCATATACTACAAATTGACACCGCCATTGGCTGAAGATATAATATTCTTGGCTTGTCTACGAAAAAGCATGGTGGTATGGAGGCTCAACAATGGGTGTTATGTTCGGAACTGACGGAGTGCGCGGTATTGCCAACAGGGACCTCACCGTTGATTTGGCCATGAAGATTGGCAGGGCAGGTGCCCATGTGCTGGCCCGGGGGCAATCGGGCTCCCGTATAGTGGTGGGACGCGACACCCGGGTTTCCGGAGATATGCTGGAAGCGGCCATTACTGCCGGGATTTGTTCGGCAGGGGTCGATGTGCTTAAGGTAGGTATTCTTCCCACGCCGGCGGTGGCATACCTGACAAGGGAACTGGGGGCCTCCGGCGGGGTGGTTATATCGGCCTCGCACAACCCCGTGGAAGACAACGGTATAAAATATTTCGGCCCCAGCGGGTATAAGCTTCCGGACAGCACCGAGGAAGAAATTGAATCACTTGTTCAGGACTCCTCGTCCATTCCATCTCCGGTGGGGGCCGGAGTAGGGCGCTGCGTTGACATAACCGACGCCGGCGACCGTTACGTGGAATTCTTGAAAAAATCCGTACCGGTGGACCTCAAGGGGCTTACCATTGTGGTGGATTGCGCCAACGGGGCGGCTTTCAGTGTGGCCCCCAGGGCGCTGGAGGAACTGGGCGCACATGTGATACCTATATTTAACAATCCGGACGGACTTAATATAAACAGGGGCTGCGGCTCCACCCATCTGGGCGCGCTTAAGGAGAAAGTGGTTAAATACGGCGCCGACCTGGGCCTGGCCCACGATGGGGACGCCGACAGGGTGCTGGCCATTGACTCAAAGGGAAGGATTGTGGACGGAGACCAGATAATGGTCATCTGTGCCCGGCACCTTAAATCAAGGGGACTGCTGGCCAAAAACACGGTTGTGGCCACCGTCATGAGCAATATGGGATTGCACCTGGCCTTAAGGGAAAGCGGTATCAATGTCCTGGAAACCAAGGTGGGGGACCGCTACGTGCTGGAGGAGTGCCTCCGCACAGGCGCTACTTTCGGGGGAGAGCAAAGCGGGCACATTTTATTCCTTGATCATAACACCACCGGCGACGGGCTGCTGACCGCCCTAAACCTGCTGGCAGTAATCAAGGCTCAGGGAAAGCCGCTGGGTGAACTGGCGGCTCAGATGGAAAAACTGCCACAGATACTTGAAAACGTCAGGGTGGGGAACAAAAACGCGGTTATGTCAAGCCCAGTTTTATACGACGCCATACGTATCGCCGAACAGAGACTGAATGGGCAGGGCAGGGTGCTGGTAAGGCCTTCGGGGACCGAGCCCCTGGTCCGTGTAATGGCCGAGGGCAGGGACATGAGAGAACTGAGGGGGCTTGTGGACCAGCTTGTCACCGTGGTAAACAAACTGGCCTAGGTGCCGGAAGGCAGGACCGGGAAAACAATTTCAGGTTATGCCGAAATATGAAGGTATTTATTAAACCACGGTTGAATACTTAATAGTGACCGCTGTCGCGAATAAGTATTTAAGGAGGTGATGGCCGGACAGACGCATAAGACAACTGAATTGAAGCGCCAGAACCCATCAATTGAGATGTGAGATGTGTGAAGTGAGATTAAGAAGGAATTTGCTACGCAAAAATTCCAACGAGATCCCACCTCCAACTTCCCGCCTCACACTTCTCATTCAGGGTTGACGAGGAGGGAGTTAATCGAGTTTTTTCGGCGGGTGCTCCCCGGTGGGCCACCACCGTTAAGGACGCTACAAAACCGGCGGGCGACCGCCGGGACAAAGGGTGTCTTGTAGTGGCGAATGGCATAACCATGGCTTTTTGCCGCAGGTTCATTATTGCCTGCGGTTTTTTATTTGCAGTGCAAGTCAGTTAATTATGATAAACCCTTTAACGGGAGTACAGGAGGCTTAAAATAAATGTGCGGAATAGTAGGATATATTGGTCCCAACCAAGCCACCCCCATACTGCTGAGCGGACTGAAAAAGCTTGAGTACAGAGGCTATGACTCATCGGGCATAGCCCTTTTGGAAGACAGCAAAATAAAGGTGTTTAAACGGGTGGGAAAACTCGACGTACTTAGAAACCAGCTGGATGATCAGGAGTTTTACGCCACTGCCGGCATCGGGCACACCCGCTGGGCCACCCACGGGCGCCCCTCGGATATAAACGCACACCCGCACACCGACTGCCAGATCAGGTTCGCTGTGGTGCACAACGGAATAATTGAAAACTACCTTACGCTGAAGGAATGGCTCATATCAAAGGGGCACAAATTTCGCTCCGAAACCGATACCGAGGTACTCCCGCACCTGATAGAGGAGTTTTACATGGGGGACTTGGTGGAGACAGTGCTCCAGGCCACAAAGAAACTGGAAGGATCCTACGCCATGGTGGTGATTTCCCTGGACGAACCGGGGCGCATAGTGGCAGCCCGCCAGGACAGCCCGCTGGTGGTGGGCCTGGGCAACGGGGAGAACTTCCTGGCCTCGGACATTCCGGCACTGCTTTGCCACACCCGCAGGACCTATATACTGGAAGACGGGGAAATCGCGGACATAACCGCCGACGGGGTGAGGGTCATCGACCACCACGGCAAGCCGGTGGAAAAGAACGTGTACGAGGTGAAGTGGGAGGCGGCCCAGGCCGAAAAGGGCGGCTACGATCACTTCATGCTAAAGGAAATAAATGAGCAGCCCAAGTGCCTCAAGGATACCCTTAGCGGACGCCTTGACCCCGACGGCGACAAAGTGGTGCTAAGCGAGATCAAAATGACGGAAGACCAGGTCCGGAATATAAACAAGATATTCATAACGGCCTGCGGCACCGCCTACCACGCCGGACTGGTGGGCAAACACGTTATTGAAAGGTTGGTCCGGGTACCGGTGGAAATAGACATAGCCTCGGAGTTCCGCTACCGCAACCCCCTGGTGGACGAAAAGTCACTGGTGATAGTGGTCAGTCAGTCCGGGGAGACCGCCGACACCCTTGCCGCCCTCAGGGAGTCAAAGAGGAAGGGAGCCAGGGTCCTGGCCGTGACAAACGTGGTGGACAGCTCAATAGCCCGTGACGCCGACGACGTAATTTACACCTGGGCCGGGCCCGAAATAGCCGTGGCCTCAACAAAGGCCTACACCACCCAGCTGGTCTGCATGTACCTCATCGGCCTCTACCTGGCCCAGGTCCGGGGAACCGTCCCGGCGTCCGACCGGCGTGCTATCATAAAGGAAATGAGGAAGCTCAGCGACAAGGTCAGGGTAATACTGGACAATTGTAAAATAATAGACGAATTCGTCCGGGTCTACAACGGCAGCCAGAACGCATTCTTCATCGGCCGGGGCCTGGACCACACCGTGGCCATGGAAGGCGCCCTGAAGCTCAAGGAAATATCCTACATCCACGCCGAGGCTTACGCCGCCGGAGAGCTTAAGCACGGCACCCTGGCCCTCATAGTGGAGGACGTGCCGGTGATAGCCCTGGCCACCCAGCAGGACCTCTTTGAAAAAATGGTCAGCAACATCAAGGAAGTAAAGGCCCGGGACGCCAAAGTAATGGCCCTGGCAATGTCCGGCATAAAGGATATAGAAAAAGTGGTGGACCACGTGCTGGAAATCCCCAGCACCCACCCCCTCCTGTCCCCGGTCCTCACCGTCGTTCCCCTCCAACTCCTGGCCTACCGGATGGCTGTAGCCAGAGGCTGCGACGTCGACCAGCCGAGGAACCTGGCCAAGTCAGTAACAGTGGAATAGTAAATAAGTATAATAGCCCCCGCCGGGATGGTTAACCGGCGGGGGCTTACATTATTAGCCACAGAGAGCACAGAGAAAGGATAATATATTTAACTTTAACCAGAGACAGTTTGTTTTTATACTGAAACACCAGCGGTATTTAGCGTATTCAACGGGTTCAGATTAATATTAAAAAACGCAAAAGAAGAAGCAGGTTCTTTATTTTCTCTATGCCAAAAAGTATCACAATTCAACAATTCAACAACCGGTACCAACCCCTACAATTCAACAATTCAACAACCGGTACCAACCCCTACATCCAGGCCTAATGCCCGGCGCTTCTTTTTGATTCTATCGAGTATTATATCGGCTGCTTTCACAGAGTCCTCTTCATAAATTAATTTACT
>JBMOPB010000063.1:0-6205 GCA_049325055.1 Bacillota bacterium
GCGGGCCTTACTTCTTTACATGAGATCCACCGCAGTTCCAAGTTTTCCGAGGAACCGCATGGAGTCAAACTTCAATATTTCCGTCTTGGGGACGTTCTTACCGATCCGTACCATCAATACGTTGGCGGGGTGTTCAATTATATCGGGGTCGTCTGTGGTGGTCTTATTAAGTCCGACCCTGGCGAAAAGCTTGGTAAGCATCTTCTGGTATTCCCATACGTCGAGGTTTGTGTTCCTCAAATCCCAGTGCCAGCAGTATTCCATGGTGATGACTATGAAATCGTCCAGTGTGTTATCGGAAAAGGCCACCTTCATTAACGTGTCTCCGACGTTACACTTGCGCCAGTCGGGGCTTATTTCGATCCCCCCCATTTCCAGTATCTTGGGGTGCCTGCTCCAGCGGGTATACTTGTCGGCTTTGTGGAAAGTGACATAGCCTATTATTTCATTCTCATGCCTGGCTATGTAGACCATACCGTAAGGCATGCCGGTGATCTTGACAAGGGCCTCTTTCTGTTTGTTGGGGGGCCTGAAATTTCTAAGGTTTTGATTCATTTCCAGGGACAGGATATGATCCCCGGCCACCGGGCCCTCGATATATACCAGGCCTTTGGGGGTTTCCAGCTTAAATAATCCGACACTCATCTTCATCACCACCTTTTTGACCTTTGCTGTACGGGTGGGATAATAAAAAAGAATATGTGCTGCCTGCAGCATGATCAGCTATCCATATTATATGGACAGCTGATAACTTTTACAATAGCGCCGGCTCAAGTGGTAAAGTTTAAAATATTCAAACATGGAAGGCAAAAAGTTTAACTATTGAAGTAACTGGTTAAGAACGAAAACAACATCATAACACAAATCAATCATATGCACACAGCCCTGGCTTCCTCCCAGCAGCCTTGCCACATCCCTTTTGGTCAGGCCGGCGGCCTTTACTCCCGAAAGGGCTTGCGAGAAGCCTCCGGATTCAAAACATACTGCATCGGGGGCTCTCAGCAGCCGGCAGTCGGCAGACAGTACCGCCCCTGAGTTTTTATCCAGAATGATGTTTATTCCCACCTCGTGGAAAGAGTCCGACAGGCTGGAAGCAATATGATATGTATCTCCGCAATCCGACACCAAAACATCCTTAAACTTATTGTAAAGGTTGCCGTTAAACCTTTCCTGGCCTGAAATATGATCTGCCCAGTGAACGGAAACCCTGTCCAGGTTGCTGTAATACCTGCACGAGTTTTTGTACATGTTGGTCCAGTACTGGTCGTAGCTTTCGGGACTCTCGTAACCCCTTTCCTTGATGAGAAAAGTTTCGGCCTGAATTATTCCCCTGACTGTTTCAGAAACCAGCGAGTGGGCCCTTTGGCCGTATTTCTTTAAAACAGCCTCCCGTAATTGTTCACCGGACCCGAAATAAGCCTCCACCCCTTTCAGCCCGTCAAGATCGGCGCTTAATGCCCCAACCGGCCCGCGATATACCTCCCAGGTGGCACTTTGTATCCGGAATGTACTTATATCTACCGACAGAGTGACCGCACACTCTAATTCGGTGGACATAAACATAGTTCTGCCGGAAAGGGTTCCCGGACCGGTTACGTTTACAGTAGTGTACCAATGACTGTGGTTTATGCTTTTCAAAACAATTTCACCCCGCTGAATATAAATTGTTCTATATTAAGTGAAAAAATACCTGGATATTTAGTTTTGACTTTCAAAAACCGGATAAAATGGTGGTAAGATAGTATATACAAAGAGAGGTGTCGATATGAACGACCATATAGCGGATTTGGACGAGGAGCGCCTCAAAAAGTGCCTGGCTCAAATCTATAAAATACAGCTTTCCAATTGCCTTCCGGATGACGTAATGCCCCAAGCGATGAAAACACTGCACCTGGATGAGGAGGGGGCTATAGATCTGCTTAGTTCTTTAATCCGCCTGGGATGGATTAACACCGGAAATATTAGGCCGAGGTTTTTCCTGCGGCCGGGATATGTCAACTGTTTTCCGGTGGTGGTTTCGGCCGCCGGCATCGAAAAGATAAGCGGCTGGTTATAGTTTTATTCTCGGCCGCAGTCGATTTTCCTTTTATTTTTTTACAGCAATTGTTAAAGGCAGGAATTGCGTAATTTGCGTGGAAAAATCTATAACAAACTCCTTGGAGGTGATGTTGTGGTTGATTTTTTCCAGAAAGTGGGCGAAAAGGCCAAGGGACTTGGCGAAAAAGCAAGGGAACTGGGTGACAAGGCCAAGGAGGTTACCCGCAAATCTGGTGAACTCCTGGAAGTTACCAAGCTGAAGTATGAAATGACCAAACTGGAAAAAGAAATGGAAAATAACCTGGCCGGGCTGGGTGCCGTTGTTTACCAGAAATACAAAGGCGCAACCGATATGGACGATGAAATCGACCGCCTGTGCCAGAGCACGGCCAGGCTGGAAGAAGAAATCAAGGCGCTGGAACAGCAGATCGAAAGGCTTCAGCCCAAGGTGCTGATATGCCCGGACTGTAAGGTTGATCTGCCTGCCGGCGGCAAATTCTGTTCGTACTGCGGGGCAAAGGTTTCACAGGAAGAATAGCGGGGTGACCGGGGGCTTAAAACCGCAGCGACGACTGCGGTTTTAATTTTATATTAACCGTTGAGAATGGCTGTTGGCTATTAGCTTTAGGCAGCAAGCTATTTTATTAAACCACAAAGCCACAGAGAACACTAAAGAGATGTTTTGTAAAGGTGCTGTTGCGATACGGCACCACAAAGGAATGCCCGAGCGTTTCTGGATTCTGACTACTGGATTCTGAATTCCGACAGTAATTTCACTCGGGATTAGCATTTTGAGGGGGGTGCCCGGAATATGAAATACAGTGAAAAAATTTCAGCCCTGGCGGATAAGATAAGAGTCTGCAGCCCCTGCTTCGTTTTGACCGGGGCGGGTATCAGCACCGAAAGCGGAATACCCGATTACAGGAGCGCGGACACAGGCTTGTGGACCAAGGTTGATCCCGCCAGAACCGCCAGTGTCAGCGCCTTTTTTAAAGACCCGGCCACCTTTTACAACATGAATCTCAAAAGGTGGAGAAGCTTTGCCGGGGCGGAGCCGAACGACGCCCACCGGGCCCTGGCCGTACTGGAAAGGGAGAGCCTCATCGTAGGGGTGATAACTCAGAATATAGACAGCCTCCATATCAAGGCCGGATCCCAAAGGGTGTGGGAAGTTCACGGGCACCTTCGCACATGCCGCTGTGTGGGCTGCAATGAAAAATACCCGATGAACCACCTTACTGAAATGTATGACAGCGGAAAGAATCCCCCCATCTGCAAGGGATGTGGCGGGGTGCTGAGGCCGGACGTGGTTTTGTTCGAAGACCCCATGAGAGAGGACTATTTTAAGGTGGAAAAAGCCCTGACCGGCTGCCAGCTATTGATAGTGGCGGGAAGCAGCCTCCAGGTGTACCCTGTGGCCGGACTTCCTGAATATGCCAGGAGGCTGGTTATAATCAACCGTGACCCCACTCCCTGGGATGATCGCGCGGAAATAGTGATTAACGAATCCACAGGGCAGGTATTCCGTGACCTGCTTATTGCTCTTGGGCTGGTCAATCCGTCAGAATTCAGAATTCAGTAGTCAGAAGCCAGAATAATGTCGGGCTAGAAATTATTATGAATTCTGCCTACTGACTGCTGTATTCTACGATTATAGTCATGTTTATGGTATTAACGTGTTTATGCTATAATAAACGTATTTCATAGAAAGGTTTTTGAGTTATGGCTTTGATAGTGGCAATTGAGACTTCCTGCGATGAAACCTCGGTGGCGGTGGTCAGGGACGGGGTTGATGTGCTCTCCAATATTGTGTCTTCCCAGATCGACGTTCACAGGAAATTTGGCGGTGTGGTGCCCGAGGTTGCCTCCCGCAAGCACCTGGAGCTTATGAACGGGGTAATCAGGGAGGCCCTGGATGTGGCAGGGCTTGATTTTTCCTCTCTTGACGCGGTGGCCACAACCCACGGCCCGGGGTTGGTGGGGGCTCTCCTGGTGGGAGTCTCAGCGGCAAAGGCCATGGCTTATGCCCTGGAAATACCCCTTATTGCCGTCAACCACCTGGAAGGACACATTTACGCCAATTTTCTGGTGGACCCCCAGATCCAGTTTCCTCTGGTATGCCTTGTGGTAAGCGGCGGCCACACCGACCTGGTTGTAATGAACGGTCATGGCAATTATCAGGTGGTGGGCCGTACAAGGGATGACGCGGCGGGGGAGGCCTTTGACAAGGTGGCCAGGGCTATGGGCCTGGGGTATCCGGGGGGGCCCCTGGTTGACAGGTTGGCTGCCGGCGGAGACGTAAACGCGGTTCCCCTTCCACGGGCCTACCTGGAGGAGGGAAGCCTTGACTTCAGTTTCAGCGGACTTAAATCGGCGGTTATAAATTACCTTCACAGGGCCTCACAGAGGGGTGAGGAGGTTAACAGGGCCGACCTGGCGGCCAGCTTTCAGCAGGCCGTTGTTGACGTGCTTGTGAATAAAACACTGGATGCCGCCGAACAATACAGCGCCAAAACGGTTTTATTGGCTGGTGGTGTGGCCGCCAACCGGCGCTTGCGTTCCAGCATGACTGAGTCGTCTTCCTCGTATGGTTTCAGGCTGGTTTATCCGCCCGCATCGCTATGTACCGATAATGCGGCAATGATTGCCTGTGCGGCTTTTTACAAGTACCTCAGGGGGGACTTTGTCGACCTGACGCTTAATGCTGTGCCCGGTCTGGAATTGGATCAGGGGCATGTTTGATATTTTAGAAATTTTAATTTGTTAAGTATATTCAACAATATCAACAAGATGGTCTAACCACCGACAGTGGCGAAAAACCTGTAAAATGGGCTGAAAAGCCAATATTTATAAGGCTTTGTGGAAAACCAGTGCTGGTGGTTATACCTTTTTTTCGCCGGGAGACAAATACTTTTTCTGTGGATAATGTGGATAAGACTGTTAATAACTTGATTGAAGGGATTTATCTCTGTGGGTGAAATTGTTCGGCGAACGTTGTCGAAAACGTCCATAAAAGGTATACTACTGGAAAATGCCGCCCTTTACAACATTTTGCCCGTGGTTTCGACCTGCAACGTACGGTGCAAATTCTGCAGCCACGGACAGAACCCTCCGGGAGTAAAGGCTTTCAAAATGCCTCCGGTACCGATGGAACTGGTTGACGAGGCGCTTTCACTGATGGATCCCAGAAAACCTGTGGTTATTGGTGAGTCGGTATCAAGGCTGATGGAAGGAGAGCCCTTTTTACATTCTCGCATAAAAGAAATACTGGCGCTAATCAGAGAAAAAATGCCCCATTCCAGGGTAAAAATCACGACAAACGGTAATTTGCTGGACAGGGCCACCGTGAAATTTTTGGCGGGGCTGGGTAATGTGGAGATTTGCCTTTCACTGAACAGCGCAGATGTGTCAGTCAGAAGGTTTTTAATGGACGATTCCAGGGCGGATATCGCCGTGAAATCCGCAGTCCTTCTCAGGGAAAATGCTGTCCCCTACCACGGCAGCATAGTTGCCATGCCTCATCTCACAGGCTGGGATGATCTTGCCGGGACCATAAGGTTTTTCCACAGGCATGGAGCGGAAACGGTAAGGGTATTTATGCCCGGCTACACCGCGGCGGCGCCTCCGCAATTGAGATTTCCCGAAAACTTTAGGGAACAGCTTGTTTTCTTTATTGGCGGCTTAAGGAATGAAGTGGGAGTTCCCGTTACCCTTGAGCCTCCGTTGATAGTGGATCTGGATGCCCGGGTTACAGGGGTGATAGCCGGTTCACCGGCCTGTAAAGCCGGAATTGCCCCAGGGGATATTATCGGCAGGGTTAACGGCAAACCCGTATTTTCAAGGGTGGATGCCTTTAAAGCTGTACTGTCTGAAAAAAGCCCGCAGGTGGAAATATCCGGACGGGGAGGTCAAAAAGTAATCACTATCATAAAAGAAAGAAACCAGTCATCCGGGCTGGTAATGGATTTTGACATAGACCCCGCCACCCTGAACGGTATTATAAGGGCTGTAAAGCGCAGGAGGGCGGGGGAGGCTGTTCTTATAACATCCTGTTTGGGATATCCCGCAATAAAAATGGGTATGGAGAAATTGGGTGCTGATACTCCGCCCATACTACCTGTGGCGGTAAAAAACCGTTTTTTCGGCGGAACTATCGGCTGCGCAGGCC
>JBMOPB010000064.1:0-6200 GCA_049325055.1 Bacillota bacterium
GGTTGATGAGATAGGGGTTACCTGCTTTACGGATATGGGCAATACCGCTGCCCTTATGGTTGCCAAACCTGCCCTGCCCCCAAGGCAAACGGTATTTTTAAAGAAAAAACGATGGGTTCGTTGGATGAAGTTAACCTTTGAACGTTATTTTATGGCTAAAATGAAAGCTGGCGCACTTTACCTGCCTTAAAACTATTTTAAAAGACGGAGGGAAAACCATGGGCACAGAGACTTCCACGGAAAAGCACCGCCGCTTACAGCCGCTAATTGGCTTCACACTGGTACTTTTAATCATGGGAGGATGGTTTTATTACCCGCTGGGCTATTTCCTGTTGTTCTGTATGGTAATGGCTATGGGAATTGGAATAATCAAGGGTAGAAACTGGTGTGACTATCTATGTCCCCGGGGCAGTTTCTGGGATAAATATCTGGGAAGTTTCAGCCGCAATGTTAAAGTGCCGTCCTTTTTCCGCAGTGTGTCATTTCGACTTTTTTGGCTGGGTATCTTAATGACCATGCTAACCATAAATTTAATCCCGATCTGGGGCGATTTTTATAAGATGGGCAAGCCCTTTGTGATGATCCTTACTGTGACCACAGCAGTTGGTCTGGTACTGGGAGTTATCTACCACCCCCGGATCTGGTGCATGTTTTGTCCTATGGGTACAATGGCTAACTGGTTGGGAAGAGGGAAAATGCCTCTCAGAGTTGCAAGCAGCTGCACCAGTTGTGGTAACTGCGAAAAGGTTTGCCGGATGCAAATCAACCCCGGTCTTTACCGGGAATCAGGTGTAGTATGGCACGGAGACTGTCTTAAATGTTCCTATTGCATTGAGAAGTGTCCTAAAAAGGCCTTGAGTTTTGAAAAGGAGAGCTCTAAAAATGTTGCTTAAGCCCGCCGGAATAAAGGAGGTGTACTGTTAAAAACTCAACCGGTTTCCGGGGAAATAGCTCTGAACACAAAAGGAATGAACGAATTACCAAACAATATTATAAACCAGCTGCCATAATATGATGATAAGGATGTGTAAATATGATAAAAATAACTGTATACTCCAACAACCCTCCCGGTAAAGGCTGAACCAGGCTGCTTACCCTGGCCGGTTCGGTCAAGGACGCCTTCGCCCCGGATGTGGAAGTGGAGGTCATTTATAAAGGAGACATATCCGATATGCCCGAACCACCTAATCTAGCGGTGGAAGGCAGACTGCTGGGCAAGGAGGTCACGGCGGAAAAGCTGGAGGAAATAATTTCGGAATTGCTGCCAGAATAAAGTGTTAACAAGTAGGGCCACCATTTAGGCGTGGCCCATAATTTTATATTCGGGGGGATAATCTTGGATATGACAGAACTTAACAACCTGCAAAAAAAGCTGGAACAGTCCCTAAAGCTGAAGGCACACTGTGAGAGGGAGCTGTCCCAGCTAAGAAATAAGTACGAAGGCAAGCAGAGGATAATAGCCCAGAGCAAATTAATGCACAACGTGGTGGAACTGGCCACCCGCCTTTGTCCAGGGAGTTGCAAATCTACTCAATGGTGTGCGATATACTGGGCATATGTATTTTCGCGGGTCCACTGGCTGAGGACATGCCCATTTTGTTGTCCCTGACCACGGCCTATACGGGCAGGGAGTTCTCCCGGAAGGGGTTTTTTTATAACGCTTAGGAAAGTACAGTTCTCCTCTGTTTCCGACTTTCCGTTAAAAGCGTTTCAAAAAAGCTTCCTCTGTCAGCATTCGGGAGGGGCAAGCACCATTGGTGCTTTTTTACTGCTTCGTATTTTAAAAAACATCATCCAGGCCTGGTTAGCAGCACAAATGACAATGCGGCCAAAACGGCCGATGCTGGCAGGGTTACCAGCCAGGCCATAATTATTTTTTTGGCTGTTCCCCAGTTTACGGCGGAGATGCCGTTTGCCGTTCCGGCTCCCATAATTGAGGAAGATATGACGTGGGTGGTGCTGACCGGCAGTTTGAAAAGGGTGGCTGTAATGATAATCAGGGCCGAGCTTAAATCTGAGGCAAATCCGTTAGGGGGGGCAACCCTGGTTATTTGGGTGCCCACTGTTCTTATAATTTTCCACCCCCCCATGGAAGTGCCCAGGGCCATGGCTGAGGCCGAGGAAAGTTTCACCCACAGGGGAACGCTGTGAGAGTCCAGATATCCACCTGTTATAAGGGCCAGCACAATAATACCCATGGTTTTCTGGGCGTCGTTGGTGCCGTGGGCGAAGGCCTGAAACGTTGCGGCAGCTACCTGCAGCCTTCTGAACTGGGTGTTTAGACTGTACCGGCTGCCGAACAGTATCAGTGCCTTTATAAGGGACATTAAAAACAAGCCCGCAATGAAGGCCACCACGGGCGAAAACAACAGGGCCTTCAGTATTTCCCCGTAGCCTTTCAAATTAACCGCGGAATAGCCGGCCGATATAACTGCCGATCCGGTGAGTGACCCGATAAGGGCGTGGGAAGAACTGCTGGGCAGCCCGAAGTACCAGGTGATCAGGTTCCAGGTGATTGCGGCCAGCAGGGCGGACATCACCACCATCAAGCCGTCATCAAGCATAAGAGGGTTTATGATCCGGCCCCCCACGGTTTCAGCCACCCCGGTAAAGGACAGGGCTCCCGCCAGATTCATGACTGAAGCCAGTATGATGCCCGACCGCGGCTTCAGCGCCCCCGTTGAAATGGAAGTGGCTATGGCATTGGCGGTATCGTGAAACCCGTTGACAAAATCAAAGGACAGCGCCAGTATCACTATGGCGATAGTAACAAGCAGAGTGGATTCATGCATGTATGCTTCCTGCTTTTAACTTTTTTTGATTTGACCAGTTTATTTTATGCAGCATGGATTTAAGCAATTTATCCGGGGGATTTCACCGCTTAGCCATATACCCTTGAATATTTCAGCGGGATCTTTTGTTAAAATAAATTCCGCGCCCATTTTTTCCAGTTCACCCCTGTTGAAAGGGATCCCGATATACCTCGGGTTGTCGGGGGAACTGTGGTGCAGAGCAAACAAGCCGGGGTGCGCGTAGACAGGCAGCCTACCCCGCAAGTTGAGAAAGGCCGCCATTCCTCCGGTGTGGTCATAGTGGCCGTGGCTTACAACAAGGGCATCCACTGAGCCTAAATCTATTTTAAGTGCCTTTGCGTTGGCTACCAGGTTTCCGCGCTCACCGGTGTCAAACAGTATTTTTTTGCCGGCGGTTTCCACCAGAAGGGAAAGGCCCCACTCACCTGTGAGGCCCATGGTGCTTCCCACAGTGTTTTCACTTAGCACTGTTATTGTTAGCTCCGGAATATTCACTAAAAAACACCTCCCCAGTGGAGGTTATTCTTTTTTAGAGTATATTACATGTCAGGTTTATATATAGACGTTTGACGATATGTTTTTATTTCCTTCAGGCTAAAAGGAATTAACTTCTTTTTACTGGTAATTTCAATTTTGTCGGAAGAGGCAGGAATACCGGAGATTTAGTTGAATTCTAAATAGCCGAAGGGGGTATGCGCTTTGCGTTTCAGGAAACATTGCTGCCTTATGGTCGTCCTCACTTTTCTCATTATCATAGCTGTGGCCGGCTGCGGCGGCAGGAAGGAAGAGAAGATCCGGATAGGTCTTTTGCCCATTGTGGACTCACTGCCATTTTATGTGGCTTCGGAAAAGGGTTACTTCCAGGAGGAGGGCTTAAGCGTTCAGCTGATTAATTTCGACAGCGCCATGGAACGGGACAGCGCCCTCCAGGCCGGTGAAATTGACGGAACCCTGGGGGATGTTCTTGCCGTGGCCGCTCTTAACAATAGCGGGACTGCCGTCAAAATGGTTTCCCTGGGCCTGGGCGAGACAGGAAAAGAGGGAAGGTTTGCCATCCTTTCTTCTCCCGGTTCCGGGATTACGAAGCCCGAAGAACTGAAAAATGTGCCGGTGGCCATATCAACCAACTCCATAATTGAATATGTCACCGACAGCCTTTTGCTGGAGTATGGCCTACACCCGAACGAGATTAAAAAGGAGTCCATTCCCAAGATACCGGTGCGCTTCAACCTGCTGCTGGAAAACAAAATCAAGGCAGCCTGCCTCCCCGACCCGCTGGCGGCGCTGGCAGAGAGCAAGGGAGCAAAGCTGGTTGTGGATGACACCTCGGCAAACCTGTCCCAGACGGTGATTTATTTCAAAAATGACTTTTTAAACAAGGATCCAAAGGCGGTTACAAAGTTTCTCAAGGCATACGGAAGGGCAGCCGGGGATATTAACCAAAAGCCGGAAAGCTTTAGGACACTGCTGGTGGAAAAGGCAAGGGTTCCCCAGGAAGCGCTGCCGGTGTTTAAAATGGATCACTATCCGGCGCCCCAGTTACCTGACAGGAAACAAGTGGAAAGGGTCGTGAAATGGATGATGGATAAAGGTCTTTTAAAACAGCAGTTCAAATACGAGGATCTTACCAGGGTAGACCTGCTGCCCGCTGCCAAATAAAATGATCAGTGTCAAAAAGCTGGAAGTGGCCTATGTGAACAGTAACAGGCGGGTTTTGGCCCTCAGTGATGTAAGCTTTACACTGGACAGGGGGGAGACCTGCGCCATAATCGGTCCGTCCGGGTGTGGAAAAAGCACCCTTCTTTATGTTTTGGCGGGATTGTTGAAGTATACCGGGGGGGAAGTTGCCATTAACGGACAGCCGGTCCTTCCCAAAAGGAGGGAGACGGCGCTCATTTTGCAAGATTACGGCCTTTTACCCTGGAAGACCGCCTTGCAGAATACCTGCCTTGGACTGGAAATCAGGGGGGTTCCCAGGAAAGAGGCTCTGGCGGCTGCCGGGGAATCCATGAAGGAACTTGGAATATGGGAGGTAAGAAGCCACTACCCGGCCCAGTTGAGCGGCGGGCAGCGGCAGCGCGTGGCCATAGCCCGGTCCCTGACTTTGAAGCCCGACCTCTTTTTGATGGACGAGCCCTTCTCCTCCCTGGACGCCCTGACCAGGGAGGGGCTTCAGAACACTCTGCTGGAATTCTGGAAGAAAAAGAAGTCCACCATGCTGCTGGTCACCCACAATATCGAGGAGGCCGTATTTCTCGGCCAGAAAATAATCATCTTCTCGGCCGGGCCCGGCAGAATACTGCACATTGTTGAGAACAGGGATATGGGTGATAAAAACTATCGCAATGAGCCCCTTTTTTTCAACCGCTGCACCCGGGTGCGGGAGATTATCGAAAGGGGGGCGTAAAGGTGGCGCAAAAAAAAGTAAAATACGTGACCATGGATTACCTGGGAGCGGTTATATTTTTACTGGCGCTGTGGGAGGCGGCCTCTTTTATGCTGGACAGGCCGTATTTCCCGGGACCCTACCAGTCACTGCTGGCCTTTGGCCGCGAATTGGGAAAGGACCTTGGGGCCCACCTGTTGGTAAGCACGGCCAGGGTTGTTGTAAGTCTTTTGGCGGCGCTGGTGCCGGCGGTGCTGCTGGGGATGGTTCTGGGCCGGATGGAAAAGATCGATCGCTATGCCGCCCCGCTTATTTACCTGACCTACCCGGTTCCCAAAATAATTTTCCTTCCGCTGGTGATTACGCTATTGGGGCTTGGGGATCTTTCAAAAATATTTTTAATATCGGTGATTGTTTTTTTTCAGATACTTGTTACCACCAGGGACGCCTCGCGACAGGTAAGCAAAAGCATGGTGGATTCCGTCCTTTCCCTGGGAGCCGGTGAAATACAGATATACCGGCATGTAATCTACCCGGCATGCCTGCCCAAGATTTTGACCGCCCTCAGGATTGGGCTGGGAACCGCCATTGCCGTACTGTTTTTCTCGGAGACAATAGCAAACCGCGGGGGATTTGGCGGCATCGGGTACCACCTGATGGAGGCCTGGGCCAGGCTGGAATGGGATGTGATGTTCGCCGCCATAATAGCCATGGGCATTATGGGCTTCGCCCTGTATATGTTACTGGAGTGGCTGGAGAAAAGGCTTTGTCCATGGGAGTTCTTATAAAGAATTCGTATGCCCCGCAAATGCTCCGGTAGTGATGACCGGGGCTTTTTTGTCGTATAAGTCCGGGCAGTTTCAACAGTATAATAACATGGCACAAATTACCTGTTGCACCCGGGGGTAGAAAGTGATAACATAACATCTTGCCGGCACGCGAAAGCGGGTGGCGACGGAAAGAGAAAAAAGGGCTTAAGCGGATGGGAGAAAATACAAGTT
>JBMOPB010000065.1:0-5980 GCA_049325055.1 Bacillota bacterium
TATACAACGACATCTTTGAAGGAAGCGACCCCCTGGAAACGGCTTTCGGGTCCGGCAGGCTGGACGGGCTGGGCAGGATAATGCCCGGCCAGCAAGTGACCCTGGTTGTTTCGCCGGCGTCGGGGAGTGTAAGCTCGGTGCTGGTGAACAGGAGTATGGTCTCGGGTTACGTAACGGAAGTGATTCCTGATGAAAATAAGATATTAATTGGAAAAAACCCTGCTTACCAGGTGTTCCCGGGGGCCGGGGTGCAAAAGGACGGGGAGGAATCGTCTCTTAAAAATATAGCACCGGGTGACTACGTGGTGGCCGCCATACTGCCCGGCACCAGGCAAATACTGGGGGTGGCGGCGTACAGCAATGTGGTGTACGGCCAGGTGCTTTTCACCAGTGATATCGACCAAAGCATATATATAAATGATAATAAAAACCGCTTCCGGGTGTTCAGTCTATCCCGGGATACAGAGGTTAGGCGCTGGGGGCTGGCTGCGGACGCCTCGACCCTGACTTCGGGTACATGGATAAGGGCCATACTGTCGCCGGACGGTAAAGAAGTATTAAATATGGACGTTGCGGAACTGCTGGAGGACGAGCAGGAGGAGCTGGCCTCGGCGGATTCAAGGGGCGTTGTTGCAGCCGGAGGAGAGACTTACCGGGTCAGTGAAACCGCTACAGCTGTCACCAAAGACGGGCTGCCGGTTACCCTTGAGGATTTGATCCCCGGTGAGAAGGTAACCCTGGTCTCCCTTCTGGCCCCGGCTCCGTATAATAAAGTGTTGGTGGCGGTTAAGGCCAGGGCCTTGGAAGGGGTTAGAAAGCCGTCCCTGGTGACAACGGTTGAGGAGAACAACGGACGACTTATTCTTACCGGCAAAACCACGGGAAACAAACTGTATATATGGCATGAAAACGGCATGAGGGAGGTTATTCCTCTTTCCGCACAGAAGACCTTTTCAACACCCTTAAGATTCCTGGATGATGAGGAAGTGGTGAAGGTAGTATCCGTAAACAGAAACACGGGTGCGGTTTCTGGAAAGACAATTTCCCGGTCCGAAACAACCCCGAAGGGTTTCGACGATATCGCCGGGCACTGGGCTGAAGGGGCCATAGTTTCGGCGGCGTCCGCCGGAATAATGGCGGGTTACGGGGACGGCACATTCCGGCCCGACAGGCCTGTTACCAGGTCTGAACTGGCAACTATACTGTCGGCAGTGGCAGGCCTTGATGAAAACACCCTGGACGATACCGCCTTTGAGGAAGACGGCCGCCCCGATGAGAAAATTTCCCGGGCTTCTTTCATGGAGGCATTGAAAAAATCGGTCCGGGACGATGGGGAAGCTCCAATTAATGACGGTTTCTCCTTTTGGGACTGCGACAGGGTAACTGTGGAACAAAGGGAGGCAATTGCATGGGGTTATTACCGGGGAATAATAAAGGGCAGGTCCCGCCACTATTTTGAGCCGGGAGCCCTGCTAACCAGGGCCGAGGTGGCGGCGGTAATACAGCGGTTGAGGGAAGGGCAATAACTCCAGGGGGCCGGAATTGCTGGTCGGAATTCAGAATTCAGTAGTCAGTAGTCAGTAGTCCGACATCCGGGCCTCAATAAAAAGGCCACGATGGAGAATGAAAAACGAGTACAATTCAATAGAATAAGGGGCGGCCAAACCGCCCCTTAACTGACTACTGTATTCCGACAGCAGCGCCCTTCAGAATTAGCCTGAATTAGCCCTTCTGTTCAACCCAGAGTATTATCACGTATGATCCCAGGTCTTTGTTCCAGGACTCAATCTGCCTCTTCAGCCCCGAAGCCTCGGCTTCCAGCTGGCTTCTCTCCCCGGGGGACACCCCGGCGCTAATTCTGGCCTGTATTTCCTTGAGCCTGTTGCCCGCCTCGATATAGCTGGCTGAAATATCCTTCTTTTCATCCGTCCGGTCTATAATTCCCCCCAGTCCCGAAAGCTGGGCTGCAAGGCCTTTTCCGCTCTCACGGGGGACAACCAGCCGGATTATGGCCAGATCGCCGCTGCCATTTTTCTGGGTGGTAAGCACCTGTCCGCCCCCGCCCATCCCGGCGGCCATATCCAGCGCCGCTGCGGTGGCGTTGGCTGTGTTGGACGCGGAAAGCTTCAGTATGGTGCTCAGTATATCCCGGTTGGAGTTGAGAAGTGCCACATCACCCAGCTGATTACCGGCCAGTGATTTTGTGGGCGCCGGCTCTGCAACCGACCCGCTGTTGGATCCAGTATTGCCGGTTTCTGGTTCCGCCACCGGTGTTCCGGTGTCTGTCACACGGTCAGTATTTTGCGGCTGAACCATTTTTTCGGGGGCAGTCCGGTCAGGTGTTCCGGGTTGAATCACAGTGCCGGGGTCGGGCTGGTTTATTACAATCTCTGTCTTCGGCTTCTCGGGGTTGAGGGCCACATGGGCGCCCCAGGAGCCGGCGAATAGCATAACAGCGGCCGCGGCCGCAGCCGCAGGAGCCCGCCACCTGGTAAACAGCTTGCGCCCGGGCAGAGACCTGGGTTCTCCGGTTTCCTGCCGCAGCCTGCTCATGACTCCGGAGCAGAAGTTGGGTGACGGCTCACCCTCTATCAAATCTCCCCTGAGGGTTTCCGATATTTTCTTCCAGAGGTCAAGTTCCTGCCTGCATGAGTCGCAGGTGAGGAGGTGGCCTTCCAGATCGTGGCTTTCCTCAACGGAAATCTCACCGTCCAGCCAGGGGGAAAACAGCTCCCTCATCTGGTCGCAGACGGACATGCCACAGTCTTTTCCAATTCCGTGTTCGATATTATAAGTCAAGGCCAATCACCTCCTTTACGAGAATTCGGTAGTCAGTATTCAGTAGTCAGAATGGCGCTCAAAAAAGATTCGAGCAGTTTGCTAACCTCTTCCAGCTGCAACATCAGGTGTGTCGAATCGCCGTACTGCAAATCGTTTGCTAAAATCAGATAATACCTGGTTTCCTCCAAAGATCCCTGTGCTATATTCAAATAGCGCGCCTTGTCTGCTTTACCTTTCTTTTTAAAGCCTTCAGCAATATTAGCTGGTATAGATACCGCTGATCGGCGAATTTGAGATGTTAGACCATAAATCTCAGACCCTGGAAACTTTTGTGTAAAACTGTAAACTCCTAAAACGAATTGGTGTGACTTCTGCCACACAATTAAATCTCGAAAACTTCGTGCAGGACCCAGCATTACTTCTCCTTTTGATACAAGATATCCCACGCCATGACCCGGAATTCAGGCTTACTCATTCTGACTACTGAATACTGACTACTGAATTCCTACTTATAATCTCCACTTATAAGCTCCCTCATCGCCTGCCTGGCCCTGTTAATCCTCGATTTTACGGTCCCCAGCGAGCACTGGGTTATCTTTGCGATTTCCTCGTACGAGTATCCTTCCATATCCCTCAGCACCAGCACGGCCCTGTGCTCCTGGCTCAGCCGGTCCAGGGCCTGCCTCACCTGCCCCCGGAATTCCACTTCCTCCAGCGAGGCTAAAGGATTGCTGGAAGTGTCCTCGTCGGCTATTTCCCGGCTGACCTCCCCGCTGCTGGTGGAGATAGGCTCATCGAGGGAGACGTATGTAGTCCGGGAGTTCTTTTTCTTAATATTCAGCCACATGTTCACCGCAATGCGGTGCAGCCAGGTGCCGAAGTCGGCCTCCAGCCGGAATCCCTTAAGGGCGTGGAATGCCTTTATGAATACCTCCTGGGCCAGGTCCTCGGCGTCGTCCCGGTTTCCGGTAAGCTTCATGCAAAGCCCGAAAACCCTGGACTGGTACATGGAAACCAACCGCTCGAAGGTCGCGGTGTCACCCTTCTGGGACCGCCTGATAAGCTCTGCAGTTATACTTTTTGCGGTGGATGAAGACCGCTCCATAATTTCCAAAGGATACACTCCTCCGGAGCCGGTGGAAATTTCCTCCCGACACCTTTTAGACAAAAATAATACCGTGAAAGTTCCATAGGAAGTTCCACGGATTTTGTTCTTCTGCAAAAAAAATTCGATATTATATGGAAAAAATCCTTCCGGTATTAACTGTAAAAACCCATCCGCCCGCGGACTTCATAATTATAACATCTCCGCCCTTTTATGTTTTTGCAGGTCGGTGTCCACGTATTCTACATATTTAAGAATGGCATCGGTCTTTTTATCTATACGTTTAATGTCGGATTTGATTTCTTTCATCTCAGCCTGCATCTGGTCCTGCCTATTAATTATTTCAGCTAACGTATTAACTACATACTCTTTGAATACCTTATCCTCCAAAAAGCACACCCCTCTCAGGCCTTAACAAGGCACTACCTTATTTTAACAAAAATGTCGAAGAGATTCAATATACAGCAGCTTATTCTGAGGAACACCCGGGTCGGAATCCCCAGAATTCAGTAGTCAGAATTCATAATGGATTTAGCTTATACTTCGGGCCAAGATCTTTTAGAGACATCGGGAGTGCCAGCTGGCTGAGGATTATGAGGATTATAAGGAACTTAACGGGAAATGAAATTGTCTTTCATTATATATAACATACCTGGGGACTGATTCCCAATTACCCGCATAGCCCGACGTGAGCTCTACTGACTACTGAATACTGAATTCTGAATACTGACCCGGAAGACAATCCCTCAAGCCATTTTAAATTTTTTTTCTAGATCAACGGAACTTTAGCAGCTGAACCGTTGTCTAACGAAACAGGGAAAAGGGAGAAACCAAACCTTTTAATCCCGGGGCGGAAGGAATATGGCCGATAGTGTAGAATATACCATCTTGGCCATATCCGACCAGCCAGTTGGTTGGCCAGGTGCACAACGCACCACGAGGCCGCCCAAAAAGCTCCAGATACAAGGCGCGGCCAGGGCTTTGCGCGGAAACGTACTCCCTGTACGTTGGAGCGAAAAAGTTGCAGCCACAACGCAGTAGTGGACTTTTTCGGCGGCCACAGTACGCAGCAGTCATCGTGGCCAAAACATAGCAAATTCTGTGAGACCTTGACAGGGGGGGGATGATTTTGAGCCGCCTGCGGCATGCCGGAAACGCACGGCACCCGCGGCAAAAAAGTACCACCAATCAAAAAATCTAAGGAGGAAAAGTCTTGAAAAGAAGCAGAAAATTAGTATCAATCCTGCTTACACTGGCCATGCTGGCCACCCTGCTGCTGCCCATGGCTGCTCCGGCTCTGGCTGGCGGCACCATTACAGCCCTGACCACTCCCGTAGTGGCAGACGCGGACGCTCAGAAACTCGGCACCATTAAGGTTGTAGTACCCGCCGGCGCTATCAGCTCCGGGGACTCCGTTATTTTCAAAATTCCCGACGGCTGGGACTTTGGCTCTGCCTTTAGTGCTACTGCAGTAGATACTGTCCCCGCCGGCAACGCAGTTTATGTTCCCGCAACTGTAAACGCAGCGGGCGATGCCAACGGTCTTCTGGCGGCAAATATCCAAGTAACGGTGCTTGATGCCAATGATGAAGTTAAAATTACCGCAACAGCAGATCAGTCGCCTACCGACGATTTCATATTCTATGTCTACCTCAAGGATGTTGATGTAGAAGAAGATAAGACCGGCGAATGCGTTGTAACCTTTGACGGCCCCGCCGGCAGCGGCTTCCCCTCCGGCACCGTAACGGTGGCGAAGGTTTCCTCCTCCGGCTCCCTTACCCTGAGCGTGAGCGGCGCTGACGAGTCCAACAACGTATTCACCTTTGACCTTAGGGTCAAGGAAGATGTACTGGGCTCCCTGGACATTCACAATGAATCAGTCAAGCTCATCCTTCCGGATGGCTACGAATGGACGACTAACGGTGCTGTCAGCAAGCTCTGGGGCAGCAACAATGCCAGTATCGCCATTACCACGAACTCCGACAAGGATGAACTGTACTTGAAAGTTACCGGTACTGCCACAGACGTAGCTACCGCCTGGGACATCACCGGGCTAAAGTTTACCGTGGCAGATGAGAGCAAAGTAAAAGCCGG
>JBMOPB010000066.1:0-5893 GCA_049325055.1 Bacillota bacterium
TGAATCCTCCGCCCACGTATACAGCCGCCTTCTTGCCCTGCAATTTTTCCCTGTACCACTGTATGGCCTCCCTGACCCCGGCCAACTCCCTTTTTATCAGCTCCCCGGCCCTTTCCATGATGCCCCTGTCATTGAAATACAAGGCGATTTTGCGAAGGGATGCGGCGGTATCCTCCACCCCAAGGAAGGATATATTGAGGTAGGGTATATCGTAAATCTCCTCCATTTTTTGTGCCAGGTATATCATGGACCCGGCGCACTGGACTATGTTCAGCGACGCCCTGGTGGCGGTTTTCAGGGATTGGTGCCTCGAGTCCCCGGTAAAGGCCACATTGACGTCAATGCCCATTTGTTGCAGGTAGTTTTTGATTATCCAGACCTCTCCGGCCAGGTTGAAGTCACCCAGGTAGTTGATGCTGCCGTTTTTCTCAAGCCTCCTGCCTTCAGGGGGACTGACGATGCGCAGCAGGGCGTCGCAGGCCGCCCGGTAGCCGGCCGACTTGTTGCCGATAAAGCCGCTGGACTGGACCGGAATCACTTCAATACCGTGCTTCCTGGCGGCCGCCTTGCAGACCGCCTCCAGGTCATCGCCTATGACCCCCACTATACAGGTGGAATACACCAGGACCAGGCCGGGACGATACTTGCCCACCAGTTGGTCTATGGCCCGGGCCAGCTTCTTTTCTCCTCCGAAAATGACGTCCTCTTCCTGCAGGTCGGTGGAAAAGCTGAACCGGTACAGGTCCGGCCCGCTGGTGAGGCTACCCCGGATATCCCAGGTGTAGCTGGCGCAGCCGATGGGGCCGTGAACCAGGTGAACGGCGTCGGTGATGGGGTTTAAAACCACCCTGGCCCCGCAGTATACACAGGCACGCTGGCTGACACAGCCGGCAAGGCTGTCGGCGTCGCACTTAAGCTGTTTTTTATGCCTTCCCTTGGTGATGATAAAATCCTTTCGTTCATCAAATACCAGGTCCGCAGCTTTGCCCGGCGGCATATTTCATCCCGTCCTTTAGATGTATTCCTTAAATCTACATGACCAGCTCGAAATCTTCCTCGGTTGCGTCACGGTCAGCCCTGTCCAGAAGAGCGCTGCTGATCATTTCCAGGAGCCTCATGGCGCCCCTGTAGCCCACAATGGGCAGATAGGAGTGCACGCTCCTGTCCATTACAGGGAAGCCCACGCGGACAAGGGGAATGTCTTCGGCCCTGGCTATATACTTGCCGTAGGTGTTTCCAATCAACAGGTCAACCGGATCGTTTTTAATCCACTGGTGCAAGTCGAACAGGTCTCCCCCGGCCTTTACATTGGCGCTGATATTCGACATTCCCAGCATCTCTTTTATCTCCCTTTCAAAGTCCCCCACCGAGGTGCCGATGGCTCCCCCCGGTGTCCCGGTCAGCACGTGAACCGGCCTCATTCCCAGGCTTAAAAGGAACTCGGTAATCCCGATGACTATGTCCGGGTCCCCGAAGACGGCCACTTTTTTACCGTGGAAGTAGTAGTGTGTGTCGGTCATTACGTCAACCAGCTGACCCCTTTCTTCCTCAAGAAGGTAAGGCACCTTTTTGACAAAACCCTGCCGCAGCGTCATCAGGAACTGGTCGGTGGCCTTTATCCCTATGGGGGCTTTAAGTACCATTTCAGGCACGCCGCACTTTCTTTCCAGCAGGTGGGCGGGGTCGCTGGAGGCGTAGCTCCCCAGGGCCAGGGTCAGCCTGGAGTTCCCTGCGTCCGCTATGTCTTCAACCCTGGCGCCCCCCATTGGATACATCACGGGCTGCCCGGTCATTGGCGAGTCAAGCACCCCCGAGGTGTCGGGAAACATGATGTAACTTACTCCCATGGCCTCCACCAGCCTCTTTATCTCTCTCATGTCACCGGGGTTGATAAATCCGGGTATTATGTTTACCTGTTCTTTCTTTTGATCCGAGGCGGCCTTGCATAGGTAATTCACCATTCCCTTGACCATGTTGGAAAATCCTGTTACGTGGGACCCCTGGTAGCTGGGGGTGTTGGCATGAATTACCAGCTTGCCCTCGGGAACCTCGGAGGATTTTATTATTGTCGGTATGTCGTCCCCGATGGTCTCGGACAGGCAGGTTGTGTGTATGGCCATCACGTCGGGGTTGTAAATGGTAAACACGTTCTTTATGGCCGTTTTTAAATTAGCCCCGCCGCCAAACACCGACGCCCCCTCGGTAAACGAACTGGTGGTGGCCATTACCGGCTCCCGGAAGTGCCTTGTCAGGTGCGACCTGTGGTAGGAACAGCAGCCCTGGGAGCCGTGGCTGTGGGGCAGGCATTTATGGATGCCCAGGGCGGCGTACATGGCCCCTATGGGCTGGCAGGTTTTGGCCGGGTTTATGATTGCGCCGGCGCGTTCCTTTATTTCTTTCGGTGTGCAGTCCAGCATGCTACGCCTCTCCTTCCTCGATGGTCCCTTCCAGCAGCGGGCTGTTCTTCCACGGCGGGTCGATAAAATTCCATGTTGGCGACGCAAAGCTCATGGCTATATCCCGGGCGAAGTTTACCGCCCCGCTGAAGCCGGCGTAGGGGCCGCTGTAGTCGTAATTGTGCAGCTGCTTGGAGGGTATACCCATTTTCTGGACAACGTATTTGTCCTTTATACCGGATGAGAATATATCCGGTTTCAGCAGCCTGATAAATTCTTCTGTCTCATAGTGGTTCAGGTCGTCCACAATAACACTGCCGTCCTTCATTTCCGAGATCATTCCCCCATAATTGCTGAGAGGAATCTTTTCTTGCAGTTCCTCCATCCTCTCCTTTGGAATTTTAAGGCGGTAGCGTTTTTCATCCGGCGTGACGTGGAGGTCGGGAATGTTTTTACTGTCAGCGTCGGGCTTTATCATGGGAATAACTTCCCGCCCCTCGTAGTCGTCCCGGTGGGCGAACTCGTAGCCGGCCAGTATTGTTTCAATACCCAGTTCCCCGTACAGCCCCTGGTAGTGGTGGCCCCGGGATCCTCCAACAAAGCAGAAGGCAGTCTTTCCTGAGCATATTTTTTTATACTGATCAATAATTGGTTCTATCCTTGCCAGTTCCCTGTCGATTACCTCCTCGGTCCTCCTGATCAGCCCCTCGTCTCCGAAATACAGGGCCATGTTGCGAAGCGACTCAATGGTGGACCTTATTCCTATGAAATTTACCTTGAGCCAGGGAGTGCCGTATTTTTTCTCCAGCATTTCTGCGATGTAGTTTATGGACCTGTGACACTGCACAAGGTTTAGCTGGGAAACATGGGCGTTTTTCAGTTCCTCGTAGGAGCCGTCGCCGGTCATCACCGAAACCACGGTGTAACCGATATCTTTGAGGACCCTTTCCACTTCCCAGCTGTCACCGCCTATGTTGTACTCGCCCAGTATATTGATGGAGTACTGTCCCGGCGGGTCCTCCCTTTCCCCCTGCCCGATCACCCATTCCATCAGCCCGTTGTTGGCGATGTGGTGCCCGGCGGATTGGCTCACCCCTTTATAACCTTCACAGCTGAAGGCCATAATATTTATGCCGTGCCTCTTCCGGGCCTCCCTGGCCACGGCCTGTATGTCGTCGCCGATTAGTCCCACTGGGCAGGTGGCCGAGATGGATATGGCGTTGGGCCTGAAAATCTCCACCACGTCATCTATGGTCCTGGCCAGCTTTTTCTCGCCCCCGAAGACTATGTCACTTTCCTGCATATCAGTGGATACGCAGTAAGTGAGGAAGTCTTTCCCCGAATCATCGGGCTTGGCCTTGTTTCTGCGGGTTAGCCAGCTGTAGTAGGCGCACCCGATGGGTCCATGGACAATGTGCACCATATCCTTCAAAGGGCCCAGCACTACTCCCTTGCAGCCGGCAAAAGCGCACCCGCGGTTTGTCATTATCCCGGGTATGGTCCTGGTGTTGGCCTCGATCTCCTGGGCCGCCTGGGAAGAGTCTTTTATAAGGATGTGCTTCTTTCTGGATCTCTTCACCTTGGCAGGGTAATGGTCAAGCATGGCGTTCATTTTTTTCTCGTTGACAGCCAACTGTTCCGCCTCCTTTTTTACACCGCGTCTTCTCCACGCTCGCCGGTTCTTATCCGGGCTGCGTCCAGTACCGGGGCGATAAAAATCTTGCCGTCCCCCCTGTTTCCTTCTCTATTCACCCTGATAATGGTATCCACAACTTTTTTCACGTCTTCATCCTTAACCAGTATGGTCAGAAGCCTCTTGGGAATGAGCCGGGTCCCGGTGGACAGGCCGTCCGCCAGTATGCCTCCTATTTCTTCCCTGGGCCCTATTTCATCCAGCATGGAGAAGTCCACCTGCATCTTCCCCCGCCCCATCACCTTCATGGCGTGAAGGCCGCATATCCCCGCGTCGGCCAGGGCCTTCTTGGTGGCATTGACCTTGTTCATGCGGATAATGGCTATTATCTCCTTCATGACTTCCCCCCCTACAGCCCTTTGGTGCCGCTGCTAATGGTATAAGCCTCTTCCACCGGGGTGACGAAAATCTTGCCGTCTCCGAAGGCTCCCTTTTCTCCGGTCCTGGCGTACTTGGAAATAACACTGATGACGTCTTCCTTGTCCTCGTCCCTGACCACCAGCATCAGCATTTCCTTGGGGATTTCGTCGTAGACAACCTCCCCCACCCTGACCCCCCTTTGCTTGCCGCGCCCCACCACGTCAATTTTGGTAACGGCCGGAAAGCCTGCGCTGTTTAACTCGGCCATGATTACATTGGTCTTCTCAGGCCTTACAATGGCCCTTATCATCAACATATCGTTCACTCCCCTTGCGATTTTTATCTCAGCAAAGCCCCTCCGCCCATATGTGTACTGTCGACTCCGGGAAATGCTTTAGTTATTCTGAATTCTGGATTCTGAATTCCGACCAGCAATTCCGGCTTACAGGAGCGTTTTTAATCAAGTATCCCGTACTGCATCATCAGCTCTTCCAGCCGGTCCTGGACCATGGGCCTGGGAACCACAAACATTTCGTTATTGTCAATGTTTTTGGCAAGGGTCCTGTACTCGTCCGCCTGACCCGCCCGGGGATCAAAGTCAATCACCGTTTTCTTATTTATTTCAGCCCTCTGCACAATGTTGTCCCGGGGCAGGAAGTGAATAAGCTGTGAACCCAGCTCTTCGGCAAAGGCCTTCATCAGATCGTACTCATTGTCAACCTTCCGGCTGTTGCAGATAATACCGCCAAGCCTTACGTCACCGGTATTGGCAAACTTCTGGATGCCCTTGCATATATTGTTGGCGGCGTATAACGCCATCAGCTCCCCCGAGGCCACTATGTAAATCTCCTTTGCCTTCCCTTCCCGGATGGGCATGGCAAATCCCCCGCAGACCACATCGCCCAGCACGTCGTAAAAAACATAGTCAAGGTCCTCGTTGTAGGCGCCCAGTGACTCCAGCATGTTGATGGAGGTGATAATCCCCCTGCCGGCGCAGCCCACGCCGGGCTCGGGGCCGCCGGACTCCACGCACTTTACGTCCTTAAAGCCCAGCCTCATGATGTCCTCCAGGTCGATATCCTCGCCTTCATCCCTTAAAGTATCCAACACCGTTTTCTGATTAAGCCCGTTTAAAATGAGCCTGGTGGAGTCCGCCTTGGGGTCGCAGCCCACCACCATTATTTTTTTCCCGGCCTCCGCCAGGGCGGCAACGGTATTCTGCGTGGTGGTGGATTTGCCTATGCCGCCCTTGCCGTAAATGGCTACCTGTCTCATGTCATATGCCTCCTTTTAATGTAATAAATGGCACTTGTTTTTTAAAAAATCGCCCCGGTTTTAGGGAGAGGAGGTTGGCCTCTTTAAAACCGGGGCGCCTATGCCCCCTGACTACGGCAACGTCATACCGTTTATATCAAATTGAGCGGATAAAAGCGAAAAGGACCTG
>JBMOPB010000067.1:0-5891 GCA_049325055.1 Bacillota bacterium
TCCCTTACCAGTATATGCAAAACAAGCTAAAATAAGACTCGCATCAATGATTTCGATTTATATTTCAACCAAATATTTTTGAGGTTATGCAGGCTAACGGGGTTGGTTAATCCCTCTTAACCAATTGTAGGTTACTGGTGACAGTAATACAAACGGCCAAAAAGACCCTGGCGGCTTGCGGCCTGGTAGTGAGCATAGCCTCGCAATATTTGGCCGTTGTTAATTAATTATTAGCAGGAAATATTCGTTTTCTGTTGTATAATTAAAGTACCATTAGTATCTCGGATGGTTAAAAAACCTCCGCCCAAGGGCCAAACTAGGCAGGGGGTGACATTTATTTCTATCACACCATACGTGATGGGCATAGCGCATGACGGTTTGCGTAGCCCGCCCAAGACATAAGCCTTTTTTGGCCACACAGAGGCGACGTCGCCGGAATTGAGGGGTTCTGGACAACGTCGCTTCTTTCTTTAAGCCGAAAGCTAAAAGTTTACAGCGAGGTAGCGCTATGAAAAACCACAAACGCACCCTGGCTATAGCTCAAGAGCGCGAAAACAACCGGGCCCTGGCAATCGTCAGAGTATCCACAATAGAGCAAGCCCACGAAGAACGCTTTTCAATCCCCCACCAGCGGGCACACATCAACGAGGAATGCCGTCACCGGGGGCTTGACCTGGTGCATTACTGCGAGTTCGTCCAGAGCGGCGCGAAGGTGCTCTCTGACAGTTCAAAAGAACGGGCAGAAATACTGCGGTACATAAAGGAATATGATATCCGGGTGGTCATCGTCCACGAACTGGACCGCCTGGCCAGGTCCATGCTGGATACTCTTTTGTTTGTGGACGAGCTGAACAAGCTTGGCGTAACCTTTATTTCCATTCACGACGGCTTCGATACCAGCACACCTCAGGGCCAGCTACAAATGCATATTCTGGCCGCCTTTGCTGAATATTTCCGGAAGCAGCTGGCCAGCAAGGTCATGGGGGGAATGCTTGAACGGGCCAAGGAGGGCAAACACCTGGGGCGCCGTCCTTTCGGGTACGGCTTTGGCGAGGCCGGTTACGTTGCGATTCCAGAAGAAGCCAGGATTGTAAATATGATTTTCAATATGTACCTAGACCAGAACATGGGACTCCGGGCCATCGCCGACCATCTCAACGGTATGGGCATTAAAACCCTCCGGGGACTCTCATGGTCTCACCAGACCACCAAGGATATACTTGAAAACGAGGTTTACACAGGAACATTTACATGGGGCGACATACGGGTTGAGAATAATCACCCCGCAATAATCTCCCGGGAAACCTGGGAAAAGGCGCAGTTGCGCCGGCGGAGGAAAAGAGAGCTTGGCGGCAGATCGCAGAGCAGTTTTTTCCTGCTCAGCGGACTCCTTCGCTGCGGGGTTTGCGGCGAATCGGTTTTGGTGGGGCGGTACGCCAGGAAAGGAAAGTACCAGTATAAGTATTACACTTGCAACAACTATGCCTCCCGGGGGCTAACCACCTGCCCCAGTAAATATGTCCGGGCAGATGAGCTAGAAAGCATGGTTATGGAAGCTATAAAGAAAGTGGTTCTGGGGGGAGATGTTGAATTAACCCATGGGCTTATCCCCTCGAACGTAGAAATACTAAAAGAAGAACTGGCGCTTAGAGAAAGGGAGCTTGATCGCCTGAAGGGCGCACTGGTCAGGGCCGCAGAGGCTTACGAGCGAGGGGACTATGACCTTGACTTCTTCTCCCAGCGCAAGGAGAGCATAACCAGGCAGCGTGAAGATGTTGAGAATAGTATTAAAAACCTGAAACAAAGAATAAACGGGCAGCTATCCCAGGGAGAAATGGAGAGACGGCTTCGGGAGAGACAGAGCAACGCCAGGGCTGTGATGGAGGAAAACGACCCTGTAAAATTGAAAGCCCGCCTACAGGTCCTCATTGACAGGATAGAGGTCCGGGCCCCGGACGATATCAGCATTTATTACCGTGGATAACTGACTGATTGGTTGTCGCTTATGTAAGGTAAGCCTTGCCGAAGGTCCAGTGTGAATACCTGGTAGGCATGCCGTAGGCCCCAAAGGTATAGATTATCTCGGCGGGACAGATTTCAAAGTACATATTGTAAAAATCCAGGCCAAACTCTTTTGCCTTGCTGGTGATCTTCTCGATGGCTTTTTCCAGAAGTTTTATTTCATCCTTTTCCTTCACGAAAAATCCCTCCCACTTTTACAATATGCCGGGAGGGTTGTACAAAGTTGTACAAATTTAAGGTTGTGTCAAAAATGAGCGGCCAGATGCGGAAAACTACCGGTTATCAACCATCCGGCAGCGTCGGGCCGGGTTTATCGATATGGTAGCCCTGGCCGTATGTAATGCCTATCTTTTTGATTATCTGCATTATAGCGTCATTCTCCACAAATTCGGCCACGGTTTCCATGCCAAGGGTCTGGGCCAGGGCATGCATCGCCTGGACAAGCGCACAGCGGGTGGGATCGTTTTCCAGCGCGCGAATATAATAACCGTCTATTTTAATCTGATCCACCGGAAGGTTGTGCAGGTAAATAAAGGAGTTGAAACCGGACCCGAAATCATCCAGGGCAAAGCGGCAGCCCAGGATTTTAAGACGCCTTACCCAGCGCTCAGCCGCCACCAGGTCCTGTACCACGGCGGTCTCGGTGATCTCAAAGCCAAGCCTTCCCGGGTCAACCCCTCTTTCTTTAAGGCTTTTCTCTATATGCAACAGAAGTGCCTCGTCGGCTATACTGCAGCCGGAAATGTTTATGAAAATACATATGGAGGGATGCTTTTCAAGCTTTTTGAGCGCCTGATCGAACACCCAGCGGTCCACCTGGGACATCAGCCCATAGCGTTCAGCAACAGGAATAAACGTCCCCGGGGGAACAATCTCGCCATCCTCGTCCCGCATGCGGATCAAAGCCTCATAATGGTCCACCTTGTCGTTGTCGACCCTGACCAGGGGCTGATAATGGAGAATAAAACGGTTTTCCGCCAGTGCGCTTTTAATACGCGCAACCCACTGGTTGGCCTCGGTGAGCCTGGCCACCACGCCGTCCTCGGGACGGTAAACCACGACCCTGTTACGGCCCTGTTCCTTGGCCATGTACATGGCCGTGTCGGCCTGGGACAGCACCAGACCCGGCTGCGATGCCCCGTCAACAACCACAAGGCCTATGCTTAAGCTTAAGTGGAAGTTCTGATCACCGACCACGAAGCGATATTCCTCCACCTCCCGGCGCATACGCTCAGCCACGGCCACGGCCTCGTCCCTTCCTATCCCCTCCAGCAAAACGGCAAACTCATCCCCTCCAAACCGTACCAGAAGGTCACCGGTCCGCAGGTGCTTTTGAAGAATCCGTGTAAGGGTATACAGAACCTGATCCCCGGCGGCATGGCCCAGGGTGTCATTGACCAGCTTGAAATTATCCAGGTCCATAAACAGCAGGCTGTTTTCAGCTCCCCGGCGGGACCGGGCCACCACCCGCTTCATGGCATCCTCCAGAAGCCTCCTGTTCGGCAGGCCGGTAAGGGAGTCGTGGGTTGCCAGATAGCACAACTGCTGCTCCTGCTGCTTCCGCTTGGTGACATCCTGCTTTATTGCCACAAAGTGAGTGATTTTTCCTTCAGCATCCCTTACCGGGGTTATTGTCTGTTCCTCTATATATAGCGACCCGTCCTTGCGGAGGTTTTCTATCTCCCCGTGCCATACTTTTCCGGAAAGAATGGTTTCCCAGAGATTCTGGTAGTATACCGGCTCCTGCTTCCCGGACTTGAGCATGCTCATATCCATTTCCAGGGCTTCTTCTTCTTTATATCCGGTAAGGTGAGTGAAAGCAGGGTTTGTCCATATTATACGCCCGTCAGTGTTGGTAATGACCACGGCGTTGGCTGCCGACTGGAGCGCTGCCGCATGGATGCGCAGTTGCTCCTCCCTCCGGTTGCGTTCGGTGACATCACGGATGATGGCCTGTAAGAAATATTTGTCATTGAGCCTAATCCGGTTGAGGCTTGTCTCGGCATCAAAAGTCGTACCGTCAATACGTCTGTGGCGCCACTGAAAATATTTTGACTCCCCGTCAAGGGCGGCGCTGACCAATTCCTGCGCCTTTTCTTTTGAAGGCTCCCCTCCGGGCTGCACATCGGGAGAAAAGGCCCATAGATGCCGGCCTGTGATTTCATCCCTGCTGCAGTTAAACATCTGCAAAGTTCTGGGGTTGCAGTCTATGAAAACGGTGTTGTCCATTATTATTATGGCGTCATTGGCCGAATCAAACAGTGTTCTGAACTTGGCCTCACTCTCACGCAGCGCGTCCCCGGCCTTCTTGCGCTCGGTGATGTCCGTGGCAATGCCTACGAAATTGCTGAAAGCGCCTGCCTCATCATAAATTGGATACAAAGTGACGCTTAAAGTTACCCGAGTACCGTCAGGACGGTAACACTCACCTTCAAAGGAATAACGGGTTCCCCCCAGCACCTGCCGCACGGCTTCTTCCACCATTGTACTGGCCTGTTCCGGCCAGACCTCGCCGAACCTCTTTCCAATCACTGCTGCCCTGGTCCAGTTCATAGTGTTCAGCCCGGACCTGTTTACCGAAACAAAGCGCCCTTCCAAATCGAAAAGATATATACTGTTGGGAGACCCTTCAACCAGGCTGTGATACCTTCGCTCCGAGGTCTTGATACGGGCGGTCGATTCCCTGATGGACTGCAGGGCTGCAAAATACACCACCGTAAGGACGCAGAGTATCAGGGCAATATAAATGCAAAAAAGGCGGTACAGCCAAATTTGGTCGGTGGGACTGAGCAAAACCAGGGACCAGCCGTCCTGACCGACGCCCTGGCGGTGAAGTATAAAGCTACGCCCGTACAAACTGACACGTGCCCCGTCTGCGTATTCCACCGGAAAAACAGGATCGAAGGGCCCAGGTCCAAACTGCAGGGAATCAGACAGTTCCCGGGCTGTTTCTTTTTTAAGGGGCCACAGGCTCTTGAACAGCATGTCCGGCCGGCCGGAAAGAAAGACAACACCGTTTGGATCGATAAAAAAGCTGTAATCCAGCCTCTTGAAGTCGTCCTCTATCCGGTCGATATTCTTTTTAATCACTGCGACGCCAATTACCTTGTTCTTTTCATCCCATACCGGGAAACTGGAATAATAACCACGCTCCCCGGAAGTGATCCCAAGGGCAAAGTACCGTCCGACCCATCCATTCATGGCATCTTTAAAGTAAGGACGGAAACCGTAATCCTTTCCGACGAAACTGTCGGAGGCGTTTCTGTTGGAGGACGCCACGGTTCTGCCCCTGTCATCCAGTATGTAACATACTAAGGCTCCCATGGCGTCTTTATACCTGTCAAGAACCAGACTGGCCCGCTCAATGTCCCCGGCTGCCCCTGAAACCAGAGCCGGAGCAATCCATGGATAACCGGCCATACTCATCACGGCGTTGTCGGCCACCGTTAACTCGCGTGACAGCAGAGTGGTCAGCGTACCGATGTGAGCCCTGCCGCCACTGCTGATTTCAGCCAGGGCCTGATCACCCAGGTATTGGGTTGCCGCCCAACCAGCCCCCATTATAACCACCAAAATAATGGCAATTATTACCATGGTATTTTTTCTGATGTTACGTTCGGCAGGACTTACCCCTGATTCAGGTGAAATACGCAAAAAGGCCCAGATATGGATCGCGGCCCAAATGGCCAGAATCCCCCGGACCAAGTCAACAGGTATGTAAAAATTGTGAAAAAACAATTCCTGATTTATTATGCAAGCCGGGAGAAACGGAGCTGGAGATATGACAAAGACCGTCAAAAACGAATACAGGCCCAGAGTCACACCGGCAGCTTTAAGTAGTTTGTTCCGGAACAGCTTTCCTGCAGCAA
>JBMOPB010000068.1:0-5779 GCA_049325055.1 Bacillota bacterium
TCAAGGACGACCTTGTAAATGCCGGGGCGGAATACCTGGACCAAGAAGTGGTGGTGGACGGAAACCTGATCACGTCAAGGGTCCCGGACGACCTGCCCGCCTTTTGCCGGGAAATATTAAAGAAGCTGGGATAACTTAAAAGCCCTGATTGGTGAACAATCGGGGCTTTTAAGTTATCCCAGGGCGGAATCCAGTAGCTGCAACACCTCAAGGTAATATTCTGCCTCCCTGGCCATATGATCCAGCATAAAGCCGGGGCATTGATCTGGCCCGACGGAACATCACATTTGATCACACGCCGGTGCAGTTCTCTTAAATAATCCCTCCACCCGGCCATCACGGTATAAACCCTCCTGCCGAAATCCATCATGGCCCTGGCTTCCGAAGGAATTGCCGCGGCTTCCGCCAGCAGGCGCCCCAGTTCCTGCCCGTCCCGGGACGTGGCCGAGTAAAGATCCTTCTGCACTTCCGGGCGGTAGGCGATTAGCAGCAGCACCTCCCCGTGCTCCGCGTGAATCCTCAGCCAGTAGAGGTTCTCATCCCTGGCAACCTCCACCCCTGCTGCCCATGTATGGTATAAGGCTCTTGGGCACCACGGCGGCGGGGATATTGCTGTCCGGTATACCCAGCACATCCCTGGGCGGCGCCGGCTGCCCCCTGAGCCTGAACAGCATGGTAAGGAAAAAATCGGCCTCTCTCCTTATATGGTCCAGAAGGGCCGCAGGCAGTTCGGAAGTGACACTGCAGGATCCTATCATTTGGGCCAGCCTTGCTTTAAAATCCCTCAGCGCAACAGTTTCCGCAATGCTGGTGTCCACCAGCACGTTTATCCTGGCGGCATCGGCCGGCGAGGTGGCCCTCACCTGCGCCAAAAGGCGGTCAAACCGCACAGCGAAAGCGTCAGCGGCACGTATGATCCTTTCCTCGGTAGGGTCCATCCCTCCCCGGATAAATTTGGAATGTTCCGCCATAACCTGAACCCAGAAATTCATTTCGTCCAGGGCAGCCGTAAATTGCGGGCCTCCAACCCTTGGATATCTCTGAAACATGGGCATATTGTTTACCTCCCGCCCAATAGTTTGGTACAGCTTATTCAGGCGGGAAAAATTGGTTCCTGGCTGATTATTTTTACATTTAACGCTGGATCCTTATGGGGGGCAGGTTAGGCCTTTCGAGCCCAGGGAAAACCTGGATGGGCGGAGGACCGGTCCGCGCTGCCACCCAGCCGTAGTAACCGCCGCCCTGGGTAGTGGAGCCGCTCATGAGACCCTTTTCCCAGGTATAGATATGGCCGCTGAAAGGTTGGGGCGGACCTGAATCAAAGCTGATATCCATTTGAATACTGCGGTTTCCCGTAATATAACCCTTTACAGGCAGCGTTTTTCCATTATGGGATTTATAGCTTGCATTTATGGCATTGGTTTTGGGGTCCACGCTGTTAATGGTGAGGGACCCCTTCCAGCCGTCATGGTTCATCGCCCATACCCCCGCAAAATCCGCAGGGTTAACACCCCCTCCCGGCGCCGGAGATGATTGCAGGTAATCCGACCGGGTGGCATAGAAGCCGTAAGGCTGACCCTCACTGGCCATCATTCCCGCGATCAGATCCGGCTGCCGGCCAAAAAGGTAGCCGATAAAACGTTTACCCCGCAGCTCACCATAGCTCAGGTTGGGTTTATCATAGTCAATGTAGAATTCTATACGGTTGCCGCTGATGTTTCCGTTTACCCGGTAAGCATTGCCGTCATGGTGGTAATAGGTGCCGATGCGGTTGTCAGCGGGGCCAAACTTGGCTGTGTCCCTGGGCCAGTCTTTCTGGAAGAAGCCGGGCAGCCGGTTTATGTCCAGAGTTCCCTTCCAACCGTCATGATCAAGCTTCCAGCGTCCGAGAAACTTCTGTTCCGGACGGGTGTATTCCTGAGGATTTTCAATCACTCCTGTTATGTAGCCTGCTTCATAAATTTTACCCCCGGTCACCCAGTCGTAGCTGAGGAGAGTGAAGCCTTTCTCCAGAATATTATCGAAACCCCAGGAATTCTTTAAGATGAATACCCTTCGGCCTTCGTCATAACCCACCATCAGCATGGCGTGGTTTCCCACATGCTTGGTGCCTGGATCCCAAACGGAATCACCGGGTGACGGGTCAGGGGTCAGAACTTCCATGGAAAAGGCAACCTCGTAGCCCGATGCCAGGATCGCCTTGTAATAGCTGACGTCTTTCAGCTTATCCCCGGGAATGACCACGTAACTGGCAATGCCGTAGGTGGCCCCCTCCAGCGCCGAACGGGGGAAGTCCGTAGTGGAGAGGTTGATATCGTCAATGGTTTTCTGTTTGAGTTTGGGGTCTGCCGGGTCAATCCGGGGGTTATCGCCCGGTTCATTGGTGTTTTCGTAGCTTCCGCCGGCTACATAGGGAAGCAGGCTTTCCTCGGGAACACAATATGGCCGTGAAAACAAGGTCATAGAATACAAAGTGCCGCCAAAGCCCCACCTTCCCAGTGCATTTTCATACAGGTCGGCTTTTGACGGCGGCGAATCAGCAAGGAAGACCATCTTTTGCAGGTGGTGGCCATACTGTTCAGACAGATCTATATTGCTATAGCGAACCGGATCCAGCCGCTTATATGCAGCTTCCATGGCCGCCAGCACAGCATGGGTAACGCAGGTGTTTCTTCCTTCCTGATCCTTGATTGGCGTCTGCCATTTGCGCAGGTCAACGGTGGCTTCGGGAGTAATAATTTTAATCTTGTCCAGCACAGACTGGGGAGTGGGATGAGGTGATTTAACAGGAAGCTTAATAAACTCCTTCTCCGGGCCCGGCGGCATCAACGGGTAGATCTTTCCATTGGACAGGCGGACCATCGGCGCCAGTTGGCCCAGGCTGGGGATATCAATTATTTTGAGGCTGTTTCCCGGTTCTTTGCCGGCATTGCCTGGGGGATTAACCTGCTTTTCCCCACCCTGCGCTTGTTCTGTGGGGGCGCTGCTTTTTTCGCCGGCGCTACCGGTAGCAACAATCACACGTTGTTTTTCCCCGTCCCATTGCACATCAGCCCCCCAGAGATTCACTGACAAAACGCAGGGGAACAAGGGTGCGGCCGTTTACAACCCGGGGAGGGACATCGATGTGGACTTTCTTATCATTCTTGTACGCCGTGTCGCTGCCAATTTTTAGTTGAACATTCAAATTGTTTCTGGTGGCGCTTATGGTCTGATCCGACGGGTTCCAGTTCACCCTGGCGCCCAGCGCCTCAAAAACAGCCCGCAAAGGAACAATGGTCCTCCCGGACTCGATGATGGGCGCCACATCCGTGTTCAACTCCCGTCCGTCAATAATAATGGTGATCGGGGCGGGAGGTTCCGGCTGAGGGTCCAATGCATATGCAAAGTTAAAAAAGACACCTGTGGCCAGAAACATAAACAGAAATAAAACCAATATCCTGCCGGGTTTTGGAATCACATTCATGCCTCCTTTTGGTTAAAATATTTTCCTCCTACCGGATATACTGGTCCAGTATATTCGGGAAAGATATAAGAAATACTGGGGCAAATGGCAAAAAGACAACAACAGGGCTGCCGGCGGGCCGCCGGCAACCCCAGATTTGTCTACTCCCCGGGTTGAGAAGTTATCTGTCACTTTTTGATTATCCTTACACTGTCAGATCCCACGAAGTTTCTGCCATCTAATGTTTTACCGCTTAAAGAGGCTTGTGTGTCATTTTCGATTAAATTAAGGTCCTGCGTGGCAAAACGCAGCACCACGTCCGGAAGCCCGTCTTTGTTTACATCCTCCGGGCTTGCCCCGATGGGCAGGGGTGAGGCGCCCGCGAACACTACGCTATTGCGATCGATTTTAGTTGCGTCAAAGGTTGAGCTGCTTAAAACCGCCACAGGAACATTCCCCTTGTTTTTAAGATTGATGGAATTGGGGTAGCTTCCCGGTTTGATGTCAATACCCACTTTTATGGAAGAAATGACTTTTATTCTGACATTCTGCGAGCCGTAATTGACACCGGCGTTGTCTACAGCCTCCACAGTAAAATTATAGGTCCCGTCGGGTGACCCTTCAGGAACTTTGATTTTAAGGCTGAAAACCGCTGTTGTTCCTGTTCGGCCGGAATAAGAGGCCGGATCAACCGACTCTATCCAGGATTCAAAACCCGGTGAAGCCTTTAAACGAAGGTTTTCCACCGTGGGAGTGGTAAGGGCGGCGGTTACGGCTGCGGTCAGATCACTCACAAGGGTAGAGGAGCCGGTAATGTAAGTCTTTCCTCCGGTAATGCCAGTCCAATAATCCCAGTGGGTTTTAGCATAGTCTGTTGTATGGCACTCCAACAGGGTGACATTACTGTCCGCCATCCGGGCCAAAACCGCCTGCAGATCGAGGTCGTCGGAAGTAAGCATTATCTCATCACGGCCCGGGTCCCCGCCAGTGGACCAGGTGCCGCTCATAACCCCTTCATTCAGGTTATTGTCATGAGGAACATTGTCTCCAAAGTTGACGAAAATCTTTTTTGCCCCGGGACGCCAGCTTATGGAAGGGTCAGCATAGCTCTCGTGGAAAATACGCGTATAATCCTGTGGGCCGTCTCCCCCATGGCCTAACACCAGCCCGTTGATAGAACTAGCAACTGCCGCCCTGTCGCCTGTTACCGCCTGATTCATCTTGTATGCGTAGTCGCCTGCCGAAGCGTACCCGTAAACTGCATAGTAGCCATAGCTGTTATAGGTTTTTGGATAATCCATGTAAGACACAACGCCATAATTAATGTCAACACCAAGCATGTCCAACTGGTTCATTATGTCCAACGCCCTTAATTTTGCAGTATTTATAACACCTCCCATACTTCCCGTCAAGTCAAAGGCAAACACACATCGGCCTTTGGAGGCCTTGTTGGTATCTGAACGGTTTTTGTCTCGGTAACAGACTCACCCGGAGCCAGTGTGGCCTCCAGAGAAGGCGGCGTCACAACTGCGAAAGCCGGCACTAAAGAATTCATCAACAGCAGTGTAATAATCACAAAGCAGCTAAAGTATTTTCTAGTTTTGTTCCGTTTGTTTATTTTCATACAGTTAACCCTCCTCCCCGGGAATTATGGATTGTTTCTCTTCTGTTCCGCATTAACCGTAAACCCTGCCACCAGGCTCATGTCCTGGTAAGCATTATCGGCATCAGAGGGCAGAGTTACCCAAAAGTGCAGGTCTATAACATCGCCCACATCTACACTGATGGGATTGTTAAAATTAACTGTAGCATCCATTAACTGTCCAAGGCTAATTGGCCTGCTTGGGTCTGAAGGATCTGAAGGGAGGAGATTGTTAATCCCGTCGGGATCAGTGGTTATCCTGACTTGCAAAATGTCGGCCAGTGCTCTGTTGCCGGATGTCAGTGAGGCTCTGACGCTCTTGAGCCATCCGTCGAGGCTTCCGGTGTTTTCCACTTGAAGCACCCGGTGGAAAGTGTCCCCCGGGGCCCAGTAACCGGTACGAAGGAAGGCTTGTTGCCCGTTCTCAACTATTCCTTGTTCCTCATTAACGTAAAACATCGGCCCCGGAATTGAATCGCCCTGATCCCTCTGCCCGTCAATCTTAAGGGTGCCAGCAGTAAATTGCGAATTTTGGGGAGCCGTTCCGGCGGAGTACAGCGCCAAAGTGGCGCCGCCCCCGGCAATTACGGCGATAGCTATTATGGCAAGGGCCATCAGCCAGATACGTTTCATCCTAATCATCTCCGTTCTTTGGTTAGTTTACGTTCACCAGTGCGGTTCCCGCCAGTTTG
>JBMOPB010000069.1:0-53176 GCA_049325055.1 Bacillota bacterium
AATTATATCGCGGGATGGAGCAGCTGGCAGCTCGTCGGGCTCATAACCCGAAGGCCGCAGGTTCAAATCCTGCTCCCGCAACCAGGCAAAATAGTGGTTGGAGTTTTCTCCCGCCACTATTTTTTTATTTGACGGACTTTTAATTTAATCGGAATTCTTTTCTTTTTCCTTTTCCGGTTTATCCACGCTTATGGCCAGGTCCGGGCAGGTGGCCTCGCACAGCCCGCAGCCTATGCATACTTCCGGATTGTCAACCCGCACCTTACCCAGATCATCCATGGAAAGCACCTTTTGTGGGCACACGTCTACGCATAGGCCACACCCCTTGCACCATTTAACATTAACATCAAGTATAGCCTTGGGTTTGGATAGTGACACTTTTCTGCCTCCCCCTGTTTTAAATTGAAATCAGTCGACTATAATGTTTATATGCAAAAAGTTTATTTAGGGTAATTAACTCCGGAAAAACGTCGCAATATTTATTCCTGTTTTGATTCCCCACTTGCTGCCAGTGCAGAAGAATAACAGGCCAGCGCAAGGGAGCAGACCCTTCCGAAGGGGCTTTCCGATTTTGAGGCCAGTACTGCCGGTCTTTTGGTTCCCAGTAGAACGGCCGCCATTTTTCCCCTGGCGAAATGGATTATTGATTTTCCGAGCAAGCTTCCCACTTCCATATTGGGCACGAATAGAAGGTCAGCGTTGGATGCAACAGAATCGGTTATTCCCTTGTGACGGGCGGCTTCCCTGCTCACTGCAACGTCAAGCGCCATGGGGCCTTCAACCATGGCGCCCTGGAATTCACCCTGGATTGCCATGGCCGCAAGTTTCTGTGCCTCCACGGTGACCGGCATCTTGGGGGACACCTTTTCATTGGCTGAAAGGACAGCCACCTTTGGAATATCAATCCCCAACGATTTGAGAAAGTTTATGGCGTTCCTGAGAATGACCACCTTGTCGTCAAAGTCCGGGTATTCATTAAGGCCTCCGTCGGTCACATAGACCAGCCGGTCGTAACCGGGAATCTCGAAAGCCGCTAAATAGCTGAGAAGACTTCCGGTATCGATGCGCCCGGAAACCACCCGCAAAAAAAACTGGTTTGTGGCCTCGCCTTTCATCAATACATCGGTATCCCCGCCGGCCGCCATCTCCACGGCCAAATGCAGGGCCCTCACGGGGTCAGGCTCGTGGACAACATCCACCTTGTTGAGATTAAGGCTTGTTTTTACAGCTGTTCTCCAGATGTAATCCTGGTTTCCCACCAGGACAAAATTGGCGATTCCCTCATCCAGCGCGTCCCGCGCCGTTTGCAGGACCATTTCGCTGCAGGCCGGGGCCGCGCATACCTTTTGCAAAGGCATATTCTTGAGCCTGTTCATCAACTGGCGAAAACTTTCAATCATCTTGATCCTCCCGGAATAGAAGTTGGAAGTTAGAGGTTGGAAAGTGGTTGGAAATGCTAATGCTGTCAGTACCAGGGAAGGCTTTAACCATTCCGGATTCTGGATTCCGACCCACAATTCCGGCTCCCCGGGCTAATAGCGCTTAACCCTTTCTTCACCCCTCAGCACCCTCAGCGCTCCCAGGGCCAGGGCTTCCATTTCCTTTTCACCGGGTATCACCATAACCCCGGCGATATATGAAACCCTTGAGGTTATCTCATCCACAACCAGGCGCGAGTTGGACATGCCTCCGGTCAGCACTATGTTGTCAACTTGTCCGCAAAGGGCCGCGGACATTGCGCCTATCTCCTTGGAAACCTGGTAGCACATGGAACGTACAACCTCGCCGGCACGGCGGTTACCTTCCAGAACCATTTTCTCCACGGCGCCGAAATCCCTGGTTCCCAGATAGCCGTAAACTCCTCCTGTCCTTATCAGCATGTTCACCAATTGTTTTTCAGTGTATCTGCCCGAGTAGCACAGCCTGGCAAGCCTGTACGAGGGGAGGCCGCCGCACCGTTCGATAGAGAAGGGCCCCTCGTTGTTTGGGTTGTTGACATCAATCATCTTTCCCCGCTCGAAGGCGGCCACAGAGATGCCGCTGCCCAGGTGGGCCACCACGAGGTTTATGCTGTCCAGGGGGGCTCCATTCCGTGAAGAGGCCTCCCTGGCTGCAGCCCGCATGTTGAGGGCGTGGGACTGGCTTACCCTTGGCAATTCGGGAAGGCCGGAGTACCTGGCCAGGCAATGGAGTTCATCCACCGACACCGGGTCCGTGGTGTAGGCCGGTATGCCGCGGGTTTTTCCCAGGTTATAGGCTATTATTGCGGCAAGGTTGGATGCATGTTCCCCAAACCTGCACGCGGTAAGGTCATCCAGCATTTCACTGTCAACAAGGTAGGTTCCTCCCGCCAGGGGTTTCAGCAGCCCGCCCCTGGCGGCAATGGCATTGATTCCGCTCATGGAGTAGCCGTTTTGGTACAATGTGCTTTCTATCGCCTCAAGCCTGTACCGGTATTGGTCTACTACCCTCTCAAAGCGGTTGATTTCTTCGTCTGGGTGGCGCACGTTGGCCTGAAACACACAATTTTCAGAATTAAAAACAGCTATCTTTGTGGATGTCGAACCGGGGTTAATTACCAGTATGTTCATCCGGAGAACTCATTCCTTTATTCTTTTTGATATTGTAGTAGCAGGCGAAGGCTACGGAGGATAGCTTACCAAAGGGTGTTTCAGCGCGGGACGTAAGCACTATGGGCTTGGAAGCCCCTATTACAAGCCCGGACATCTTTCCGCCGGCGAAGTGTATGATGGTTTTACCCATAAGATTTCCCACCTCAATGCTGGGCACCACTATCAGGTCGGCTTTTCCTGCCACAGGGCTGTCCACCCCTTGGGCCTCGGCCTCCCCAAAATCCAGGGCCGTGCCCAGGTCTATGGGGCCTTCCACGTGGCAATCCCCGAAAAAGCCTTCGGAAGCCAGATCCTTCAACATCCCGGCATCCAAGGCTGACTGCATTTTTCCGTTGCCCATTGATTCCGCTGAAATCACCGCCACCCTGGGCCTCTCAATGCCTATGGCACTCAAAAAATCCACCGCGTTGGCGATTATCATTTTCTTTTGTTCCAGGTCCGGTGAAATGTTGAGTCCACCGTCAGTCATGTAAATTAACCTGTTGAAACCGGGAACTTCAAAAATCCCCAGGTGGCTTAAAATGTTGCCGCTTACAATTCCGTGGTCGTACTGTAAAACAGCTCTCAAAAAGTCCGAGCTGTTTACCATTCCTTTCATCAGCACGTCGGCTTCCCCGGATCCTACCAGGCTGACGGCTGTGCGGGAGGCCTCCACCGGGTTGCTTTCGTTTATAATTTTAACGCCCCTCGGGTAAAAGCTTATTTTAAGGGATATCCTCCAGATTCTTTCCATATCGCCTACCAGGATAGGTTCGACGAAACCGGCGTTTATAGCGTCTTTTACCGCCAAAAGGACCATTTCATCGGCGGCGGCGGCAACACAAAGCCTCATTTTTGGGTATTTTCTCACTTTTGTGATTAACTCCCTAAAAGTAGTGAACATAGGTTATATTCCTTCCGATTTTTAACGCTACTTTTCAATAATATAATGTTTAAGAAAGTTTGACAATTGGTTTCATAATCTGTCTTGTTACTGGAGTCTTTTGCCATCTATGACATTATATAAGTAATGAAACCAGATTTGTAACACAAATGTTATATTTTTGTGACCGGTTTGTTATATTTTTACCGCATAATTAAACAAAAAGTGGTAGAAGGAGGAGGTTGGTGGAAATTAAACATTCCTTTTTGTCTTGATAAAGCAATAAAGAAAAAAAGAATCCTGGGGTCAGGGCGGATTTAGCACCATATGAAAATATTACATAACACCACAAGCCCGTCATGTGAAACTTCCGTGACATTTTGGGCTTATAATTTAAGGCGGAGGTGAGAATCATGAAAAAAATTATAATACTTATACTTTCTGCTGTGGTGCTTTTGACTGCCGCGCCGGCTTTTTCGGCACCTTCGGAAAATGCCGGCATCCAGGCCTTCGAGGCCCAGGCCGTCAAAATCTGCCGTGAAATGATGAAAAACGCGGTTGATACCGGAAACATGACTAAAGACCAGTTGAAGGCGTGCATCAATATGATGAAAACCGCCCCCTGCAACGGAATGGTGTTGGAATAAATGCTGTAGACCCCGGACTTGCTATCCGGGGTCCTTTTTGTGGGCGCAAATCGACATGATGCCTTAAATATTGACAACTTTTCCTGAAATGGTTATATTTGATGGACAGACTATTCATTAAAAAAGGAGGAATATTTTTTGAGTCAAAGACTTAGGGCTGTGTTAGGACTTACTGTGGTGCTGCTGCTTGTGCTGGTGGCCTCCGGGTGTGCCGGATCGCAAAACCCCTCCCAGATGCAGGGAGGCCAGATGATGAATGCCGGAGATATGTCCAAGGCAATAAACAATAACCCCGACGAGATGGCCAAGGCCATGAGTTCGGATGCCACCAGGACTTCGATGACCAAGATAATGAGTTCACAGTCAATGCAGCCGGCTATGATGAACATGATGCACTCTCCGGAAATGCAGAAGTCCATGGTTAGCATCATGAGTTCAAAAGAGACCAGGGCCGACATGGTCAAGATAATGTCCGACCCGGTCATGAGGCAGCCCATGCTTGAGATAATGTCCGACCCGGCCATGAAGGAGACTTTAAAGGCAATGGGAAAGGACCCCCGTATACAGTCCATGATGGGCCACTGAAGTCTATCTCCCTACATAATAAAAATGCTGGCTGCGGCAAAGGCAAAAGAACCACCAACCCCGATAAGGGTTGGTTTTTTATGTCAATAGTTCTCCCCAAAATTTCAAGGGTTGTATCAAAAATGTTAAACTTTCGTGCCGGTTTTGTAATAGTGGGCTGGTAATATGACCTTAGAAAATAAAAGGAGGCGGTGAAATGAATAAAAGATTTATTGTGGCAGGTCTGATAGCGCTGGCGTTGATTCTGGCAGTACCGATATTTACATACGCTTTTGGGAGCGGGGCTTTTGGATATGGCATGATGGGGCCGGGGATGATGAATAGTTTCGGTTCACCCGCGAGAGGAATAAGCGGTGGGCCGGGACAGGGTATGCAGGGAGGCTTTATGAACGGGATATCCGGCGCCCCGATGGGGGGCATGATGGGAACCTCCATGATGGGAAACGGTTTCGGCGGAACGTCATACGGTATAGGCACTCAGCCGGAGTACACCGTGGATACCGAAAAGGCAAGGGAACTGGTGAACCAGTTTATAGCCTCGTCAAATATGAAGGGAATTTCGCTGGCGGAAATAATGGAGTTTGAAAGCCATTTCTACGTGGAGCTGAAGGAAGACGGCGGCAAGTACACCCACGAGCTTATAGTGGACAAGGTTACAGGGTCAATATATCCCGAGATGGGCCCCAATATGATGTGGAATAGCAAATACGGGCACATGGGAGGGATGATGTCAGGGTTCTCAGCCCAGGCGGGAGATAGTCCGGCAGTTTCACCTGAACAGTCCGTTGAGATTGCAAACCGGTACCTTGCCCAGGCCGGTACAGGCGAGACCGCAGCCGAACCGCACGAGTTTTACGGGTACTATACACTTCACACAATAAAGGACGGTAATATTTTCGGCATGCTGAGCGTCAACAGCTATAACGGCCAGGTCTGGTACCATAGCTGGCACGGTAAATATGTATCTTCATCCTTGCAGGGTCATGGCGACGGGCATTAAGCCCGCCACCGGAGTCAATAATAGTTTAAGAGCGCAGGTTGCGCAAGCTGCCCTCAGGGGCAGCCTTAATTATGCTTTTGGGTAAGGGATTATGGATATGAATTTGGATATATCTTTCGGTGTTGCGCTTGTTGCCGGCTTTTTATCTTTTTTTTCACCCTGTATTCTGCCGCTGCTTCCGGTTTATGTGGCACAGCTGGCGGAGGGTGTCTCCCGGGCGGAACAACAAAAAAGCCGTGTTTTTGTTCAGTCTCTGATATTTGTCACAGGTTTCACATTTGTTTTTGCAGGACTAGGGGCCGTCTCCGGCACATTGGGGAAATTTTTTGCTTTAAACAGGGAGATTCTTCTTAAGGCGGGCGGTATCTTCGTGGTGCTGATGGGCCTAAATCTGGCAGAACTTCTGAAGGTGCCGGCCTTTGCTAGGCACTGGGCGCCACTTCACCGCCTAAGGGTAAAGGGTGCGTTAAGCTCATTTTTTCTTGGCATGATATTAGCCCTTGGCTGGACGCCCTGTGTGGGGCCGGTTCTGGCTTCCGTTCTCACCCTTGCCGCAATGACAGGGTCGGCGGTGAAGGGAGTTGTGCTATTATCGGTATATTCACTGGGAATGGCAGTCCCTTTTATAGTGCTGGCCCTTACCGTGGACCGGTTTCCGGCGGTGCAAAACGCACTGAGGAGGTATTCCGGGATAAGCCTCAGGATTAGCGGTATTTTGCTTGTAATCCTGGGACTGTTGATTTTTTTTAACAAGCTTGGTTTGATTTCGGCTTACCTGGCATTTTAAACGGGGGGATGCTTATGACAAAAGAGAAAAGAATTGCGGCGGCTGTTGTCCTGATATTACTTGTGCTGGGCGGAGCCTACTATTTTGTCCGGGACGGGCAGGGAAAAAATACGGGAGAAAGCAAGGCCGTGCCGGATTCACAGTCTGTGGCCATGGCCCCGGAATTTACTCTGGAAGGACTGGACGGACAGGAGGTTCGCCTTAGTGACCTTAGGGGAAAAAAGGTTCTTATAAACTTCTGGACCACCTGGTGCCAGTACTGCAGGGAGGAAATGCCGCTGCTTCAGAAATTCCATGAACAGTCAGGCGGAAAGAACTGGCAGGTTCTGACCATAAATATTACAAGCACCGAAAGGGATCTCTCCCGTGTAAAAAGCTACATTGAATCCAACGGCTACACCTTTACGGTGCTGCTGGACCGGACGGGATCAGTTTCCGCCCTTTACGGCATCAGGAGCATACCCACCAGTTTCATGTTGAACGAAAAAGGTGAGATCACCGGTGTTAAAACAGGCCCGTTTACCGAAGTAGAACTGAACAGCCTTCTGAAGTAACCATCTGGCGTGTTTTTATAAAGCCGTATGTTAAAAAACTTTTTTCGTGACAAAAATGTAATTTTTTTGTGACCGTGCTGTAAAAATAAAACTCTAAAATTACCTTTAATCTCCCAGATTAAATGATTAGATTAAAAATTCCGGAGGTTAAAAAATGAAATCCAGGTTTTTAGTGGTAATGACGATCATTTTAGTCCTGGCGCTTTTTCCGGCAGGGGTATACGCCGCCACCGATCACAGCCTCGGCGCCGAAAGTCCCGGCACAACACAACAACAGGGCGCAACCCAGCCCGGGCAGCAAACCGGGACAGCGCCGGGGTCCGGCAATCATATGATGGACATGCAGGGCATGGAGCAACAGATGCAGCAAATGATGAACATGCCGGCAAACGATCAGATCAATATGAATATGCAGGGAGAGGGCGGCGCTTCACCGGGATCCTCCGGGGGGCATGAATCTTCAGGCGGTCATGGTGAAAAATCCGCCTCCGGGGGTGAGGGGCATGAATCCTCCGGCGGGCACGGTGAAGAAACAAAGAAAAGTGTCCTGGAGCCCGTTAAAAGCCAGATCGTGGCCGGTTTTGCCGGTCTCAACTTACTTGTAATATTAGCGGCTTTGATAATGAAAAAGAAACTGGGGCAGGGGGGTTGAAAAATGAGTGATCGCAATTTATTGAGCATAGGTCCTGTAAAATCTTTTGTAAAAAGCAACCTTTTCCCTGCCATAATACAGTGGCCCACGGCCTTTGTCTTTGCTGTGGTTATGTACCAGCTTCTTTACGGCCCTTCATCAGCCCATGACAACTTTGGAACGGCCATGACCTGGGTTTTATGGTGGCCTATAATCCCACTGGTGTTTCTTCTGATGGGCAGGTTCTGGTGCGCCGTGTGCCCCTTCGCCACCCTGAGCGATGTGGTGCAGAAGTGGTTTGGGAACAACAGGCCCGTCCCCGTGTTTTTAAAGAAATACGGTATCTGGATTATAGACGCGATGTTTATATTGATCACCTGGGCCGACCACGTTGTGGGGATAGTGGAATCCCCTCTGGGGTCGGGGGTCCTGCTTATGATGCTGATTACCGGAGTGGTCGTTTCCGGGGCCTTTTTCGAGCGCAGGACATGGTGCCGCTACCTGTGCTTCCTGGGGGGGCTTTCGGGCAACTACTCCCGGGCAGGTATGCTGGAGCTGAGAGCCAAAAGCGAAAACTGCAGGAAGTGCCGGGACAAGTATTGTTATAAAGGAAAGGATAATATCGCAGGCTGTCCCATGTTCGAGATGCCCGGGGTGATGGAATCCAGCGCCAAGTGCAACCTATGCGGCAACTGCGTGAAGACCTGTCCCAACGACTCGGTGACGCTGAAGGTCCGGGTGCCCTCCAAAGAGCTGTGGTTTGTAAGGAGGCCCAGGATTGAGGAATCCTTCCTGGCCGTTATAATCATGGGTATCGTGTTTGTACAGAACATCACCATGCTGGAGATTTGGAAGGACGCCCAGAGGTTCATTGAGGGGATTACCGGGACCACAAGCTACACCGTAACCTTTACCATAACGTTCCTGGTGGCAATGGCGGTGCCTCTGCTGGCGCTGTATATAACCAGCATGCTGGCGGGAGCCAGCAACAGGGAGAAAGCCATTGCCAATTTCACTATTTTCGGTTACTCCCTGATTCCTCTGGACCTTGCCGGTCACCTGGCCCACAACCTCTTCCACCTGCTGGCCGAAGGCAAATCGGTGATTTATACCGGAATAGCCATGTTTGTTCCAGGGTACAAAGGCGGGCCGGCGGCCATTTTCTCGGACGGAGCGATTCAGATAATGCAGTTCGTTTTAATAGGTCTGGGTCTTGCGGCCTCGTTGTTCACGGCCTACAAGATAAGCAGGAACAGGTTCGGTGAGGCGGGAAGTAGTTTGGGATCTTTGGTCCCGTATGCGGTGCTGCTGGTTGTGCTGGCGGTAATAAACATCTACCTGTTTACCCTGCCCATGAGCATGAGGATGTAGACATACGGAAGTGAAAGGCGGGAGGTTGGGGGTTGGAAATACTAACTTCTAACTTCCCGCTTCTAATTTTGTTCAGTTGCCTCTCAAGTTTGTTTATACCTCTTGTATTTCCGGAAAAACTCCCGGTTAATCATCTGCGATAAGACGGGAATTATGGTCAAACGATGAGTACCATCTCACGGCCGGGAGGTTTTATTGTTTCTCTTTCCCTGGCAAGGTCTTTTATGGTCCCGCACAGAATTTTAATTCCCTTTCTGATCATTTCCGGCGCGGCGTAGGTAAAATTTAAACGTATTTTATTCTGGCCTTCGCCGTTGGAATAAAAAACCGGCCCGGCCACAAATGAAACCTTTCTTTCCACTGCTTCCTGCAGAAGCCTTACTGCGGAAAGACTGCCGGGAAGGGAAGCCCAGACATAAAGGCCGCCGTCCGGCCTGTGCCAGGAAAGTCCGCCCGGGGCGAATTCCTCAAGGGCATGTAGCATGGTGTCACGTTTAATACGGTTTTGTTCCCGTACCCTGAAGATGTGCTTTTCCAGCAGACCCCTTCTTATGTATATATCCGCCACCCTCTGGGAAAGGTTGTTTGTATGAAGGTCAGTCAACTGCTTGGCGGCTGTCACAAGCCTGGCAAGATCAGGAGGGACGGCCATCCAGCCGAGGCGGATCCCGCATGACAGTATTTTTGACATGGACCCAAGGTATACAACCAGGCCGGATCCGTCCATAGACTTTAGAGGCGGCGGGGGTGGGCTTCCATAGTGAAGATACCCGTAGGCGTCGTCTTCAAGTATGGGCACCTGGTACCTGGCCGCCAGTTCCAGTAGCCGCCTTCGCCTCCCGGTGCTCATAGATATCCCGGTGGGATTCTGATAGGTGGATATGGTGTATATCAGCTTGGGCCTGGCCCTGTTGAGAACCCCTTCAAGCCCCTCGGTCACCATGCCTTCCGCGTCCACCGGCACTCCAATCAATCTGGCCCCGTAGGCCCTGAATATGTCAATGGCCCCCATGAATGTCGGCTGCTCTACCACCACGCTGTCCCCGGGCTCAATAAGAAGGCGGGCCATGAGATCAAGCCCCTGCTGGGACCCGTTCAGCACAACGATATTTTCCGGGGAAACAGAAATGCTCCTGGTTTGCATCAGGGTTGCCAGGCTCTCCCGAAGAGTTTTCAAACCCTGGGGGCAGTTGTGCTGCAATATGGAATCTCCCTCGGAGAGCAGCACCTCGCTGCAGATGGAGGCCAGGTCTTCCTTTGGGTACAGTTCGGGAGCGGCTACACCCGAGTCCATGGCTATAAGGTTTCTCTGTATCAGCATCTCTGAGATGGCCGAGTTGTACGGGTTGATCAAACTTTCACCTTGCCCGCTTATAAGATCATGCCAGCGAAAGGTTTCCTCTTTACTTTCGCCGGACTGTGCCGCCACCTCAGTTCCCCTGCCCACGTGGGAAGTCACGTATCCAGCGGCTTCAAGCTCGCTGTACGCGTTGACAACGGTGCTCCGGTTTACACCCAGCATCCGGGCCAGCTTACGCTCAGCCGGAAGACGGTATCCCGCCTTCAGCTCCCCTGACTTTATGCCGCTTACTATCTGCCCGGATATCTGCAGATACAGTGGGGTTTTACTCTGGCGGTCCAATTTAATTGTTATCTCCATGGCAAACCCTCCAATTGGTGATTGTGCTCATCCATTCAGCTGTATTGTAATATATGTTGAGCAGGTAAAAAACATCCATTTTAATTAATGGAGCCCATCCATTTTTCGGTGTTGTGTGACGAAGCTCATTGTGAAGACTTAAATAGATTAATATACTTTAAAGAAAGTAATGTCGGGAGGGCTTGATATGGAGTGGGAGGCGGACGCCGGCGCAAGGCTGGAGAAGGTGCCGTTTTTTATAAGAAAAAAAGTAAAGAGGCAGATTGAGGAGTTTGTGCAGCGGCAGGGGGGGAGCAGGGTCACCAGCCGGGATGTTACAGAGGCAAGGCGCGCCCTTGCCGGGAGAGCGGCAGGCCGGGGGGAGGAGTCGGTCCAAACCGACGCAGGCAGCCTTTCGGCCTCCGATCTTGCCAGAATAGAGGATCTTGTGGAAAGGGGGGTGGCCATAGAGGGTCTAAAAACCAGCTATCACGAGGTAAAAGTATGCGGCGGGGCGGCCGGCTGCCCGCTGACACTTACCGACGACAGGCAGGTTTCCCTGGCCCTGGCCGGGGTGCTGGATGCTTCCGGGCTGGACGGTCACATTGCGGGCCAGATAGATGGGCCGGTGCTTTTCCATCACAGGTTCAGGGTGGCGCTGGCGGGCTGCCCCAACGCCTGTTCCCAGCCCCAGATAGTGGATTTCGGTGTTATAGCCCAGTCCGTGCCCGGCAGGGGGGATGGCCGCTGCACAGGCTGCGGGCTGTGTGTGAAGGTATGCCAGGAAAATGCGGCGAGCCTTACCGGGGAAGGCCCGGTTTTTGACACTGACAATTGCCTCAACTGCGGGCAATGCGCAAGGTCCTGCCCCACTGAAGCAATCCGGGAGGTTAGAGGAGGCTTTAAGGTGCTGGCGGGAGGCAAGCTGGGAAGGCACCCCCGCCTGGCGGAAATTTTGCTGGATCTTGCGGATGAAAAAGAATTGAAGGCGGCGCTGGAAGGAGCAGTGAGGTTATACATGGGGGAGGGCCGGGACGGGGAGCGTTTCTCCGGCCTGGTGGAACGCCTGGGGATAGACGTTGTCAGGGAAAAAGCGACTCGATATACAGTATGAATTCTATCATTTATAAGAAGGAGGCCAGACTTTATGGCTTGCCGGAGTATTCTCCCGGGCGGCTGTCGGTTTTTCAGCGGGATTTGTTTTAACCTGCAGAAGTGTTACAGCCGTCAAAATGAGAAGGCACCCGGTGATCTGCATAAAAGTAAGTGCTTCCCCCAGCAGCAGGTAGGCCAGAATGCCTGCCAGAACGGGCTCCATGGTGCTGGTGATGCCCGCCACCACGGGGGTAAGATAATTTAAACCCTTGAAAAAAAAGCCAAAGGGCAAAATAGTGGCAAACACCGCAAGGTAAACGAAGAACAGCCAGTCACCCGCAGATGCATACCTGGAAAAAGTAAGCCAGGGCGGGTTGTAAAGAGCCCATACGGCGCCGCCTACGCCCATTCCCCATGCTAGAACCGTCCAGGGTGAATATTTTTTTAGACCATATTTTCCGTATACCGTGTAAAAGGCGAAGAAAATGGCAGAAGCCAGCCCCGACAGCAGCCCCGGCAGGTTGACGGCCATTCCCGCCTCCGGGGTTCCCTTCACCATGAGGAAACCTCCCAGCGTTGCGCATATGAGGGTAATTAGCTTTATGGGGCTTATGGATTCTTTGCCTGCGGCCAAGCTGTACAACAATATGAAAATGGGCGCTAGGTACTGCAGAAAAATGGCGGTGGCCACGTTTGTCTGGCTGATGGTGAGGTAATAGGTGAACTGTACCGAGGCAACACCCAGCACTCCTATAGTTATCATGTAGAGAATGTCTTGATGGTCTATTTTTAAAAGCTTCCGGTTAAACAAAAAAAGATATGCGGCCAGTATGGAAAATGACAGTATAATCCTTATCTGTACAAGGTCAAAGGGGCTCATCTGTCTGTTGAAGAGGAACTTGGCCACGATGGCTGAAAACGACCACATCATGTCAGCCGCCAGTATAAAAAGGAACCCTTTCATTTGGCTGGATAAAATCATTTTTGGCCTTTCTTTTGCACTTCGAATATAATTAGTTTATATATTTGTCCAGTGGTCTGCTTTTTCCTGTTGAATTTATAAAATAAACGCCGGGCAGGAATCAACATGACTAAAGGAGAACTGACCGTTAACAAAAATTGCTGAAAGGGTGGAATATTAGTTGCAGGCAGTGCTGTTTGATCTTGACGGAACTCTTCTGGAGATGGATACAGGGGCATTTACGGCGGAGTACCTTAAGGAAGTTGCCAGGGCCGTGGCGCCGGTCATAAATCCCGTTCAGTTTGTGGCAGCCCTGATGGCCAGTACAGGGGTGATGATAGGGAACAGGGACCCCCGCCTTACCAATGAAGAAGTTTTCTGGGCGGATTTCCGGACCCGCATCGGGAATAGTTTAGAGGCGGTAATGCCCCTGATTGAAGATTTTTACGCAAACAAATTCAGAAGCCTGTCGAGGGTGACAAGGTCGCCCGGCCCTTACGCCAGGGAGGCGGTGAAGGTGGCATTGGACAGGGGGTTTCGCATTGTTCTGGCCACACAGCCGGTATTTCCTATATCGGCGGTTCGGGACAGGATGGCCTGGGCCGGGGTGGAAGACCTGCCCTGGGAGTTTGTCACCAGCTACGAAGAGATGCACTTTTGCAAGCCCAGGCCGGAATACTACCTGGAAATAGCCGGGAGGCTGGGACTGCCCGCCTCGGAATGCGTCATGGTGGGGAATGACGTGGAGGAAGACATGCCGGCCTCGGCTGCGGGGATGAAAACCTGCCTGGTCACCGATTTTCTGGTAAATACCAATAAAATAGATTTTAAGCCTGACTGGTCCGGCCCAATCTCCGAACTGGCCGGCTGGTTGGCAAAAATATAGGACTGGAAATCAGGCGTCATGCTGTACAGATTTTTTAACTGTATGTGGTGCAGAGATCGTGTATAACTGCTAAATGATGGCAGGGAGTGATGGAAATGAAAAGCCGTCAGGTTGACGTACTGGTGATCGGGAGTGGCCTCGCAGGAATAAGGGCGGCAATAGAGGCCCGCCGTTATGGGATGGAAGTTCTGGTGGTAAGCCGCTCCGCCACCGGCAAAGCCAATAACTCCGCCATTTCCAAGGGCTATTTCGCCGTTCCCGATGGATTGTGCGATCCCTGCGACAGCCCCGCACGGCACCTTGAGGACATTTTGACCGGAGGGGGCGGAATAGGTGACCCGGAACTGGTCACCGTGATGGTGGAAAACATGAAGGAAGAAGTGGCTTTACTGGCTGAATGCGGGGTTTCCCTGTCCAGAAAAAAGGACGGAAATTTCCTTTGCAGCAGGGTACCGGGGCATTCATTTCCCAGGGTGATGGGAACGAACAGGAACTCGGGGGTGCAGCTGCTGTCCCCGCTGGTAACCAGGGCCATGGAAATGGGGGTCAGGGCTGAAAGTGGTATTACTCTGATCTCTCTTGTTAAAGAAGGCGGGTTTGTAACAGGGGCCTGGGGGTATACCGGAAACGGCGATGCTGTTGTGATCAGTTCCAGGGCTGTAATACTGGCCACAGGAGGGGCCGGGGGCCTGTATCTCCGGACAAACAACGTACCGGGCACAGACGGACTGGGACATGCAATTGCCCTGGACGCCGGCCTGCCGCTGGTAGACATGGAGTTCGTACAGTTTTATCCCACGTACCTTCACATGCCCGGCTTGCCCAGGGTGATGATATCCTACGAAACTTTAGTGGCTGCGGCCGGGGCAACCTTGCGAAACCGTGACGGCCATGACATAAGAGAGATACACGGTCTGCTGGACGGTGCCAGCCTCACCAGGGACATGCTAAGCCGGGTAATAGAGTCGGAAATAGCTTCGGGTCGCGGGGTGGGGCCGGAGGGAAGGGCTGTGGTAATGGACTTTTCCACTATGAAAAACCCGGAGAAGTACCGCAAATACCTTCCCAAAGCTGTTTCACCGGGCGTAATGCAGGTTGAGGTGTCACCGGTGGCTCACTTTACCATGGGGGGCGTCGCCGTTGAGGCGGGCGGGAAAACCGGTATCCCGGGGCTGTGGGCAATAGGGGAGGCGGCAGGCGGGATTCACGGGGCCAACAGGATAGGCGGAAACGCGCTGGCGGAGTGCCTGGCCTTGGGCCGGGTGGCAGGCGCAGCAGCCTCCCGGTACTCATCGGGGGTAAAGTTGCGGGACATAAGCCCGGCGGGGGCAGTGCCGGTTTCGGATACCGGAAAGGAAGCCTGCGTATCCCAACTGGCGGTAAAAATAAGAGGTACTATGACAGGCCATGCCGGAATTCTGCGGGACGCCGCAGGTCTGGAGGAGGCATTAAATGAGATAAATATTCTGCGAGTTAAGGCTGAGGAAGAGAACCGCCGCGAAAAAACACTGGCAGGCCTTAAAATTTGTATGATGCTTGATGTGGCTGAAGCTGTTTGTCTATCGGCGCTGATGCGGAAAGAAAGCCGCGGGTCCCACTTCAGGAGTGACTACCCGGAAGAAAATGAAAAATACCTGGGAAATATTTTCGTAAACAGGAAAAACGGAAAAATGGATGCACAATTCGTTCCGCGCAGGCGAAAGGAATGAACAAAAAAGAGGGTTTCGATATGCTGACATATTGGGGCGGGTCCGATGCGGCTGTCGTTGTAATCCATGAAATATACGGGTTAAACCAACATATAAAGGGCTTTTGTAAGAAATTATACGGGCAGGGAACCGATGTTTTTGCCCCGGACTTGTTAAATCGCCACATGCCCTTCAGCTACCGGGAGGAAGAAGCGGCCCACCGCTATTTTATTCATTGCGTAGGTTTTGAAAGGGCGACAGAACAGGTTAAGGGCCTGCTTTACCGCATTCGAAGCCGCTATAAAAAAGTATTCATTGTGGGTTTTAGCGTTGGGGCCACAGTTGCCTGGCTGGTCAGCCGGGATAAATTATGTGACGCGGTTGTTGGATTTTACGGGTCCCGGATAAGAGACCATCTTTATGTTAATCCGGTGTGCCCTGTTCTGCTCTTCTTTCCGGACCGGGAGAAATCATATGATGTGGATGAACTTATAGTGGTCTTAAACTGTAAAAATAATGTAAGTATTATGAAATTCAATGCCGGCCACGGTTTCGCCGACCCTTTTTCAAAAAGCTACTGCCGTGAATCATTTGATCGGGCCTGCGGTGAAATGTTGGCATTAATAAGCTATCCCGGAAATCTATCCTGTCAGAATACAGAATCCAGGAGCCAGAATCCAGAATGAAAAACAATTCTTAGCTCAACCCATTCTGGATTCTAGATTCTGAATTCAGGATCCCGGCCTAAAAGTTCTTCAGGATAAGCTTAAGTTCAGCATTTTTATCCCAGTTGCAGGGTCGAACTCCCTGGAGGCGCCGGTGCCCGTCAGCTCCAGAATAATAACTTCGGCCACCAGGAATACCCCGGCCTCACCCCGGATGCAGCCCATAAGTGTGGCGTCTCCCCGGCCCAGTGCGCCGTGAAGGTGTATTACAGGCTCGCCGTTGTCCCGGAACAGATTGCCCACACCTATGACTTCCCTGCAGTCGCTGAAATTTCTCCAGACCGGCACCGGTGGAAGGGCGCATTCCTCGGGTCCCACCACCAGTGAGGCGTCTTTTAAAGCCCCGATAACGTAAATTATTCCGGCCTCCAGTTTTTCCATATCGGCAAGCTTTTTCAACTCTCCCAGGAGATCGTCACCGTCATCCAACCTTGCCACCAATACCCTTCCTATTTTGCCCTGGCTGTATTTCATTATCTTCCTCCTTTATCTTCTGAATCCTGGATTCTGGCTTCTGTATTCTTATTGTTTGTGCCCTATGCCGTGTTTATTTAGCCTGTCGTACAGTTTTGTCCTGCTTATGCCCAGTATGCGCGCCGCCTTGCTTCGGTTCCCCCCGGATTCGGCCAGAGCCCTCAGGATCAGTTCCTTTTCGGCCCCGGCAATGCCGCTTTCCATATCAATCAAGGTTTCTTCAACCCCCTGGGCGGATTTCTTCACCGGTGACCTTTCCTGAAGATACTCAGGAAGGTGGGAGGGGACAATTTCTCCGTCTGTAACTATGTTAAGGGCCCTTTCCACCACATTTTCCAGTTCCCGGACGTTCCCCGGCCACCAGTGGTTTAACAGAACTTCCATGGCTTTCGGGCTGACCCCCCTCACCCTGCAGCCGAGAATACGGTTGTATTTCCTTATAAAGTGCGCCATCAGGGGGTATATGTCCCCTTTTCTCTCCCTGAGGGGAGGGACTCTGATGGAAATTACGTTAAGCCTGTAGTACAAGTCCTCGCGGAATTTTCCCTCTTCCATCAGCTTTTCTATGTCCCTGTTGGTAGCGGCAATTATTCTGACGTCAACCCGCAGAGTCTTTATCCCGCCAACCCTCTCAAATTCTTTTTCCTGCAACACCCTGAGCAGCTTGGACTGAAGCTGCAGGGACATGTCGCCCACCTCGTCCAGGAATAGAGTCCCTTTGTGGGCCAGCTCGAACTTGCCGGGCTTACCGGACTTTTTGGCTCCGGTAAAAGCGCCTTCCTCATATCCAAAAAACTCCGATTCTAAAAGATTATCGGGCATTGCTGCGCAGTTGACTTTTACAAAGGGCCCGGTGCGGCCGGAGTAGTTGTGAATGGCCGATGCAAACAATTCTTTGCCGGTGCCGCTCTCCCCCAGCAGAAGAACGCTGGAAAGGCTGCGGGAAGTTTGTTTTGCCATGTTTTTGACAGCAGTCATTTGGGGGCTGCTTCCCACTATATCTTCGAACCGTATGCCGCTGTGGGTTACCCGTGAAAGCTCGTTACGGTAGTATGATATCTGGTTTTCCAGTGTCTCAAGCCTTTTGACAAGCTCGGGCAGGCGGTTGAGCCCCTTGAAGGTTATCTTGGCAACCGCCCCCAGTATTTGGTCTCCTTTTTGTATCGGCTGCCGGGTTACTATACATTTTTTGTCCCTGATGGTTCTAACGTCGCCCTCGTCGGCCATGCCTGAAGCTACTATTTCTTCCAGTTCCAGCTCGGGAAAGACCTCTGACACTTTGCGGCTCATAAGCTGCTCCGCCCTGGCGTCCAGGAATTCCATCATGGCCCGGTTAACGGTGGTTACGGTCCCATGGGAGTTTATAGCCAGAATGCCGTCGTAGGCCAGGTCCAAAACGGCTGCCAGGGTTTGCTGAACTTCCTTCACGCTCTGAAATTCCTGGGCCAGCCTTTCGTATCCGGTGAGGTCGTGGAGCACCGCTATTGCCCCGCTGGGCTCCCCCCCGCTGTACACCGGCAGGTACTTGGCCAGTATTCCAGGCAGGCCCTTTATCCTGTGCCAGTTTGTAACGCTGCCGTCGAACATGGCCTTGTCCACCCTTACGCTGGGCAGCACGTCCACCACGAATTTTCCCAAAACGCTCTGTGCCTTTACCTTTAGCATGTTTTCAGCCGCCGGGTTGATGACCGTTATTATGCTCCTTCTGTTCACAGCCAGCACGCCGTTTTCCAGGGCGTCCAGCAGCGAGGCCAGTTCCCTGGCCTGCCTGTCGCTGCGGGACCGGAGATTCTCTATTACACTCATTTTGGTTACCATACCCCAGGGATGGTTTTGGGCGTCGGTAACCACCACCTGGCCCAACTCCATCTTCTGCATGTAGCTGTATACCTCGCCGAAGTTCATGTCTTCGTCGACGCTTATGGCGGGCCGGGCGTAGAAATTCTCAATGGGCGCATCCAGGGAATGGTTGTTGAGCAGGGCCTTGTACATGTTGTGCTTGGTCATAACTCCGATAACCTTGTTCAACTCGTCAACCACCGGAACAGCATCCAGACGTGTCCGGGAAAAGGTGGACACAACCTCCCGCAAGGTGTTGTGAGGCTTAAGCAGTACGTCCTTGTGGTATGAGATCGATCTTGCCTTGGCGGCCAATATTTCATACCCCCCGATACGTTTGACTAGATTCTAACACAACTGTTCAAATATTAATACATTTTTTAAGTGTGAAGTTGTATTTATGACGGACTGTAAAGGATGGTAAAAATGCTTTGATTGATAATTTAACTATGTTAATATTTAGTTGCTTGAGAGTATTTCTAAAATGTGGAGGGGTATGGGTGAAAGCATGGGAATACAGCGGTGTTAAAATATTTCAGGGAAGGGTTTCCGTAGGGGGTGTTGCCTCAATGAAAACCTTTTCTTTTCTGCTGGGGAGAAGCCTTATCGACACAGGGCCCAGCCGGCTGGAAAAAGTACTGTTGCCGCTCCTGGTAAAGTGCAGGGTAGACAGGATTCTGCTGACCCACTTTCACGAGGACCACTCCGGGAATGCGGCTCGACTGCAGCGGGAAAGGGGTATACCGGTGTACGTCAGCCCAGGATCTCTTGATATATGTGGAAAAGATGCCGATATACCACTGTACAGGCGTTATGTGTGGGGGGGGAGAAAAAAATTCAACCCAACTCCACTGGGGGAATTTATCGAAACAGAGGAAGGACCTCTGAAGGTTATAGGGACCCCAGGGCACTCCGATGACCATGTGTGCTTTTTGGACAGCAGCAGGGGAATTGTTTTTACCGGTGACCTTTTTGTCACCCCCAGAACCAGGACCGTGATGCGCTATGAATCGGTTCCAGGTATAATAAGGTCGATAAGGGCACTACTGAAAAAAGACTTCCATACACTTTTCTGCGCCCACGCCGGGGTGGTGGAAAACGGCCGCGGGATGATGGAGGCCAAGCTTGACTACCTTGAAGGCCTCAGGGAAGAGGTGCTGAGGCTGCACATGACGGGAATGCCCGTGAAAAAAATAGAGCGGAGGTTCTTCAAACCCCAGTTCCTTACCTGGTTTTCAGGAAACGAGTGGTCTTCCCGACATATAATAACTTCCATTATAAATGAGGGTAAATAGCACTTAAAAACTTAAACCAGGTATTATACAAAGAGTTTTGTTATCTCTGTGAACATTTGTGGTTCCATACTTTCTTACAGCTTAATCCGGATTTATCAAGGACTCTTTCGGGGAGTTCCGGCAATAAACGGTCAGGCCTCACTGCGGCACATCAACATGGCCACGTGCCTTCCGGAGTACAGGCAGCCCGGAATGCCGACTGATACAGCACACAGGGGTATAATTTACACTGCAAAGGGCACCATTATTTAAAATGGTGCCACTTTTTTTGGGGGTGTTTGTTACTATGTTCAATCATATCAGGGCGTTGGGCATAAAAACCCTTGCCATTGTACTTTTTTCGGGGTTGCTTACCCCTATGTTTACCGATCTGTCTTTGGGCCAGGGGGTTCTTATAGGAATACTGATTTCTGTACTGACTTACATACTGGGAGACCTGGTTGTTTTACCCGTCACCGACAACACTGCGGCCACCGCAGCCGATGTCGCCACAGCCGGATTAATATACTGGATAGCTGTCCGGGCCCTTGACGGCATCGGTCTCTCTTTTTGGGAGGTATTGCTGTTTGCATTTATTGTGGGGGTATCCGAGTGGTTTTTGCACACATATCTGGTCAGGTATGTGCTGAAGAAGGATAAAACTGCTTAAATTGTCCCTTGGCTGCAAAAGGGGAAGTGGAAAACTGCACTGATTGGTGATCTGCGCCATATTCTGTTTTCAAAATCGGCCGGGATGGCTTGTTTCCGGCTTAATTTTATTAATTACGAACTGTCGGAGGAGCCTGTGGTGGATATTTTTCGGAAGAAACCGGTTGAATCCGTATTTATCGAGCGGAGGGAAAACAGGAGGGGGCTTGTTCCCACGCTGAATGTCTGGGATCTGACGGCCCTGGGGGTCGGGGCCATTATAGGCACGGGCATTTTTGTGCTCACGGGCGTTGCCGCTGCAAATTACGCAGGTCCAGGAGTGGTTTTCTCCTTTATGCTGGCAGGTATGGTCAGCGGTCTGGCGGCAATAGTGTATACCGAGCTGGCTTCCGCCCTGCCCGTGGCCGGAAGTGTCTATACTTACACTTACGTCACCATGGGGGAAATAGTTGCCTGGCTGGTGGGGTGGAACCTGATACTGGAGTACATGGTGGCGGCCGGGGCAGTGGCCATTGGCTGGAGTTCCTATACGATTGATCTTCTCAGATCGGTAGGCCTGGCCTTTCCTGCGGAGCTGGCCGGTTCCCCCTTTGAAGGGGGGATAATAAACCTTCCGGCCATTATAATCGTCATGGCGGTCACGGCGCTGATAGTATCAGGAACCCGTGAGAGCGCCTGGGTCAACAGGATAGTGGTTACTGCCAAACTGGCCGCAATTGTGCTTTTTCTTGTAATAGGCTTTAAGCATATGAATCCGGCCAACTGGTCACCTCTCCTGCCATTTGGGATTGCCGGAGTTTTTAAAGGTGCCGCAATTGTCTTTTTTGCGTACATTGGTTTTGATGCTGTGGCCACCGCGTCGGAGGAGGTTAAAAACCCGCAGAGGGACCTCCCCAGGGGGATAATATACTCCCTTTTAATCGCCACGGTGCTATATATAGCGGTGGCCGTAACATTGACAGGGATCATGAATTACACCAGGCTGAACACCGCTTCGCCGGTTGCCGCCGCGCTTCTGGGGGCGGGGGTGCCCTGGGCTTCGGCCCTGGTGTCGGTTGGGGCACTGGCCGGGCTGACCAGCGTTTTGCTGGTGGCGATGTACGGCCAGAGCAGGATATTTTTCGCAATGGGGCGTGATGACCTTCTGCCGCCTATTTTTGACTGGCTGCACCCCCGGCTTAAGACACCTGTGTGGGACAGCCTTATAATAGGGATTGCAGTTGCCGCCATCGGTGGGGTGCTCCCAATCAGCCTGGTGGCAGAGCTGGCCAATATAGGCACACTGAGCGCCTTTATGGCCGCTTCGGCCGGCGTTATAATTCTCCGGAGGATGGCGCCGGCTCTGGAGCGCCCTTTCAGGATTCCCTGGATGCCGGTCATTCCGGTTCTTACCATAGCTTCGGCGGCATACCTTGCCGTAAACCTTCCGGCGCTCACCTGGGCAAGGTTTGTGATCTGGATGGCAATAGGAGTTGCGGTGTATTTTTCCTACGGTTACCGCAAGAGCGCCATTGCACGTAATGAAGCTGTGGCTAAGGAAGATCGCCACGCACAAACATGCCCTGCGCCTTCCCCTGCCAGGAAGCCGTACAGGGAAACGGTCACCGGTTGTGGCGGCGATCCGGGGGAGGATGGGGACCGGCATCCAATATGATAATTCTATACTGGTACAGACATCGAAATATATGGTATTATTTTTTTGATTTACCCGGAGTCGGACTGAACGGAGGTTTTATAAAGGGATGGCGATACTGGTTACCGGGGGAGCCGGCTATATAGGCAGCCACACCGTGCTGGAGCTGCTGGCCCGGGGTGAAGAAGCGGTGATTATAGACAGCCTGGAAAACGGCCACAGGAAGTCTTGTCCCGGCGGTGTTTTTTATCACGGCGATTTAAGGGACGATCAGCTAATGGACAGGGTATTCAGGGAAAACGACATAGAGGCCGTCATGCACTTTGCGGCGTATACGGCAGTGGGCGAAAGTGTTTCCGACCCTTTTAAATACTACGACAACAACGTGGTGTCCTCCCTCAGGCTGCTGGCCCGGGCGGCTGCGGCGGGAGTAAAAAAAGTGGTTTTTTCGTCGAGCGCGGCGGTATACGGCGAGCCCACGGATATTCCGATACCGGAAAGCCACGTTACACTGCCGAAAAACCCGTACGGGGACACCAAGCTGACCGTGGAAAAAGCTCTTGTCTGGGCCGAGGGCGCTTACGGCATAAAGCACGTTATACTACGTTATTTCAACGCCGCCGGCGCTCATCCCGGAGGGGACATGGGGGAGGACCACCGTCCTGAGACTCACCTTATTCCCCTAGTTCTCCGGGTGGCGCTGGGGAGGTCGGATCAGATAAAAATTTTTGGGAACGACTATGATACTCCGGACGGGACCTGCGTACGCGATTACATACACGTGTCCGACCTGGCCGTGGCTCACGTGCTGGGGCTGGAGAGAATCCGCCGCTTAAATGAAAGCGGAGTATACAACCTTGGGAACGGGGCGGGTTTTTCAAATCTTGAGGTGGTTAAAACCGCCGAGGCTGTCACCGGAAGAAAGATAGGTTTTTCCTTTTCCTGTAGAAGGCCCGGGGACCCGGCGGTGCTTCTGGCCTCATCCCGCAGGATAAAGGAAGAGCTTGGCTGGAAGCCAAGGTTCGAAAAGCTGGAGGAAATAATTGAAACCGCCTGGAGGTGGCACAGCCGCCATCCGGACGGTTTTGCAGATGATTAGAAGGGCTGTACACCGGGGATTCCCCGTGATTGTACCGTATAATGTTTTCCAGGCATTCGGGATCTATTTATTATTTCGAAAAATCATCCAGGCTGTTGGTTTACACTGCAAAAAGCCAGGATTATCCCGGCTTTTTCATTCTGGCTTCTATGTTTTTAATGTACCCCTTTGCTCAGCTTGAAGCAGTTCAGGGTGTCGATTTTCCAGCATGTGAGATTTATATCGCCGCTGTTGTTTTGGTTGTCGTTTAATTCAAGTACAAGTGGTATATAGTCTTCATCATCCAGGCTCTGTCCCGCAATCTGTGCCGGCGGAGAAATTCCCACCAGGGCGCAGTGGGGCGTCTTGTACTCAATCTGACCGAATTCCGGGTTATCCAGCAGGTCGCCTATACTCTCCTTCAGGCTTTCCATAAGGGGGCCCAGCACCCCGTCAAGGAATTCCCTCTGGCAGCTCAGCTTTATAATGGTGTCAATATTGACGTTTTCCATTGCGTAAAACCAGAGACCCAAAAAATAACCCTGCCCCTTTTTGTCCAAAATGTCCCAGAAGGTGACGGAATCTCTGTTTCTAATGGCCTCCAGAAAACGAGAGGCCGTTTCTATGGCAGGGTTTGTCTTTACTCCGGAATTATTATTTGAAGACAAAAAAACACCCCCGGATGTCAGTGATACTGTTTATACGGCAATTAATTAATAATACCACAAAGCGGTTATCTCTGCCAAAAATAAAAAAATCAGCGCTGTTAGACAGATAATAGCCTATTAATATATAATTAACCCAGATGACGGTCCCCTGGAACAAAGCCTGAGGATGGGACTCCGGCAGAAGCTATGCAGAGGGGCTTAAGGAATTGGAAAAATGAAGCAAATGTTTCGGGGGTCTGAAAAAGATGTACGGAAAGACCTGTTTGGGACTGGCCTTTAGCCCCAGAAGGGGAGGAAATACCGGTATTTTGCTGGAATCGGCGGCGGAATCCCTTAAGACATATGGTGTAAACACAGAAATAATATACATGTCCGGCCTGACTTATTTTCCCTGCCGGGCCTGCGAGGGCTGTAACGCCACGGGGAGGTGTGTCATCAGGGATGACGCGGGTCCTGTTTATGAAAAGATACTGAAGGCGGACATGCTTGTTGTGGCAGCCCCGATATTCAGCATGGGAATATGCGCCCAGGCCAAGATGTTTATAGACAGGGCCCAGCAATTCTGGGCCACCAGGTATATTCTTGGGCGGCATGCGGTGGAGGATGAATTGCTGAGGGAAAACAGGAGGGGGATATTCATTTCCTGTGCGGGGACAAACCTTCCGGGCGTTTTTGACGGGTCAATCAGGGTAGTCAGATACTTTTTCAAAATGCTCGATGTAAAGCTTACGGGAACCTACTGTTACCCGGGTACGGACAAAAAAGGGGATATACTGGCCAATACCGGGGCCATGGAAGAAATAAAAACTGCCGCGGCAAATCTCGTGGCGTTTTAAGTATCTTTAACGGGCGGTAAAAGACAGGAGTGATTGTTTTCAATGGAGAAGACTTCCGCCGGGGAAATGAAAAACAGTCGGTTTGCAGCCGGGGTGGCAGCCCTGCTGATTGCATTTCTGGCACTAAATATTCTGGCGGGCAGTTTTTATTTTATTATTCCCCAGGGGATATTTGTAACCATTCATACCACCCTTGAGTTCGCAAGTATAATTGTGGCAATGTCGGTTTCGCTGATGAGCTGGTATGAATACAGGTACAAGGTCGAGGTGCGCAGTATTATACTGTCGGCCACATTCTGTGCCGTGGGCCTGGTTGACTTTGCCCATACGCTTTCCTATGCGGGTATGACGGATTTTATCAGCCCGAACTCAGTTCACAAAGCATCCACTTTGTGGATTCTGGCCAGGATAATACAGTCTCTTGGAATACTGGCGGCGGTTTGCGCCGGAAAAAAGACTTATATATTAAAAAGGGCGGGACTGCTGTTATTTGTTGCTGCTATATCAACCAGTATTCTCGTTTATTTGACAGCGGTTTGCATTGATTCTCTTCCCCTGATGTACGACGCGGTTAAAAAGTCACAAACCCCGCTGAAAATAGGCCTGGAATATATTGTAATGGCGGCGATGTCCGCAGGGGCTTTCCTGATTTTTAAAAAGAAAGAAAAAGAACACCGCGATTTTTACCTGGCGGCGGCTCTTTTAACCGGGGTGGCGGGCGAAATGGCTTTCACCCTCTACTCCAGCGCCTATGACGGGTACAACCTGCTGGGAAACATATACAAAATCCTGTCCTTCGGTTTTATACTTAAAGCCCTGGTGGACCAGGCCGTGGATGGCATTTACCGGGACAACACCGGTCTGGAGAAAAAGAGCGCCGATCTGGCGGAAATGAACAGGCAGTTGAGAATAGCGGACAGACTAAAAAACAATTTCCTGGACAATATTAACCATGAGCTGAAAACACCTCTCTCGGCAATAGTTGCCTTTACCGAACTTATAATGGACGAAGAAAGCACAGGCAAGCTGAATGAATTGCAAAAGGATTACCTGAAAGAGATTCGTGACAGCAGCCTGGACCTGACCGGGAAGATAAAGGGCCTGCTGGAGTTGTCCGGGGTTCTGGGCGGTAAGGTGATACTGAACCAGGAGCTGGTATCGGTAAAAGAAATTCTGTCGGAAGTTGCTGGAGAGTATGAAGGAACATTTTGTGAAAAGGGCATAGCTTTAAGCATTGCCTGCGACGGAGATTTAAAAGTGGTTGCCGACAGGGGAAAGCTTTCCAGAATACTTATCAACTTACTGGAAAACGCCCGGAAGTTTACCGACCCCGGGGGCGCAGTGGAGATCACCGCCGCCGAGGACCGGAGAAAACGGGAGGTTCACATATCGGTTCGTGACACAGGTGTGGGGATTGATAACAGGCAGAAGGAATTAATATTTAACATGTTTTACCAGGTGGACGGCGCCAGCACCAGGAAATACGGGGGCACGGGAATCGGGCTTACGCTGGCGGCAAGGCTTACTGAAATGCATGGCGGAAGGATCGATTTAGAAAGCCAGTTCGGCAAGGGGAGCAGGTTCACTGTAATACTGCCGGTACCGGGCTCTGAGGAGGTGTTTGAATGTCGCACAAGGTAATGGTGGTGGACGATGAGCCCAAGATTATCAAGATTGTTGAGCACGCACTGAAAAAAGAGGGGATGGAGGTAATCAGCGCGGGCAGCGGCTACGAGGCGCTGGACCTGGCGTCCAAGTACCGGCCGGACATAGTGCTGCTGGACATAATGATGCCGGGGATGGATGGCTTTGAAACATTTCAGAAATTGAAGTCCCTGATGGACGTTCCTGTTATAATACTGTCTGCCAGGAGCGACGAGATTGACAAGGTGGTTGGATTCAGAATGGGGGTGGATGACTACCAGACCAAGCCCTTCAGTCCCACCGAACTGGCGCTGAGGATCAAGGCGGTGCTGAGGAGGGCGGGAGATAGCAAGGGAAAAGCCCAGCTGGTGCTGAAATACGGTGAAATCACCATCGACAGCCAGAGCCGGCAGTTGAGTATCAACGGCAAAAGGGTCGACCTGACGCCCAAGGAATTTGACCTGCTGTGGCTAATGGCCTCAAATCCCAACCGGGTTTTCACCAAGGCACAAATACTGGACCTGGTATGGGACAGCTCCTATTTTGGAGATGAAAACACCGTCATGGTGCATATAAGAAGGCTCAGGGAAAAAATAGAAGCCGATCCCTCCAGGCCCAGTTATATCAAGACGGTCTGGGGAACCGGTTACAAGTTTGAAAATATCTGAGGAGACATTTGTTTACATTTAAAAATAAATTTAAAAGACTATCAGTGAGCTTGATAAAATACTGCAGATTTTAATAGCAACAGATTTGACATCAGCCTGTTCAGGGGAATATCCCCTGATTTTTTTAAGGAATTTGTAAGGAATCCGTAATTGGCCGTTAAGACCATTATTTTATAATGTAAAACATGAAAGGGGAATTGCAGTCAAAAAAGGTGTTCCCCGGACAAGGATTGAGCATCATATTTAAGGAGACTAAGACAATATTATATCAGTGGCCTGCATGGCCGGAAAAAAAGGGGGAAGATTGATGGAAAAGTGGGTTTGCAAGGTTTGTGGTTACGTATACGATCCTGCCGAAGGTGACGCTGACGGGGGGATAGCCCCGGGAACGCCCTTTGAAAAGCTGCCGGAAGACTGGGTATGTCCTTTATGCGGCGCCGGCAAAGATGAGTTTGAAAAAGAATAGGAGGGGTGCTGCGTGAAGGCTGTGGCAGTCAGGGAGGGTGTTTACTGGGTCGGGGCCAAAAACCCCGAACTCAGGGTGTTTGACATAGTGATGAGAACTGAAAACGGCACCACGTACAACTCCTATTTAATCAAGGCTGACAGGGTTGCCCTTGTGGAAACGGTAAAAAAAGGTTTCGAGGAGGAACTGTTGTCCAGGGTGGAGTCGGTTGTTTCTTCCGAAAAGATTGATTATATAGTTATCAACCACACCGAGCCGGACCACTCCGGCGCACTGGGGACCCTGCTGGAGAAAATGCCCGGGGCCACAGTGGTGGCTTCCAAGGTGGCGTTAAGGTTTCTGAAGGAAATGGTGAACAGGGATTTTCCGCATATGGCGGTGGGTGACGGAGACAGACTTGATCTTGGCGGAAAGACTTTATCTTTTATATCGGCTCCGTTTTTACACTGGCCCGACTCAATGTTCACCTACCTTCCGGAAGACAGGGTGCTTTTCACCTGCGACGCCTTCGGCTGCCATTTCTGCGGCGAAGGCACATTCAACGACCAGGCCGGTGATATAAGTGAAGCTTACAGGTATTACTACGACGTTATAATATCCCCCTTCGCCGGATATGTCACAGAAGCCGTCAAAAAGATAAGCCCCCTGGAATTCGAAATTATAGCGCCATCCCACGGCCCGTTGCTGAGAGAGAACCCGCGGGAGTATGTGCAGAGGTACTGGCAATGGTCTGACAGGACGGCAGCCCGTTCATCCAAAAAGGATATTGTAGTGGCATATGTGTCTGCATACGGTAACACTAAAAAGTTGGCGCAGGCGATAGCCGGGGGCATCAGTGAGGCCGGGGCCGAAGCGAGACTTATGGATATAACGTCGGTTTCCCCGGCAGAAGCGGCAGGGCTGATTAACAGTGCGGACGGTCTTGTGGTGGGGTCCCCCACTATAAACAGGGATGCAGTCTACCCGGTCTGGCAGTTGCTGGGGCATGTTTCCCCGGTGGTAAACCAGGGCAAGCCGGCGGCGGCCTTCGGGTCATACGGGTGGTCCGGCGAGGCCGTCAAGCTTATCGAACAGAGACTATCGGGGCTGCAGTTCAAGGTCTTTCTGCCGGGACTCAAAGTTAATTTCACACCCGATGAAAGATCTGAAAAAGAGGCCAGGGAATTTGGACGTTCCTTTGCAGGACAGTTGACTGGCAGATAAATATTTTGATGGGAGGTTTTAAAATGATTAATAAATATGAGCTTCCGTCACTTCCTTACGGTTACGGAGACCTGGAGCCCCATTACGACGAGCAGACGGTGCGCCTTCATCATGACGCCCACCACAAGGCGTATGTGGACGGACTGAACAACGCGGTGGCAAAACTGGCAGAGGCAAGGGAAAAGGGAGATTTTTCACTGGTTAAGCACTGGGAGAGGGAGCTGGCATTTCATGGATCGGGGCACCTTCTGCACAGCTTATTCTGGAACAACATGAAGCCCGGCGGTGGCGGGCCGGCCAACGGGGACATCGCTGAGAGAATTGAAATGGACTTCGGCGGCTTTGATTCCTTCAGGAAACAGTTTTCAGCAGCCGCAGCGGCCGTGGAGGGGTCGGGATGGGCGCTTCTGTGCTGGGTTCCCGACTTCGGAAAGCTGGAAATACTGACTGCGGAAAAGCACCAGAACCTTACCCAGTGGGGCGCGGTGCCGCTATTGGTCCTGGATGTATGGGAGCACGCGTATTATCTTAAATATCAGAATAAAAGGGCGTCCTTTATCGAGGCCTGGTGGAACCTGGTCAACTGGGACGACGTCAATGCCAGGTATAAAGATGCAAAAAAAGAATAGATCCGGCGCTGTTTAAAATTTCTTACGGCCTGTATGTAGTCGGGTCGGTCACGACACCGTGAGAAATTTTGGTTTCACCGAACATACTGTTGACGTGGGAACCCTACCTTTTGCTCCTGATGTCCTGCCACTTGTCCCTGGCCCTGTTGACCAGGTAGGGAAAAGTGCTCTTCTGTGGATGCTGCGTGATCATTACGAACCACTTGAGAGCCTCGTTCTCGTTCCCCAGTATAAGGTTCAGGTGTCCCATCAGAAACATCAGGTTCATCTCATCCTTCGGGTCCTCCGGGGCCATTGTGTCGTAGGACTTGTGAATGTAATTAAGCGCTCTCTCCAGGTCCCGGAGTTCCAGTTCTTTCTTGTTGTTATAACGGTACAGCCAGCCTCTCTTCAAAAAAAGCCTTCCCATCGCAGCGTCGTCGGCGCCGCGGAGCCTCTGGCATTCTATAGCCAGTTTAAAAGTTTCAATGGCGTCGTCAATACTCCTCGGCCCGCAGTAATTGGCGGATTTCCACAAAGATCCGAGGGTCCTGGCAAGGCTGCCCCTGACCTCGGCCCTTACATTGCCGGAGGTGGAGTTATTGAATGAGTAGCCGCACTTGGGGCAGACATTGATCTCATAAAAAATAGGATTTACTGTTTTATAGTACATGCAAAAATCTTCATCCATTTTTTCCGCCACAACGTATTTCTGACGGGGCTTTAGAGTGTTAAAACGCGTACGGCATAAGGGGCAGGTGTATTCCTTCCTGAAGAACACCCCGCCATCGGCATTTTCCTCTCCGTCATCCTCTGCGTTAGTTATCTCATTGATCCCCTGGCTTTCGGCCGCTGATATTCTTGAGCCGGGGGTACAGACGGAATAAGTCTCCGGAAGTTCCAGCCCGGATTTAAGCATCGTTCTGATCAGCGCATCCTCCCTGGAAAGCCCCTCCCGGTTGCGGGTTATAACGTGTTTTAAATAATTTTTGGGGAACTCCGGACTGTCCTTGAAAAGGGTGGTTACAGAGAGCCTGTCCACAAAGATAACAACCGATTTTTCAGCGGCCCTTAGACCCGAGTCAGCGGGAGATCCGTCAAGTATATATGTCTCCCCGAAAATCCCCCCCCGGTTGAGGGTTTGAAGAACCACCTCGGTATTGTCGTCGATGCTTTTATATACTTCCAGCCTGCCGGAAACAACAATAAACAGGTTGTTGCAGTGCTGGCCCTCGGCTAATATAGACTGTCCGCTTTCGAATTTCATGGTTCCAATATTTTCAGCCAGCCTGGCAAGGAGGACCGGCCCCAGGCTGCCAAACAACGGAATGCCTCTCAGAAAGTTTATAAACACGTCACTGCTCAATATGCCAACCCCCAGAGGTTTCTTAAACATACCTCTATCAATTCTACCATATTTATTTTAAATAAGTGACTCGATTTTCAGGCGGCCCGCATGTGATGGACAGGTTATAGATTTTCTGCGGAAGGAATTTGTCGTTATATAGCCAATATAGTTTTTTGTATCTTGTAAAAGACCGGGAGTGGTGAAAACTGCATAGAGTCAAGTTGCTTGCCGTTGTATTCGTTGTCATTATTCTTGGAGGATGCAAGGGCGTTGGGGCGTCCGCCGGGGACAATACACTGGTGGAAGTAAACGGCCCCGGTTCGTACAGGGCTGTCAAGCCGGCGCTGCTAAGGCTGGAAGACGTGTGTCCCGGGGGGCTCTTCCAGGGCCGGGAGAACCTTGAAAAAATGAGAGTAATAGCGGATTACCTTCACGATGAGGGTATTCCCTTCCACGTGTCCCTGATACCGAGAATGGTGGTGCCTTCAAAGGGATACGATGTGAAAATCACAGACGACACCCCTTATGCCAGGGAATTCGTGGAGACGATAAAATACATGGAAAGCCGGGGGGGGATAGTGGGCGTGCACGGATACACCCACCAGACCGGCGGCCAGATAAGCGGGCATGGGTTTGAGTTTTACGACAGGCAAAAGAACCCTGAGGCGCCTGATACCCTGGAATACGCCAGGAGCAGGATAAAAAGCGCCATGGATTTGTTCATGGAGGCGGGAATCACCCCCTCTTACTGGGAAACCCCGCACTATACCGCGTCGTTGGATCAGTACCCTGCCTTTGAGGAGCAGGCCGGGCTCATTTATGAAAACCTATACCGCGGCGTCAACTCAATAAAACCCAGGACCTTTGACTATGACGGGAGTGGATACAGGGGGTTCGTAACCGTACCTACGCCACTGGGTTATATAAACCCGGATGTCAGCGCCGACAGGATGATAAAATCCCTTGACAGGCTCAAGGGCGATCTGGCTTCATTCTTTTACCACCCTTTCAAAGAGTTTGCGTATATTAAAAAAGAATTGGATGCGGACGGGAATTTCCGCTATGTTTATGACCAAAACTCTCCCCTGCATGTATTGATAAAATCATTCAAGGAAAAGGGCTATACATTCGTTTCAATCAATTCACTGGCAAAATTCGTCCCGGCACAGCGGCTTGAAACGCTGAAGTATATGGAAGGCGACGCTGTATTAACAGGGCATTTCATAGAAGGAGGCGGGGAAGAAATTCTGGTTTGGAACAAAGAATCCAACCAGTGGCGTGTGTACCGGTACACCGCGGCCTGGCATACGCCAAGAAAACAGAAGGCCTTTGAAGACCGGGGGGTTGTGATCGACGGCTGGAAACTGGATAAGGACTCTCTGCCACTGGTGGGTGATTTTAACGGAAATCAAAAAGACGACCTGATGGTATTCAGGCCGGATTACAGGGCCTTTATACTGGCGGAGAACAAAGAAGGAAGGCTTGTTCCGCGGGAGGAAGTGTCGCTAAGCGTACCGGATCTGGAATCCGTGGACCCAATGGCCGGGGATTTTAACGGGGACGGGCTGGACGACCTGGCGGTATACGACCGGGAAGGTGCCAGAATAGGCATAGCCATTAATACCCCCAATGGGTTTGGACAGCTGGTCTGGCAGTATTTCGATTTATTGAAACGGGAAAACATTAAGCTTCTGCCCGGTGATTTCAACGGAGACAGTGTTAACGATATAGTAGTGATAGACTACGACAGCGGCTGGCTTAACGTGTTGCTGTCGGGAAAGGGCGGAAAGCTAAAACTGGCCACAGACGTATGGATGAGAATGTGGGGGGCCATGGACGCGTGGGTGCCCATTTCGGCGGATATAAACGGTGACGGAAAAAGTGACCTGTTGTTTAATAACAAAAAGGGACAGTGGGAGCTGGCTATTTCCGACGGCACCAGGTTTGTCTACAGCGGCAGTTTCGGCCCCTGGGGCGGTAACCGCAAGGGACTGCCCCTGGCTGACGACCTTAACGGAGACTGCAGAGCCGATTTAATCATAGTGGACGGCAGCCGGGATAAGGGCTACAAACTGGATACCGCCCTGTCGGTGCTTCAAAATTGAGCAAAATAAATATAACCCCTGCCCTGGCAGGGGTTGATTCTTTATATAACAAAGTCCAACTGCTGAACCTTTCCCGCGGTTCCGTCCTCCCTCACAAAAATCCCTGTTTTAGTTAACACGGCCTGTGTCGCATTCCCGTTGTTTTTCATGGAAAAATGTGTGTTGACATTTCCAGGGTATATAGATCCTATTCCCAACTGTCTCAGGGCCGGCAAAACGACCTATCGTGGTTTGGATGCTTAATGAATAGAATTGATAACACTATGGTAAAGCTCCCTCGTTTTTATGAGGTCGACCGCCTTCTGAATGTCGGGATGAATCACCCTGTCGCTATCCAGGGTGGGTACAGCGGATCTGATTGTTCTGTATGCGGCTGCGGTACCTTTTCCAAGTCTGCCCTTCTCCTGCAGGTCTATGGCCTGGGCGCCGCACAATAGCTCAACGGCCAGTACGTGCCTCAGGTTTTCAAGTATTACACCCGCCTTGCGGGCGGAGTTGGCCCCCATGCTCACGTGGTCCTCCTGGTTGGCGGAAGTAGGTATGGAGTCAACGCTGGCGGGGGAGGCAAAAACCTTATTTTCGGACACCAGGGCGGCGGCTGTATAATGAGCGATCATGAACCCCGAGTTCAACCCGCTGTGGGGTGAAAGGAAAGGTGGGAGGCCGCTCAGCTGCGGATTCAAAAGTCTTTCTATTCTGCGCTCGCTTATGTTGGCCAACTCGGCCATGGAAATGGCCAGCAGGTCCATGGCATAGGCCAGGGGCTGCCCGTGGAAATTGCCGCCGGAAACAACTTCCCCGTCTTCGGGGAAAACGATAGGGTTGTCGGTGACAGAGTTTATCTCGGTTTGAATAATATTTTTGATATGGCTTATCGAGTCAAGGGTTGCGCCGTGAACCTGGGGCGCACAGCGGAGTGAATAGGCGTCCTGCACCCGTTCGGACCGGCCTATGTAAGTGCTTTCTTCCAGCAGGTCACGCATAAATGACGCACAGGCAATCTGGCCGGGGTGTGGTCTTAACCGGTGAATCCTCGGGTCCAGGGCGCCGGGCTGAGCCGAAAGGGCCTCAAAGGTGAGGGCGGCGGCTATGTCGGCGGTTTTTAAAAGTATTTCGGCCTCGTCAATCCACAGCGCCCCCAAGGCGGACATCACCTGGGTCCCGTTAATCAGCGCAATACCATCTTTACCTTCCAGTGTGATAACAGGTATGCTCGCCCTGTTCATTGCATGTTGGCCGGGCATGCGTTTTCCCCGGTAAAAGGCCTCGCCCAGCCCAATCATGACAAGTGCCACATGGGCCAGCGGGGCAAGGTCTCCGCTGGCGCCCAGGGAGCCTTTTTCCGGAACTACCGGGTGAACACCCCTGTTGATCATTTTTACCAGTGTTTCCACCACTGGAAGCCTTACTCCGGAGTAGCCCTTAGTCAGGGTGTTGGCCCTTAACAGCATAATGGCCCGCACTGTTTCCTCCGGAAGTGGTGTCCCAACGGCGCAGGCGTGGCTCATCACCAGATTTTTTTGTAACTGCCTGGACTGTTCCCTGGAGATTATTACGCTGCTCAGTTTTCCGAAACCGGTGGTTACCCCGTATACAGTGCGCCTCTCATCGATAAGAGCTTTAAGGGCATCCCATGATTTGGATATCCTCTCCCGGCCCTCGGAGCTTATTTCCACAGGCTTGCCCCATCTGGCCACCTCAATGACGTCTTCTGTTTTCAGGGAATCGCCGTCGATAAAAAGGGCTGGCTGCGGGTTTGAATTTGAATCCGCCCCTGTTTTTAAAACATGAGACATATTTATTCCTCCCTTTAAAAATGAACAGGGGGCTGAACCAGGCAGTTTTGCCTGTGATTCAGCCCCCTGTTGACTATTGACTATGGGCTTTGCAGTTATTTGCTTGTAGCTGGGTTTTAAACGTGGTTTATACCAAGCCCGATGGCTTCATGCTCGTAACCTTTCACCGGCGCCCCTATGGTTCCGTAAAGGGAGACGGCCAGCCACTGGCCGTCCGAAGTGTCTCCGGTCATGCGGGGCCCCCTTAAAATGCTGAACATCAGTCCGGCGGTGCGCAATATGCTTCCCAGCGCAAGCTGCCCCCGGCAAACCCCGTGAAGTGCGTCCAGAACGCAGTGATAAAGGGCGTGTTCCTCACGGTAGAGGGCCTTGATAAGATCGTTTCTTTTTGCCGCGGTTTCCACCGCAGCAAAAATTTTCTCGGGCCCCACGGACCCCACCCTGCCCTTGCAGACCTTGAAGCCCGCATCTTCCGCCTGTCTGATCAGGCGTTTTTCGTCCTCGCCGGAACTGGTCGCCAGCATTACGGCGGTTTTTCCAATGCCCCAGGAATCGGTCATAACTTCCTCCTTCCCCGGTCTTAAGGTACCCGGCCGACAAAAAAAGCCCCAATTTAACTGGAGCCTGCCTTCTAATAACTAATAACTATAGGCAAGTCAAAAATATTATTAATTTAAGTATAATGCTTTTTGAATTTTTTTCAATATACAGCCGCTGAATAACCGGCCCGGATTTGTCAGCGGTTTAATTACAAGGGCATCGGAGAGAAAATGAATTTGTTGACCAACAAAATGTGGAAAGCTTTATCTGAGTGAGGAAATTAGATTCAAAGTCTAAAGGAATTAAGAAATTACTTGCACCAGCTTGTCTTTAACCCACTCTTTGCTTCGGTGAATCCTGGAGATTGATTTCCAGAGACTATCGTGGTATTGAAAAAATGCGTTAACTATGGTCGGCTCGTCGGTAAGCACACAAAGTGGCTCAGTTTCTTTTACCACAGATGCCAGCGCTATGGTATTCTCTTTTACCCATAATGTGGTCCCATTCATCTCGCTAACAAATTGTGAAGGGATAAGGGCCATTTCAAAATTTCGATAATTTTCCAGGGTTGAAGCGGTATCTATAAGATGACGGAGAAAGTGTTTTAATGATAATGAGTTTGGCCTCCAGAGCCTTTGATAAAAGAGGGGGCAGCACCGACAAATCGATGCTGCCCCCTTTTGCCACCAGATTATGATTGCTGGTGGCTTTATATTTTTGATTGGTGTAACGTTGGAGTAAAACAAAAAGCCCCACAGGGGCTTTTGTCTATTGGTGGGGATGGCTGGTTTCGAACCAGCGGCCTCTTGAATGTGAGTCAAGCGCTCTCCCGCTGAGCTACACCCCCAAAACTTCAATTGTCACGTGCAAAAAGTATAATATCACAATCACGGGTGTTTGGCAAGTTTTTTCCTGAGGTAAATAAATGGCAGTCCTCTAAAAAAACATGGTTTAGCGGCAATGTGGAAATTAACAACCAAAAGATATTGGTAATATTGTCCGGCGGGAAACTCAAAAGATGATGAGCTTTATGGTGAAAAAATGATAAAAATCAGTTAACCGCATGAATTTTGCAATACATCAAAGAAGGAAGTTTCCCGGGAAGGGCGAATATCCATTATCAGGGTTTTCAGTTTTTCGACATGACCCGATATTGAAGAGCAGGGGGCAATACCGTTTTGAAACGTCGTCAACCGGAAAAAAAAAGCAATCACGAGCGGTGGTTGATTACGTACGCTGACATGATTACCCTTTTGCTTATATTTTTCATTGTCATGTACACGCTCAGCAGGATTGATGTTAAAAAATTTCAGGCCCTCTCCACGTCCCTTACCAAGGCCATGGGCGCCGGGAGCCTGATGCTGAACAGCCCCGGCCCTTCTGTGGTGCCCGGGCTTGCCGGTACGGAAAACCCCATACACAGCATTGAGACAATTCAGCTGGAAAACATCAAAAGGGAATTTGAAAAATACATAAATGATTCAAACCTGCAGGCAAAGGTTTCAGTGACCATGGAAGAGCGGGGGGTTGTAATTTCTTTCCAGGGCGAGCTGCTCTTTCACCTGGGGTCCGCCGAGTTAACCCCGCGGGCCAGGGAAATTATCCACAAGGTAGGCCCGCTGCTGGCAGGGGTTCCTAATTACCTGAGGATCGAAGGGCACACGGACAACCTTCCCATAAATACCGCTCACTATCCTTCCAACTGGGAGCTTTCTGCGGCCAGGTCCACCAACGTTTTGAAAGAATTTATAAACAATTTCGGCATTCACCCGCAGAGGATGTCGGCAGTGGCTTACGGTGAATACAGGCCCCTGGTGAAAAATGATTCCGACGCCCACAGGCAGATGAACCGCCGGGTAAACATCGTGATATTGCGAAGCAAGTTCGGCCAGGCCGAAGCCGGGGCCGGGTCCTACTCATTGCCGGGTGACGCGGCGGGTGGACAGTAACAGTCGTTTTAGGAAAGGAAGATAGGTTTTAAATATGGATCTACCGCTGGTAATAGGCCTTCTTCTCGGTATATTGTCTCTGGCTGGGGGATATCTGCTGGAAGGCGGCCACCTTGGGTCGCTGTTTCAGTATACCGCTGCCATAATAGTGTTTGGAGGAACCTTTGGAGCTACTTTAATCGCTTTTAGTATAGAAGAAGTAAAGAATGTCCCAAAGCTGTTCAAAATAGCCCTCTTCCCAAAGCAGCAGGAGCCTGCCCAGATTATCGACCTGATAGTAAGCCTTGCCGATGAGGCCCGGCGTGAAGGATTGCTCTACCTTGAAAACCGCCTGGATGAAATAGATGACCAATTCCTTAGAAAAGGCGTTCAGCTAGTTGTTGACGGGACCGACCCGGAACTGGTGCGGAGCATCATGGAGGTGGAGCTGTACGCCATTGAAGAAAGGCATCACGTGGGAAGCTCCATTTTTGAAACGGCCGGGGGATACGCGCCAACAATGGGTATTATAGGGACCGTCATGGGACTGGTTCACGTGCTGGGGAACATGAGTGACCCCAACTCACTTGGCCCCGCCATAGCAGTCGCCTTTATGGCCACCCTTTACGGGGTGGGCAGCGCCAACGTTTTATGGCTGCCGCTGGGTGCAAAACTGGCAAACCTGAGCAAAAAGGAATCAACCTTGCGCATGCTGATGATCGAGGGGATAGTCTCTTTACAGGCCGGTTACAACCCTATGCTGATAAGGGAAAGGCTGTCTGCTTTCCTCAATCCTGAGAGCCGCGCCCGGGACAGAAGGGGCGAGGAGGAATAAATCTTTAGACCCTGTTAAGGAGCGTGGTATTAATGCATGACTTAAAAAAAGGGAGCTTAGAAGAACAAATTGTGGTTTTCAAACTTCATGACCAGTTATACGGAGCAAGTATTGCCTCGGTTCTTGAAATTATAAGAGTGGAAGCTGTTACCAGGGTTCCCGGGACCCCATCATTCATTGAGGGGATAATCAACCTGAGGGGCAAGGTTGTGCCCGTAATGGATCTTGGTGTGAGATTCGGCTTGCCCCCATCCAGCGTTTCGGATACTACAAGGATTATAATCGTGGAGGCCGGGGGGGTAACCATGGGTATGATTGTTGACTCCGTGTCCGAGGTTCTGCGACTGTCGGCATCCAGTCTGGAGCCGGTTCCGGCTCTGATATCGGCGTATGGAAACGAAGCCCTCAAAGGGGTGGCTCTGGTGGGCGACCGGATGGTCATAATGCTGGAACTGGGGAAGCTTCTTTATGATGACGAAAGGAAAGAGTTGGGAGAATTCAGATATTAATTCACTAAGTATAAAAGGGTGGTGCCGACAGTGTTTAGCGATGTTGAAATGACGGTCTTCTTGGAAGAGCTGGAGGAAAAGATTCAGTCCATCAACGATAATGTACTGCTGCTTGAAAGAGATGGAGGAAGCCCGGAAGTAATTCAGGAAATTTTTCGTGCCGCCCATACAATTAAGGGTTCGTCCGGGGTGATGGGGTATGAAAAAATGGCCCGGCTTACCCATGAGATCGAAAACCTGTTTGACAGGCTTCGCCAGGGAACGATGGAGGTCACCACCCATCTTGTTGATGTCTTGTTTGAAGCCCTGGACACCCTGAAGGCGCTTAAAGACGAAATAACCGGGGAGGGCCGTGAGGTTCAGGTAGAAGATATCATAGTCAAGATAAGGGCCTGCCAGGAGGACCAAGGTGCAGAACAGCCCGAACAAAAGGCGGGGGCGGACAGCGCACCCGCCGGACAGCAAGTAGAAGGCCCCGTTGTCGACGACGTTATGATGAACATGATAAGGGAGGCTGAAGTAAGGGGATTCCAGGTGTTCTGGATAAGGGTCAATGTTGATTCTGGATGTCAGATGAAGAATGTCAGGGCATTCCTGGTTTTTGAAACACTTCAGCAAACAGGTGAAATAATAAAAAGTGACCCGGCCGCGGAGGATCTTCAGGAGGGAAGATATGACCTGTCCTTTACACTGGTTTTTGTTACCAAGGAGGACATGGGGCATATCAAGAACCTTATTATGTCCATAGCCGAGATTGATTCAGTTGAGATTGTCCAGCTTGACACCGTTGAGGAAAACGGGTATGCAGAGGTTGCCGAAGAAGAGGAACACGCCGAAGAGGTTAAGAGGGATGAATGTGCCCCGCGGCTGGCGGTAGGGACTGAAAAGAGCACCATTAAAACCGTCAGGGTGGATGTCCAGAAGCTGGACAACCTGATGAACCTGGTAAGTGAGCTGGTGATTGACCGCACCAGGCTTGATCGCTTTGTGGAGATTTTTGAAAACAAGTATGGATCAGAAGAACTGGTGGAGGATATTGTGGAGATATCCAATCACCTGGGGCAGATAACCACGGACCTGCAGGACGAGATAATGAAAGCCAGGATGCTCCCTGTGGCCACTGTCTTTAACAGGCTGCCCAGGATGGTGCGGGACATTGCCCAGAAGCTTAACAAAGAGATTGACTTTATAGTTGAGGGCAAGGAAACCGAGCTGGACAGGAACGTCATAGAGGTTATCGGAGATCCCCTCATTCACCTGATCAGAAATGCCATAGATCATGGCATTGAGTCCCCGGAAGAGCGCGAACGTCTTGGCAAGCCCAGAAAGGGCCGTGTATTTTTAAAGGCATCCTATGTTGAAAGCCATATTGTGATAACACTGTCAGACGACGGCAGGGGTATAAATCCCAGGAAGCTCAAAGAATCGGCCTTAAGAAAGGGTCTTATCAGGCAGGACGCCATGGACAGGATGAGCGACAGGGAAGCCCTGGACCTTATTTTCGTACCCGGTTTTTCCACTGCAGGAGAGGTCAGCGACGTTTCCGGCAGGGGAGTCGGGATGGATATAGTCAGGAGCCAGATCGAACAGATCAATGGCACCCTGGAATTCGATTCCGAGCTTGACTTTGGCACAATGTTCCGGATAAAGCTGCCGCTGACGCTGGTTATTGTCAGGGCGCTGATGGTGGGAATGGGTGACAAGGTTTTCGCCTTCCCCCTCTCAAACGTCATGGAAACACTGGCCATTAAGAAATCAGACATAAAAATGATCCGGCACAGCGAGGTAATTGTAGTAAGGGGCCGGGTGCTTCCACTGGTGCGGCTGGCGCATCTTTTCCAGATGGATGATGGGGAAAGCAGCGACAAGCTTTATGTGGTGGTGCTGGGATCCGGGGACAGAAGAATTGGTGTTGTTGTGGAGAAACTCATAGGAGAACAGGAAATTGTTATAAAATCCCTGGGCAGCTACCTGGGGCAGATGACCGGGCTTTCAGGCGCTACAATTCTGGGGGACGGCAGGGTGGCCCTTATCATCGACGCCAAGGGCATCATCAAGGACACGGGCAAAGAGGATGTAGCGTATGCCAATTAGGGTTTTGGTGGTTGATGACTCTTCCCTGATGAGGCGGCTCATCGTAAGATTTTTGGAAGAGGATGCCAGCATAAAGGTTATTGACACTGCGGCCGATGGTGAGGAGGCCATAAGAAAAGTACAGAGTTTAAGGCCCGATGTGGTTACACTGGATGTTGAAATGCCGGTATTGGACGGTCTGGCCACACTGGCCAGGCTTATGCGCATCTTTCCGGCGCCGGTGGTTATGTTAAGCGCCCACACGACAGAGGGCGCCAGGGCAACACTTCAGGCGCTGGCACTGGGAGCGGTGGATTTTGTGGCCAAGCCCACAAAACCGGGGGATATGGGGTTCATGGTGGCCGATCTGAAATATAAGATCAAGGCTGCGGCCCAGGCCACTCTGAAAAGGACTCCTATCATACCTGCCCGGCCGGTTGTAAAACCCAAAGATCCGGCTGAAGTTGCGGATCCGAAAGGCGGCTATGCTGCCACCACCCGTACAGGAGGCGGTAAGATAGATCTGGTGGTAATCGGATCTTCCACCGGCGGCCCTGCCGCTCTCCAGCAGATTATTCCTGTTCTGCCGGAGAACCTGCGGGCCGGAGTGGTGATAGTGCAGCACATACCGGTGGGTTTCTCGGGGCCACTGGCGGATCACCTGGACAGAAAATCAAAGGTAAAGGTTAAGCATGCGGAACAGGGCGACAGGGTTGCCCCGGGGCAGGTGCTGGTGTCCCCCGCCGGTTACGATCTCTATTTCAGGGGCAAGCCCGGATCAATCTCGGTTCACCTGGACCCCGGACAGGGCCCGATTCCTCCCGGAGGGTTCAGGCCCTCTGTGGACGTGGTTATGAAATCCGCTGCTGAGACTCTTGGCGGTCATGTCATGGGGGTTCTTCTCACAGGAATGGGCAAGGACGGCGCCCAGGGAATGGTAGCCATAAAAAAACAAAACGGGCCCACGGTGGCAGAGTCTCAAAGCAGCTGTGTGGTGTTCGGCATGCCCCGGGCGGCCATAGAGATGGGCGGCGCGGGGAAGGTTTTGCCGCTTAATGAGATTGCGGGAGAAATTATAAGATCAGTGTAAAAAGTATTAAAGTTTTTTAACCCCCGGACGAAAATAGATATAAGAAATAGTGTTGGCAGGGTGATAACCGTGAAAATAAACAATTACGGCAGCATACCGGATATAATGAAGGCCTATAATTCCCAGAGGAAGGACCGGGCCAACTCCGGGAAGGACGCTCCCGTCGCCGGAGAGAAGGATACACTTGAACTTTCCGAACAGGCAAGGGAACTGCAGGAGATAAAATCCGGACTGAAGGATTTAAGCGATGTCCGGGAGGAGAAGGTTGAAAGGCTGAAAAGGGAGATAAGTTCCGGTTCATACCGGGTGGATGCCGGGAAAATAGCCGAGGAGATGATGAGGGAGAGGCTCCTTGATAAACAGGTATAAGGGGAGTAATTGATGGAGTCTTTATTCCTTGAACTGAAAAAGATACTGGAAGATCAGAAAGAGACAATGAAACAGCTACTGAACACAGCCCGGGAACATAACCGGGCTTTGCGTCAATTAGACATGGAATTGTTAAATCCGGTACTGCGCAAGGAGGAGGAGTTAACAGCGGCTCTTAACAGACAGGACAAGGCAAGAAAAAAAATTGTGGCCTGTCTGACAGATGCGGCAGGACTGCCCGGGGATGCCACACTGAGCCGGTTGACGGGCAGGGCGCCTTCTCAATTGGAACGGGATATCAAAGAAATCGCAGATGAAATAAAAAATATAGCCTTAAATCTGGGTGATATCAACGATCAAAACGGAATGCTCACAAAGCAGGCCATGCGGGTAAACGAGATTTTGTTGAACATGCTGACCCGCAGAGATAATAAGACATATTCGCCACAAGGCAGAAAAACGGGGGATGATCTTCCGGTGTCGCTGCTGGATAAGAAGGTGTGACATAAGGGAATACAGTAGTCAGTAGTCAGAATTCAGTGCTCAGATGCTGCAATGATATCAGCTATTATTTCAAAGGTGGTTGAGTTACCGTGCCGGGTACATTTTTTTCACTGGAAATAGGCAGAAGGTCTATTCAGGCGCATCAAAGGGCGCTTGACGTTACCGGTCACAATCTGGCCAACGCCAGTAACGAGGGGTATACAAGACAGGAGGCGGTCTTCACCCAGACCGACCCTTATACCACTCCGGACCTGAATAGTCCGGGGAGTCCGGGACAGCTTGGCACAGGGATAGAAACAGGCGGCATAAGAAGGATAAGGGATGAGTACCTGGATCCACAGCTTCGCAGGTCCAACGCTGACCGGTATTACTGGGAGGATCAGATAGGCATACTAAAAAGAGTGGAGGCCAGCTTTGCGGAACCTGCGTCATCGGGAATCGGTGACCAGATGGTGGAGTTTTTCAAGGGATGGCAGAACCTGAACAACAACCCGCAGGACCCAGGCGTAAAGGCGTCGGTGAAAGAAATGGGTATACAACTGGCGTCTCTACTCACTTATACATACAACCAACTGACCGATTTGCAGGAAACGGTAATAAAGCCGGGAACCCTGCCGGAGGTTGACGGCGGTCAGCTTAAAGACCAGGTGGCCCGGGTAAACGACCTGTTTGTACAGGTTCAAAATCTGACAAACGACATTATGAGGATTTACAGGATTGGGCAGCAGCCCAACGACCTGTTGGACAAGCGTGATCTTTTGCTGGACGAGCTATCCAAATTCGGGCCTCTTACAGTAACTCACAAGTCTTCAAACGGAAAGCCAACCGGCGAAATAACCATGACTTTCCTGGGGGCCGCCATAACAACCGTTCCCCGGATGAATACCACCTTTTCTCTGAAAATTAACAACCAGGAGGGGCCTGAATATGGCCACGTAGAGCTGCATGAGGCCTCCCTGGGAAGGGTAATCGACCTTACCGCCGAGATGGACAACTTTCAGAAGGGCGGGTCCCTGCTGGGACTGGAAAAGGCGCGGCAGAGTATAATAAGCTTCAAGACTGCACTCAACGACATCGCCGTAAATATAAAGGACAAAATTAAAAGTAAAAACAGCACCCCTCCCCCGGCGGCCATTGCCGACTTTTACATGGGTGCCCTGGCCACAGGAGACTTTACCGTTAATAACGCCATTACAAGCAACCCCGATGTAATTGACGGCACTAAAGCGGCTTCAATTGCCGGAATACGAAAGGAAAATATGGATTCCTCCAGGAACTATACCGTGGAGGAAAGTTACGCGCTCCTTACCACGGATGTGGGCAACAAGGCAAAGGGTTCCGACGGAATGGCCGCAAGCCAGCAAGCTATACAGGAGCAGATGTACAGCATCCGGGAGTCGGTCTCGGGGGTATCGGTGGATGAGGAACTGACCAAGATGGTTCAGTACCAGTACGGTTTCCAGGCATCGGCCCGGGTAGTCAGCATGGTTGACGAACTCCTGGACGTGATAATAAACAGGATGGCCATATAGGAGTGGTCTAAATGAGAATAACCAATAGAATGATTGCAAACAATCTCAACAGTGGCATACAGAGGAACCTGAGCAAAGTGGCCCGGTCCCAGGAGCAGCTGGCCACCGGGAAAAGCATGCTGCGCCCCAGTGACCGTCCGGAAAACCTGAGCCAGCTTCTTTCAGTGAAGGGTACCATCTCTTACCTTGAGCAGTACGACCGCAACCTTGACGACGGCTTGAGCTATCTAAACCTGAGCGACAGCTCAATGCAGACACTGGGGGATTTGTTGAACCAGGCTGCGGAGCTGGCTGTTCAGGGAGCTAATGAGACGAATACCAGGGAAGACATGGCTGCACTGGCCGAGCAGATTGATAAAATGATAGACCACGTGGTGGACCTGGCCAACTCCAGCGTGGGCGGCAGGTACATATACGCTGGGACCAAGAACAGCGATCCTCCCTTTAAAAGGGTTGGTGACGTTATAACCTATACGGGCGATTTGAACGGAATATACAGGGAAGTACTGTCGGGGGAAAACTACAGGATTGACGCCCCGGGCATTACCACCGGATCCCGGGTTGAGACGGTGGTTTCCTCCAACGCCACAATACCCCGGGTTGTTCAGCGGCAAATACCGTCAAAACTGGAGAGCACGGGGATAATAACCGTTACCGTCACCGGGCCGGACACATACAGCATTACTAATCCCACCACCCTTGACGGAGTTACCCCTGCCCCCGACCTTGTAACCTCCTTTTCTGTGGCTGGAGGGATAGTAACCGTGGACGGGGCTTCGGACAAGCTGGAAGGGCTTAAAATAGACATGAGCGGTATTGCCACCGGGGACCGGTTTAAAATAGTAATTGACAACAAGCTGGGTGTTTTCGGGCATGGAACCGAAACGGCCCCCGGAGTGTATGAGGTGTACAACCCTAATGTTCCAAAGGACAACCCGGTGGACGAGGGCATATTTGACGCTCTTTTCCGGCTGCGAAACAACCTGAGTAATGGAGATGCTCCTGGAACAAACGGGAGTATCGGGGAAATACGTAAGAAGTTAGACCAATTGCTGGAAAAAAGGGTGGGCATAGGGGCCCGTACAAGGCACTTTGAGGCGCTTAAGGACCAGATACTGGACCTGCAGACCAAGTTAACCGAGACGCAGGAGCAGCTTGAAGACGCCGATGTTTACAAATTGTCCATCACAATGGCCCAGGAGCAGGTGACTTACCAGGCGTCTCTGGCGTCCGGAGCCAACATGATGCGTGTGACACTGCTGGACTTTTTGAGGTAAGTGTTTTCCCGTTGGTAGAAAGAAGGGATCCGCAGTGAAAATAGGGGCAGGCGGGCTGCAGTCCATAATTGCCCAGGAAATGTCCAGGGGATTGGACCCCAACAGGGTTAAAACAGCGGCGGAAGAGGCGCTGCTGCAAAGTGAAGACCCGGTTTTGCGCAGGCATCTATACGACCTCAACAAGGCCGTGGAGCGAATGCGCAAGGCTGCAGAGGCGTTCAACCATCCCATGGACTTCGAGGTTAAGCGGGAAAAAAAGCCTAAAATAAAGGCCCGGGACAGGCGCACCGGGGCCAGCCGGGAGTTCACCCTGGAGGAGGCCGAGGCCTGGCTGGACGGGCTGGAGGAAGACAAAGGCGGAAAGTTGGACGGATACGCATAGCCGTACCATATTGATATATTAATATCAATATGGTATTTTATGTTTACAAAAAATGGCATGTTGTTTTTAATGTTTTGGCAATGGAGGGCGCAATGGTTTCAAAATCAAGAAGAATTCTCCATTTAAATCATAATTTGATCATGGAAAAAATAACCGACATTGAAAGGGCAATGGCCCTTCTTGACAGAATAACACTAATGGAAAAAGAGGCTTTTCTAAGTGATCAGATAGTGATTTCAGGCGCCAAGTACCAGCTTATACTGGCTATCGAGGCAGCCCAGAACATTTGCAACCATCTGGCCGCCAGGGTGGCCAAAGAAGTACCCGATAGCTACGCCGATTGCTTTCGTATCTTGGCTGAAAACCGTATATTATCAAAGAGCCTGATGGTGAAGCTGGCATCCATGGCAAAATTTAGGAACCTCCTGGTGCATCAATACGGCAAGGTCGACGATTCCACCGTCTACAGCATACTGAAAAGCGATGTAAGAGACATAATCAGCTATGTCGAAGAAATAAAGTCGTTCTTAATATCAGCGGGAGAGGAAAAGAGCCGTGCACAAAGAAAAACGCCTCCTGGCGGACGCGGAGAAAACAAAGATTAGAAACAAAATGAAAAAAGAACTGTCCCGCCGTAAAGAGGTTGTATTTGCCTATCTGCACGGTTCATTCCTGCTGCCTGTCTCCTGTGGCGATATAGATATTGCAGTATACATAGAAGATACCGATCCGGATCAGAAACATTGGGAGTATGAGGCCGGGCTGGCCATGTTGCTGGAACCGCTGGCAGGCATGCCTGTGGACGTTCAGACATTGAACAGGGCGCCCGTCGCCCTGCGTTACCACGCCACCTGCGGAAAGGTTCTATTCAGTAGAAATGAATTGGCCAGGTTTACTTTCCTGGAGGAAACCTGGCGCGAGTACTTTGACTGCCAGCCCATGTTCCGGGCCTTTTACAAAGATTTGTTAAATAATTCTTAAACGGGTACGCATAAAGACAGTGACCGTGAAGGTCACTTTGTTGCAGGGGAGGCTTTGCCATGGAATGCGCGTCGGAAAGCGTTGAAAAGAACAGCCGTCAATCAGGGTTGACCGTCTCTTTTCCCTGGGGAATGCCCGGTCTTGATTACAAACAATATCGCCTGACCGCGCTGGCGGAGGAATCACCGTTCTTTTACCTGCAGAGCACGGAACAGCCCGAAGTTGGCCTGCTTCTGATAAATCCTTTCGCGGTTGAAAGGGATTATGAATTCGATATATCGGAAGACGTGGTAAAAAAGCTGAAAATTGAAGATCAAAAACAGGTTGCGGTATTTTGCACCGTCAACACAAATCTCGGCGCATCGTCCCCCACGGTGAACCTGCTGGCGCCAATAGTCGTGAACGTGGACCGGCTGCTTGGCAAACAGATAGTGCTCAATGATAAAAAGTACTCCCTACGGACGCCTCTTGTTTTAAGCAGTGGGGATCAGGAGGCTGGATGACATGCTGGTGCTGGCGAGGAAAAAAGGGCAGTCCATTATAATAGGAAAAAACATAAAAATCTTTGTTGCCGAGGTTTCGGGGGAGACGGTTAGGCTGGGTATTGAGGCCCCCCCGGGGGTCGATATACTGCGATCAGAGATTTACGCGCAACTGGAGGAGGAAAACACATTATCGGTCACCAACCCGAAGGATGCTTTAAAATTTCTTGCCAAGAATTTTGACAGGAAACATAAAAAAGTTTAAATAGGGACTTAATCCCTATTCTTTTTTGTCGATATTTATTACAGAGCAAATTTTTCCGGGCGGCCGACCGGAAAATATGTACCGCACGGATGCGGTATTAAAAAATTCATGGAGGAATGAAAAATGAGAATCAACCACAACATCGCGTCACTTAATACGTATCGTCAGTTGAGTAATAATGGCATCATGGGTAATAAGTCCCTTGAGAAACTCTCATCAGGCCTTCGCATTAACCGAGCAGGCGACGATGCAGCGGGACTGGCTATTTCCGAGAAAATGCGCGGACAGATCCGTGGATTGGATCAAGCATCTAGAAATGCTCAAGATGCCATTTCTCTTATCCAGACTGCTGAGGGAGCGTTGAGTGAAACACACAGCATTTTGCAGCGTATGCGTGAACTGGCTACTCAAGCATCCAACGATACTGTTAACATTAACGACAGAACTTCCATCCAGGATGAAGTAAACCAGTTGCGCCAGGAAATAGACAGGATTGCCAACACCACTGAGTTCAACACCAAAAAGCTTCTGAATGGAGAAATCGCCAAGAGTATTAGCGCTGGCGGCGCAAATGCTGCGTCAATTGACACTACAAAAACTGTAGCGGGTACAAATACTCAAGCGGGCGTTTATGCTGTAGTATTTACCACTGCAGCTACCCAGGCGGTTTTGGGTGCTGATGCTACTGCTACAGCTAACGTGACAGGTATTGCTGGTGCTGGCGCTGCAGCAGGCGGATTTGCCCAGACGTTTGTATTAAACGGTGTGAGTGTGGCAATAGGAGCCGGTGACACTGTTCAACAGGTTATTGATAAAATAAACAATGTTACTTCACAAACTGGTGTCTCTGCCGCCTTCCAGGCAAACGGCGGTAATGGTTATATCCAGCTTACATCATCAGCCTATGGTAGCGATGCCAAAGTTAGTCTGACAGCAACAAATGCTGCGCTTCAAGACCTGTTTGCTGCCACAACAGGTGCTGATACAACCGTCTCGGATGCTGGTACTGACGCAGTGGGCACTATAAACGGACAAAACGCAATTGGTAGTGGAAACACACTGACTCTGAGTTTGGCAGGTAACGCCGCTGACGGACTGAAAGTTGTCGGCATAGATGGTACTGTCGCTGACACACATACGGCCACCATAACAGTGGGCATTGACAACACACTTAACTTCCAAATAGGTGCCAACCAGGGCCAGACTATGAACCTAGCTATAAACAGTATGAAAGCTTATAACCTTAATGTAGCGACCGATGTATCAGGGACTACGGGATTGGATTTGTCAACTTCCTCTAAAGCCACTGCAGCAATAACTACTATTGACAATGCCATTAACACTGTGTCTGCCGAGCGCTCAAAGCTTGGTGCTGTTCAAAACCGGCTTGAACACACGATTAACAACCTTGGAACATCTTCCGAAAACCTGACCGCTGCAGAATCCCGGATCCGCGACGTGGACATGGCCAAGGAAATGATGGAGTTCACCAAGATGAACATCCTCTCCCAGGCAGCCCAGGCCATGCTGGCCCAGGCCAACCAGCAGCCCCAGGGAGTCCTCCAGCTCCTGCGGTAATCTGAACACAACCCGGAGAGACCCCGGAAATCCGGGGTCTCTCGCTCTATTATGAACCTTGAAATGGCAGGACAGGCAGGACAGTGCCTGTCCCTTAACTTATTAACTTGTTGTAACTCTGGAACGGTGCTTCCGCCAATATTAACGGCAAGCCGGTACCGGGTACCTAAGATATAAGATATTAACATTACGATGAAAAATTCATCCACACAGACGGCCGGATGCGGTATAATAACTCTTTGGTTTTTCATGTGTGCCGCGGCGCGCTGATCACGCCCGGCGCGTTTTTGCCAGGCACGGCGCAATTGTCCGATGTATTCTAAATTGAGCGTGTCGTTTTTCAATTTACATCATTATACATTCGTATCCCGGTTCAAAGTCAAAGGCATGTGATCAGGTTTTTTGAAATTTTTTAATGCCCGGCTCAAGTTTTACCGTTAAAATACGAAAAAAATATAAATGATTGAATAAGGCGGGATGCGTATGAGTAACCTGCGCATTGGCGGGTTGTCCAGCGGCCTTGATACAGACCAGATTATAGAAGACTTGATGAAGGCCCGGCGCATGAGGGTGGACAGCCTTAAGCAGAAGAAACAGCAATCGGAATGGCAGCGAGAGGATTTGCGCACGATCAACAATACCCTTCGCGCATTAAGAGACACGGCTTTTAATATGAAGCTGCAGGGGGCATATCAGGCCAAGAAAGCCGCCTCTTCCAACGAGGCTGCCGTTACAGCCAGTGCCGGCGCCTTAGCAGCTGCCGGCAGTTATATTGTCACTGTCACTCAACTGGCCCAGGGAGTGAGCAAGGGGAGCCAGGATTCCCTGGCTGAGGAAAGCAACGCTGATGGAACTGTCAAGACATTAAAAGAACAATTCTCCCTTCCCGACAGCATCACCTTCACCTTGGAAGGAAAAATGAAAGCAGATGGTTCAGGTACGAGGTATTCCCAGTCCTTTACCATCGACACCACTACCGCAACCATTAACACATTGGTGTCGGAAATAAACAAGCACAGCGGAACACTGGGCATAACAGCCAGTTATGACTCCGGCAACAACAGATTCTTTTTGGCCACGAACGGAACGGGGCCGGATTATGGGATAAAGGCTGCGGCCGACCCGGATGGCTTGTTGTCGGACGCCGGTGGTGACGGAAGCGGCAAATTAAAACTGCTTTTACAGACCGGAACTCTTTACCAGGGGCAGAACGCCCAGTTCAGTATCGGGGATACCCCGGCCATGACCAGCGCCACCAACAATGTTACGGTAAACGGGATCACGCTTACACTGAAACAGGGCGGGGGGGCAACCAGCACTATCACGGTAACAAGGGACACCGATGCGGTTTACAATTCAATCAAGTCATTTATTGACCAGTATAATTCTGCCATTGATACAATAAACAAGGAGTTGTCCGAAGAGCGGTACAAGGATTATTTGCCTTTAACCGATGACCAGAGGGAACAGCTTTCGGATGAACAGGAGAAGGCTTGGGAAGAAAAGGCCAGAAGCGGCATGCTTAGGAATGATTCCTACCTTGCCGGAGTGGTTGGAAAGATGCGGAGTGCTGTTGGCGGCAAGGTTTCCGGCATTACTCCGGTTACCATTGATGGTAAAAGCGTGACTCATAACTCTCTGGCCTCCATAGGTATTATAACCGGACAATATACTGAGGGAGGCAAGCTATACCTGAAGAATGACGGGGCGGACTTAAAGAAGGCCATTCAAGATGACCCCGAAGGTGTTATGAAATTGTTTGCCAACGTTTCCGCCACATACGAGGAGCAGGGGATCGCAAGGCGCCTTTACGACGTCGCGGCAAACGCTGTAAATGGAGTTATTGACAGGGCTGGAGTCGAATCGACATACACCCTCTATGACAAAAGCGTTTTGGGAAAGAGGCTGGCGGATTACGACAAGCGGATTAAAGATATGGAGAATAGCCTGGTTAAGACAGAAGACCGCTACTACAGGCAATTTACCGCCCTGGAAAAGGCCATTAGCCGGATGAATGCCCAGAGCGCATGGCTGGCCCAGCAGTTCAATCCCGGATCCAGATAAAGAAAATGTGGAGGATGTTGAGATGAGCATGCCAAACCCCTATTTGCAGTACCAGCAGAACGCAGTAAAAAGCGTCGGCCCGGGAGAACTCACGTCGATGCTTTATGACGGTCTGGTCAAGTATATCAGGCTGTCTATAATGTCAATAGAAAACAAGGACTTGAAAGCATGCCACAATTACCTGTTGAGGGCGCAGGAGATACTGGCGCACCTCAACGAAACACTGGATTTCCAGTATGAAATATCAAAAAATTTGTCAACACTTTATGACTACATGATTCGCAGGTTAATGCAAGCCAATGTGAAAAAAGACAGTGATATTGCCGCCGAGGTTTTGGGATTGGCCGGGGAACTCCGGGAGACCTGGCGTCAGGCTTTAAAACTGGCAAAAGAGAATGATCGATAAAATGATTAACAGTGGTAAAAGCGAAGAGTTGTTGAGGGAGTTGCTGGATCTCTACCGCCAAAAGCAAGGTCTTCTTGCTGAAATGTCAAGGGTTACCACCCAAATGAGCAGTTTGAGCGAAGCCGAGGAAACAGATATAATACTGGAACTGCTGCAGGAAAGACAGGGTTATATGGACAGTATTGATACTATTGATGCTGAAATAAGAAAGCATTCCAGGGCATATGACAAAATGCCGGATATAATAGAGGAACATCGTTTGCAATGCCAGGAACTGGTGGGGGGGATTCAGGAAATGGACCGGCAGCAGCGGCAAAAGCTGGTACGGCATTTCAATGTAGTGGAAATGTCGCTGGAAAGAGTAAAGACAAGCCGGCAGACAATTAATGCATACCATAAAAGGCCTTCTAAACCTATAAGCGTTTTTATTGACAAAAAGGAGTAAAGAAATAACAAAGTAATTTGGGGGTATCTGATATGAAAATGGAGGGTATGCGTGAGGCTCAGCCGGTATCTCCTTTAAGGCCTGTTGCCGGAAATACTGGTAGGAAAGATATTAAGGATCAGCAAAACCTGAACGAAGAAAAGAGACAAAAAGAGGGAGAAAAAAACACTGATATAAAGGCAGTGGAAAAAGCTGTCGATCTGATCAATAAGACCATGGAAAGTTACAGCACCGAGCTGCAGTTTACCTTGCACAAGGCAAGCGGAGAGTACATGGTGAAGGTCATTAATTCCAAGGACCACTCTGTGGTACGGGAAATCCCGCCAGAACGGGTTTTGGACATGGTAGCGCATTTTAAGAAAGTATTAGGCCTAATTGTCGACGAATTCATCTAATTTACTATGTTTTTCATTAGCCAATATTTGCCAGGTTATAACAGTGATGTTAACCTGGTTTTTATTTTTTAATTAATGGCTGTTTTACATACTACTTCCTGCTAAAAAAAGTAGAAATCTGAAGGATTTTAGAAGGAATCAAGGCGGAAGTTGTTGAATTATTAGGGCTAGCAAAACAGTAAAACAATGGGAAAAGTTCTAAATTTATAGTTTTTCTGAGTAAATTGTAAATCCGGAGGGATGCCGGTGAGCCTGTTTGACAACCCCGTTTTAATCGCTCTCTCGAAGCAACTGGATTCTTCTGCCCTCACGCAGAGGGTAATTGCCAACAACGTGGCCAACGTAAATACCCCTGGCTTTAAAAAATCCTATGTTTCCTTTCAGGACCAGCTAAGACGCGCACTTGACGCCAGGACGCCCGCCATGGCCACGTCGGACCCCAGGCATATAGGCGGAAAGGCTGATATATACATGGTTTCCCCGGGGGTTGTTCAGGAGAGGGAAACAATAATGAGAAACGGCCAGAACAATGTCGACATCGACCAGGAAATGGTAAACCTGGCGGCCAACGAAATAATTTATGACTTCAGCGCCAATGCCCTGTCGGGCAAGTTAGGTATATTAGGGTATGTCATAAGGGGGGGCAGATAACATATGCCGCTGTTTGACAATTTTTCCATCAGCGCGTCCGGCATGACCGCCAACAGGCTGTGGCTGGATTTAATCACCAATAATATTGTTAATATAAACACCGCCGGGAAGCCTGGGGATCCAAACCTGCCTCCGTATAGAAGGCAGCTGCCGGTTTTTTCAGAGCTTTTGGAGGCCACCGCAAATTCGCTGCCGGGTAAAGAGCGCTACAAGCATATGGGGGTTCACGTCCCAAGAGTGATGGAAGACCCGTCAGGGCCAAGACTGGTATATGACCCGTCCCACCCCATGGCGGATGAAAAGGGATTTGTTGCTTATCCAAATATAAATATAGCCAACGAGATGGTCAACATGATAACCGCCACCAGGGCATATGAGGCAAGCGTTACGGCCCTTAACTCGGCCAAGGCCATGGCTCTTAAAGCCCTTGAGATAGGACGGGGGTAATGGCCGGGATGATGGTATTTATGGTCAGAATTCAGTAGTCAGACATCCAT
>JBMOPB010000070.1:0-52553 GCA_049325055.1 Bacillota bacterium
GTATATAAAAAATATTCTAAGTAAACTTGGTGGTTTGTCAAAGTCATTTTTAACTAATTTTGGAGCGCGTGTTAGTATAATAAATTAGCAACAGAGCTAAGGTGATAGACAGGAAAGGAATGTTATAGGTTATGTAAGTGGACAAAGTATGCGGTTCTTAAATGGTTCAATTGAAGTAATAATGCGTAAATAAGGCCTCAAGCAGGCAGTTATGCGTTGCTTGTTGGGCCTTAACAAAACCTGCGAACAGAAACCTATGCGGAAAATTTCTATTGCCCCAGAAGAATAAAATCAAGTTTATTGTAAACTGTGGTATTTCAGCTTAATAAGCCTGTTACAACCGTGCAATCAGGTCCATTATTCTCTTTTTGTCAACGGTAGGCTGAAAAGAAATTATATGGGTGCTACTGCTTTAACTCAAGTTTGTAACTTTTCTAGGATTTACAACGGTTTTTGGGCTAAAAACCCAGTAAAATCAAGGATTAGGTTTTGAAAAACTGAAATATGTGCTGCCACGTTTTGAAAATATTTGCTGATATAAGATTTTTAATGTGGTAAAATATAAGTGCCATGTATGCTAGAACTAAAACATTCACCAACAAAGATGGTTCCAAGAGAACCTATATACAGATAGTTGAGTCAGTGCGTGAGAACGACAAGGTGCGCCAGAAGGTAGTATTAAATCTGGGCCGCATTGAAGACTTGCAGGAAGGCAGCCTTGACCGTCTCATCTCAAGCCTGGTTAAGTTTTCAAAGAAAAAATGGCTCCAGGCTGAGGCTCAAAAACTTATGGTGCACAGTGCCAGGGAGTGGGGCCTGGATTTAATATTCAGGCATTTATGGGAGCAGCTGGGACTGCACAATATTTTAAAAAGCCACTTTTCAAAGGCACATGTCAGCTTTCAGATGGCCGAGGCAGTCTACGCCATGGTTTTAAACAGGATCAGCGACCCGCTGTCAAAGCGGGGTGTAATCCAGTGGCTTAGTGAGGTATACCGCCCATCGTTTTCAGAGCTGCTGCCAAATCACCTTTACAGATCCCTTGACCTTCTTTCCGAAAACAAGGACAGTATAGAGCTCGACCTTTTTGAGCGCACCAAAAATTTGTTCGACCTTGAGGTGGAAATGGTATTTTGGGATACAACATCCACCTACTTTGAGGGAAAAGGCCCCGATGGGTTAGCTAATTACGGCTATTCTAAGGACCACCGGCCGGATAGGCTGCAGGTAATGATTGGCGTGGTCATGACCCGGGCGGGAATACCCATAGCCCATGAGGTTTTTCCAGGCAATCAGCGAGAAGTGGACTCCTTCAGGCAAATAATCGCAGATATGCGAAAAAGGTTTAAGCTAACCCGGGTTATCTTTGTTGGTGACCGGGGCATGGTTAGTAAGGAGCTGCTGGATGCCCTGGACCGGGACCACATTGAGTATATTGTCGGCATGCGCATGCGCAGAGCCAAAGATGTGGGCGAGGTGCTTAAAACCGGCGGCCGTTATAAGGAAATAAAAGGTAACCTCAGGGTAAAAGAAGTCTGGTACGATGCAGACAGGTACATAGTCTGCCACAATCCCGCCCAGGCCGAGCATGACAAGAAGGCCCGGGAGGAAATGGTTCAGAAACTAGAAAAGCAAATCAAACAAAGTGGCGTTAAGTCCTTGATAGGAAACAGCGGCTACCGGCGCTATGTATTACTAAACAAGGATTCCGTAGTTGGCATTAACCAAAAGACCCTAAAGGAAGAGGCCCGCTACGATGGAAAATATGTGCTGCGCACCAACTGCCAGCTGGACACTGACCAGGTAGCAGTAGCCTACAAGGACCTTTGGCGTGTGGAGCGGGCCTTCCGGGAAATAAAGTCCAGCCTGGACCTAAGGCCGGTGTATCACTGGAAAGACAGCCGGGTCCGGGGGCATATTATGGTGTGCTTCCTGGCTCTGGTGCTGGAATCAGCCCTGCAAAGAAAATTAAAAGAAAAAGATATTACCGTTGAATGCACTTATTTACTGCGGGACCTGCAGCAGCTTAGAGCTGTGGAATTGACTCTGGCTGATGAAAAGTACCTATGCCGCACAGAGCTGGCAGGCAGTGCCCACCAGGCCTTCAAGGCCCTTGGAATCAGGCCGCCCCTACAGATTTCGAACTTAACAGACTCAACATCTGTGAATGATAAAATGCCGGATTACTACATGCCAACCCTGTTTTGATAAGGGGAGGGGTTGTAGTGGTACGTCTGTCAAAAATGCCCCTCAAGCCTTGATTTTACTGGATTCTTAATTTTCAAGTTGCAAAGTTGAGTTAAAAGCAGTCCTCCAACCTACAGGGAAGCGTTTGGTGATTGGAGGACTAATAAGAAAAATCGACCAATCCCTTGTGGGAAAAGGTCGATTTCTTCTAATGGAGGCGACACCCGGATTTGAACCGGGGAATGGAGGATTTGCAGTCCTCTGCCTTACCACTTGGCTATGTCGCCGAATAAAATGGAGCGGAAGACGAGATTCGAACTCGCGACCCTCGCCTTGGCAAGGCGATGCTCTACCACTGAGCTACTTCCGCACTATTACTGGTTTATTTAATTGGGTTGGTGCCACGGGCCGGAATCGAACCAGCGACACGCGGATTTTCAGTCCGCTGCTCTACCAACTGAGCTACCGTGGCGGGGACTTGGCGGAGCTGACGGGACTTGAACCCGCGGTCTCCGGCTTGACAGGCCGGCATGTTAACCACTACACCACAGCTCCTCGACCCTTACAGTGGCCAGCGTTGTTGCCGTCGTTCGCTGACAATGATAAGTATACAAAAACTTATCCAAGAAGTCAAATGGTATTTTTAACTTTTTCCCCGTAAATTTTTCCTTGCTGCCACCCGGAATTCCGGCAGAAAAATGGCGCCCGATGCAGCCTGGGAAGGCGTCACTACAAAATACTTTGGTTAAAGTGCGAACACAAGGAGGATTTAGTTGGTCCGACAAAGTATATTTTTGAAAATGTAGTAATTTGGAGGATTAATAATGTCCGATATTAAACAAGAGCTGCGGGTGCCGGTTGAAAAGCTTCGCCGTTACTGCAGGCCTGACGATCTGATTTACGAGACAACTGAAGAGGTCCAGCCTTTAAGAGATTTTATAGGCCAGGAAAGAGCGGTCAGGGCAATGCAGTTTGGAGTCAACATGCGGGCCCCTGGATACAATGTTTATGTTGCCGGCCCCACTGGAACGGGCAAGAGCACCTATATTAATGATATTTTAAAGCAGGTGGCCGGGCAGGGCAAGACCCCAGACGACTGGGTTTACCTGTATGATTTTGCAAACCCGGACCGGCCCAAGGCTGTGCCGCTCCCCCCAACCTTCGGTAAAAGCTTTCAAAAGGATATGGAAGACTTGATCAAGGATCTGAGGGCGGCAATTCCCAAGGCCTTCGAAGGTGAGGCCTACGAGCAAAAAAAAGCTGCCATAGTGCAGGAACTGGAAGGGGAAATAGAAAAGGCCGTCAACGGGGTAAGGCGGGAGGCTGCGGAGGCTGGATTTATACTGAAACAGGGGTCGAACGGGTTCTACTTTGCCCCTACAAAGGACGGCAAAAAGATGTCCATCGACGAGTACGAGGCATTGCCGCGGGAAACCCAGGAAGAGCTTGAAAAGCAGGGAAGGGCGATGCAGCAAAGGCTCGAAGAGGTCCTTTCGGCGACTCGTCAGTTGGAAAGGGAAACCAAGCAGAAAATTGCGGACCTTGACAAGCAGATAGTCCTTGTGGCCGCCGGCCCCCTGGTGGACAAAATACAGGAAAAGTACGGTAAAATGGGGGGAATAAGGGAATACCTGCAGGGTATACTGGACGACATAGCCAGGAACCTGGAACTGTTGAAACCAAGTGGCGGTACGGAAGCGGCGGGTTTAACCTGCGACGGTCATAACCTTTTTGACCGGTACAGGGTGAACCTTTTCGTAAATAACGGGGAAACCAGGGGGGCTGCCGTGGTATTTGAAAACAGCCCCAATTATTATAACTTGTTCGGCAAAATTGAGTACAACACCCAGATGGGAACCCTGAGCACCGACCACACCATGATCAAGGCCGGGGCCATACACCGCGCCAATGGCGGGTACCTTGTACTTCAGGCCAGGGATGTCTTAAGCGACCCCATGGTTTGGGATACCCTCAAAAGAGCCCTGAAAAACAGGGAGTGCCTGGTGGAGAATATAGGAGAGCAGTACCGCATGGTGCCCACTGTTTCTTTGAGGCCTGAGTCGATACCGCTGAACGTCAAGGTCATTCTGGTGGGCAGCTACCAGATATACAGCCTTCTGCGGGCACTGGATGAGGACTTTCAGAAATTCTTCAAGGTGAAGGTGGATTTCGATACCGAAATGCCCCGCACAAAGGAAAACCTGGCCCATTACGCGGCCTTCGTGGGAGCGGTTTGCGCCAGGGAAAACTTAAGGCACTTTGACAGGACCGGTTTGGCCGAACTTATTGAGTATGGTTCCCGCCTGGCCGGTAACCAAAACAAACTGTCCACCAGGTTTAACGAGGTTATCGAGGTGGTTTACGAGGCCTCGGCATGGGCCGAGATTGAGAACTCGCCCAGGGTGGGATCGTCCCATGTTACGAAGGCTATAGAGGAAAAGATATACCGCTGCAACAGGATAGAGGAAAAGATGCAGGAGATGATGCTGAAGGATGTTTTAATGGTGGCTACCGAGGGCAAGGCTGTGGGAAAAATAAACGGCCTTTCGGTTCTTGACTTCGGAGACTACTCCTTCGGCCGTCCCTCGCGGATTACCGCCAGCACCTTCATGGGCCAGGAGGGCGTGGTAAACATTGAGAGGGAATCCCACATGAGCGGAAGCAGCCATACCAAGGGGGTACTTACCCTGGTGGGCTATCTTGGGGAAAAATTCGCCCAAAACAAGCCTTTGCGCATGTCCGCAAGGATCACATTCGAGCAGCTTTACGAAGGGGTCGACGGCGACAGCGCCTCTAGCACCGAGCTGTACTGCCTGCTTTCCAGCCTGTCAGGCCTTCCCATCGACCAGGGGATTGCCGTTACAGGATCGGTCAACCAAAAGGGGGAAATACAGCCCGTGGGCGGGGTCACCGAAAAGGTGGAAGGTTTTTTCAACCTGTGCAGGGACAGGGGGTTAAGTGGAAATCAGGGAGTTATCATCCCATCCAAGAATATTGATAACCTTATGTTGAACCACCAGGTGGTTCAGGCCGTGGCCGAGGGCAAATTCCACATTTATGCCGTTTCCACGGTGGAGGAGGGTATAGAGCTTCTAACCGGGGTGAGGGCCGGGGAGGCGGATGAAAACGGCAGTTATCCGGATGGCACGGTATTTTATTTAGTTGACCAGAAGCTTTCCCGTTATGCCAGGGGTATAAAGGATTTTGGAGGCACTTCCGGGGATGTGGCGGGAGGACGCTGCGGCGGCCACTGTTAGGTGTTTTTCGCCGGTGTGATGACGGATAAAAAAAGGGGGTATCTTAATACCCCGAATATCAAGGAGGAAATTCAATTCAGTGAGCGACCTAATACCATAATATTCCTCCAGATAAATAATTCTACTATAAAAGTATCATGTGCCGGTTTTTTTCCCGCTTTTAGTTTCATCCGGTAAAAATTCCACCCGGGGCTGTACTTTTTTAGCTGCCGTTCCCGTCAGTGGTAGTATCAAATGCCGTGTATAGGCTTAAAATATAGCATGGTGGAAAGATTTACAGATTGCCGAGGTGGTTTTCTTGGTTGACCGGCAGGTCCTTAAAGAGGTTTTGGAGATAGCATTGAAGAATGGCGGGGATTTTGCGGATATATACATTGAACACAAAAAAGTTACGGGCATCGGCTGCGAGGGCGGCAAGATCGAGAGGGTGAACTCAGGTCTTGATGTGGGCGCCGGGATTAGGGTTATAGCAGGCGATTCAACGGCCTATGCCTACACCAACGACCTGACCCGGGAGGGCATGGCCGGGGCTGCCGAGATTGTAAGCCACGCCGCCAGTGGTGATAAAAAGGACTACAACATAGACCTGCGTAAGGTTAAACCCCTGGTGGAATTCAATTTCGGTGTTCGCCCGGACAGTGTAAAGACCGAGGATAAAGTAAGCGCCGTGGAGTCGGCGGACCGGGCCGCCAGGGCTGTTGACCCGGATTATATAAAACAGGTTATTGTAGGCTACGGTGACGTTGTACAAAATGTGACCATAGTCAACAGCGAGGGTGACTATATAGAAGATGAGCGCATAAGGACCAGGCTGATGGTTCAGGTGGTGGCTTCCCGGGACGGAACCATCCAGACCGGCTACGAGGCCGTGGGGAGCATGGCCGGGTTTGATCTACTTGCCCGCAACAACCCCCAGGATATGGCCGGGGCTGCGGCCGCCAGGGCTGTGGAAATGTTGAATGCCCGGCCGGCCCCTTCCGGGAAAATGCCGGTGGTCATGGCCGGTGAAGCCGGAGGAACAATGGTACACGAGGCCTGCGGCCACGGACTGGAGGCAGATCTGGTGCAAAAGGAGCTGTCTGTATATGCCGGCAGGAAGGGGCAGCCCGTTGCCTCAGAAATGGTCACCGTTGTAGACGACGCCACCCTTGAGGACAGGTACGGGTCATACAGTTTCGACGACGAAGGAGTGCCGGCCAGAAAGGTGACCCTGATAGAAAACGGCGTGCTCAAGGACTTTCTTTATGACCGCCTGACGGCCTTAAAAGATGGGATAGGATCAAACGGGCACGGCAGGAGGGAGTCTTACCAGCACAAGCCCATACCCAGAATGGGCAACACTTACATCGCCTCCGGAAAGGAGGACCCTGACCGGCTTATCAAAGAGGCTGGCCACGGGGTTCTTGTTACCAAGATGGGGGGCGGGCAGGTAAATACAACCACCGGTGACTTCGTTTTTGACGTGGCTGAGGGTTATCTCATCGAGAACGGCAGTAAGGGATCCATGATAAGGGGAGCCACCCTTACCGGTAACGGGCCGGAGGTGCTGAAGAATATTAAAATGGTGGGCAGGGACCTTGGTTTTACCATCGGCACCTGCGGAAAGGACGGGCAGGGGGTTCCGGTAAGCGACGCGCAGCCAACTATGTGGATAGATAATATAATAGTGGGTGGGACCGCACAGGTCCAGGGCAACGGTAAAATAAGGAGGATGTAGCAGGCGCCGCCAGGGCGCCTGCTATTTTTTATAGGAAATTTTACTGAAAGGAATTCTGTAGATAATTTCCTACACGGGGTGTCCTGTGTCAATTTGAAAGATGAGTAGAAAAGGAGAAGTAAAACTATTCAGAAAACGGGATTGGGAGCATGAGTAAAATAAATGGCTAACATTTGCTAAATAAGGAACAAAGGCGGCCTTATCCTTAAACCCCCTCTGGGGAAGGTTAAACGGGTGATAATCGGGGTTCAACAAATCGGTGACAGGCAAACCGGACCGTGGAAATACCCATTTTGTCTTAAAAAACCGTTAAGTAAAAATATTTGGCATTTGGCTTTAAACAAATTGTTTCCTCACTTTTCAGACAATAAAATAAAATAAAAAGCGGTTATAAACTGAAAGGAGGAGCTTTAAATGGCACCGGCAGTGGCACAAGCGGCGGGAAACATCACTAATATCCTGGAAAAATACACCGAGCAGATGGATTTACTGGATATTATCGACATTGTAGACAATCTGCGCCGGTTGGTGGAGATGACGGAATGATAAATGACAATATTTGCAAAAAAGAAGATCACCGCCTGAATAGATACTGAGCGGGCACCGGTTGGTGGAAACTGGTGCCCGCTCGGTTTTTATGTCTCCTTATCCTTCTTTTCCTCTAATGTCTCGGTGACCTCTGTGCACTCTGTGGTTTTCTATGTTTTTACGTGTTAATCTCCACAATATCCCTGTCCTGCAGGGCATAGTCTTTGGGTACGGACTGGCCGTCAAACTTTGCCGATCCCCAAACCCGGGCAAACTTTAGTTTCTTTGCCATGTCCTTATGAATCTTCTCAGCCAGGTCCAGTACCGTACTGCCATGCTTCAGAACAAAGGGGGCTTTCATATCCGGTTCTTTTCCCGGCGTTTTACTGTATATACGGATAACATCAAGAGTTTTAAACAGTACCAGCTTAAGCTGTTCCATGTTTTCCCCGGACGCGGCTGAGGCGGTAAACAGCCTGAATTTGTCCGGGATCAGCTCCTTTATTATTTCAAGGTTATCTCCACTTTCGGGCCGGTCGGACTTGTTTCCCACCAGCAGCACCCTGCGGGGCGGGACGCTTCGCACTCCCGGAATTTCCTCATCTCTTATGACTCTCTTTTTCTTTAGAAAATCCAGGCTCTCGTTGACCTGGTCCAGGCACTGGTCCGAGGACAGGTCGAACACCACCAGTATTATATCTGAGTTGATAAGCGCCCCGGATATTCCCGGGGGCGACATTTCAGCGGTTATGGGCGGCAGTTCCACCATCTGGACGTAGATATCTTCAAATGGCATCATTCCTGATACAGGAAGTGTGGTGGTGAAGGGGTAATCGGCCACCTTGGTGTCAGCCCTGGTCAGGGCGTTTAAAAGTGATGACTTTCCCGTGTTTGGGTAGCCGAATATCACAACCTGCCCCGCTCCCTGCCTTTCAATGCTGAACGGGTCAAACCTTTTAACCGGTGATTTCCTTGCGCCATCTTCCCTCAGCTTGGATAGCCTTTTTTTAAGGTCGGCCTGGAGTTTCTCAGTACCCTTGTGTTTTGGTATAACGGCCAGCATTTCCTCCAGCGCCGCTATCTTTTCCTCAATGGTGGAGGCTTTCTTATAGTTTTCCTCGGCTATGTGGTATTGAGGAGTAAGGTTGGCGGGCATACCATTGTCACCCCGCAGCAGTTTGTAAGGTTTTGTTAATATGGATTATAACATTAAACTGTTTTTTCATAAACAATTAATAGGCGCCCGAATAACGGGCGCCTTCGTTGCTTCATCCCGGTCAGAATCACAGGTACTTTTCGCGCAGATCTTTTTTGTTAAACTTGCCGACGCTTGTTTTGGGGATTTCATCAATAAAGATTACCCTGTCCGGCAGCATCCACTTTGCCATCTTACCTTCCAGAAACCTAATTATCTCTTCTTCTGTCAGCGTTCCTTTAAACTCCGGCTTCGCCACCACGCAGGCCATGGGGCGCTCGTTCCATTTTTCGTGCGGAATGGCTATAACCGCTGCCTCGGCCACCGCCGGGTGCGCCATAATGGTGTTTTCCATGTCCACCGAGGAGATCCACTCGCCCCCACTCTTTATCAGATCCTTGGTGCGGTCGCAAATGGCAACGTAACCTTCTTCATCTATGGTGGCAATGTCGTTGGTGTGCAGCCAGCCGCCCTTCATGCACTCGGTGGTTTTCTCGGGATTGTTGTAGTATTCTCCTGCTATCCAGGGTCCCCGCACCAGCAGCTCGCCCATTGTTTTTCCGTCGTGTGGAAGGTCTTCACCATTTTCCCCCACTATCCTGATCTCCAGGCCGGGAGCTACTATGCCCTGCTTTATCCGGGCCTCGTACTGTTTTTCCGGGGTCCAGCCGTCCATGTGCCATTTCGTCCTGGAAAGTGTGACCAGGGGAGTGGTTTCTGTCATCCCGTAGGCATGTATTATGGGAATGCCCAGCTTTTCATCGTAGGCCTTCATAAGGGCCAGGGGTATTGCCGACCCGCCGCAGATAAAGGCCTTGACGCTGCTGAAATCAAACCTTTCCCTCTCCATTACCTGCAGGATGCCCATCCATATCGTGGGCACCCCGGCCGTCAGGGTAACCTTTTCGTCCTGTATCAGCTGGCAGAGTATCCTTGGATCGGGGCGGGAACCCGGGTATACCTGCCTGGCCCCGGTCCACGTGGCCGTGAAGGGCATGCCCCAGGCGTTGGCGTGAAACATGGGCACAACAGCCATGACGGTATCCCTGTTGCCAATTCCCATCATGTCGACGGTGAGGCAGGCCATGGAATGAAGGAAGATGGCCCGGTGAGTGTAGGCTACACCCTTTGGGTCCCCGGTGGTGGCGGTGGTGTAGCACATTGCGGCGGCTGACCATTCGTCCAGGTCAGGCGGGAAGTCATAAGTTGACGGCGCCTTTGATAGCAGTTCCTCATACGAGTACACCGGGCTTAAAGAGGTCGTGGGAAGATCGGAGGAGTCACTCATCACCACAAATTGTTTGACGGTGCTTATTTTATCTTCTATCGCCTCCAATAACGGCAACAGGTCCTGGTCAACGAATATAACCCTGTCCTCGGCGTGGTTTATTATGTATATCAACTGTTCCTGGAAAAGCCTCAGGTTCAGTGTGTGAAGCACCGCTCCCATGCATGGAATGGCGAAATACAGCTCCAGGTGCCGGTGTGTGTTCCAGGCAAGGGTGGCAACCCTGTCCCCCCGCTTCACGCCAAGCCTCTCCAGAACATTGGCAAGCTTGCATACCCGATCGTAAAACTGCCCGTAATTGTATCTGAACATACCGGAATAGTCCCTGCATACTATTTCCCGTTTTGAGTAGAGCATTTTAGCGCGCTCAAGGATACTATTAGTTGTCAGAGGATAATTCATCATAATATTTTTCCCCCTTATTAACTAAATAATTGCTCGGTTGCGTTATTATCACGGGTTATGCAAGAAAATCATCATCTCCCCTCCGGTAGTTTAGAGCCAGGGTTTTGCAGAATATATCTTAATATTAAATAATTGTAAATATTATAAAAATTATCACAGCCAAAATGCAATATACCGGCAGCCAGTGGCCAAAAAAAGCTCAGATATGGTGATTGTTATTTTGAGCTTTCTTATGCAGGAACCCAATTATAAGCATCGAATAAACAAAAAAACAGATCATTTGTCGAATATTTATTGTATTGTTTTTATGCAAAACACTCCATTTTCTGTATATTCTCCGCCATGTTAGCCATAAGGGCCCCGGTACTCTTTATAACGGTGGGCATTTCTACTTTTTACTGCATTTTGTACCCCTTTGTGGTTGCCCGGGTTCCATATCCAAAGATTTCTTCAAAGCCCTGAGAATGGATCCCCCGCCGAAGCTTGCTGTTATGCTATGTGTTGAAATCGGGTCGGTATACCTGGCGGAAGGTCAAAAAGGACCGGCCCTGGCGGTTTTGGAAATGCTGGAGGCCATGTGGGGCCAAGCCCTCAGTGCCGAAGATCTGGCTGAAATCAAAACAGAAATTATCAAACTAAGGGGAGAAGTATAAATGAAGAAAACGCAACAGATCCTGGGACTGCCGGTCATAGAAATTTCAACGGGAAATCAGCTGGGCAACGTATCGGCAATAGTTATAAACCCCGAGCAGGGAAAAGTGGAGTGCCTTCTTTTGGACAGGGAAAAGTGGTATGGGGAAATGCGGTCCCTCCCTTACGGTGCGGTTCTTGGAATTGGGGAGTTCGCCGTAACTGTCCTGAACAGCAGTGATGTTTTCCCTGTAAGCGCAAAGGCTGATCTGACGGCCATTCTTGAAAAGGACATCAATGTAGTGAAGTCTGGGGTAATGACCAAATCCGGTAAATATATAGGTACGGTTTCCGAGTTCGTGGTGGACGATAAGTCAGGGAAGGTTACGGGCTGTGAGGTCAACGCCGAGGATGGCGGCGTTTTTGTGGTCCCCGGTGAAAAGGTGATCACTTACGGTTCCAGGTTCCTGGTAATTGAGGACGGACATGGGGACTACGTCGTAAAAGAGCTGTCTGAGGCCAAGACCACCAGTGTTGTGAAAGACCCGGTGAGCCCACTTCAGCCTGAGAATGAAAAGGTCAAAGGCCTTACGTCCGGCGACCCTGTGGAAGTCTTTGAGGCAAGGCAGCGCCAGTACCTGGCCGGCAAAAAAGCCACCAGAAAGATCACAGCCCCGGGAGGACAGGTGATTGTTGAAGAGGGTGAAGTGATTACCGGGGAAATAATAGAAAAGGCCCTGGCCGCCGATAAGTATATAGAGCTGACCATGAACGTATCGGACTAAAAGAGCAGTATTGCCGGGGCAAAATATTTTATAAAGCTGTGATAATAGTTGATGGTTAAGAGACTGACTGCCCTGTTTCTGATTATTTCATTGCAGACAATACTTGCCGTGGTGCTGGGGGGACTCAGTCCCTCCCAGGCGGAAGATTACCTGAGGGAAAAATATGATCCGGCGCAAAACGGGGAAATTGATACCGAGGTGAAAACGGTGTCTCCGGGGATTATGTTGAGGGGCAGCAAGGTTCTTTCAAGAGGGGAGTCGGCTGTGGTCAGTGAGGGCTCTCCGGGATTTGAGGCCAAGGTTTACAGGGTTTCGTCCATGGAGAACGGGGAGGAAAAAAGGGAGCTTATTTCCCATGACCATTACGCACCGGAACCAAGAATACTGGAAGTGGGAATGTAACAAACATAGTTAATAAAGGATGCCGTAAGGCATCCTTTATACCTGGATTCTGAAGTCTGCCGCCCTGCAGGGCGGCTTTTTATTCCACAATGGACTGCTGGTAAAGCATTTCCTCAAAGCTTTTTATATATGCCGGGGTCAACTTCGTACCCACCCTGACCATCAGCATGTTTGCAGGGTGCTCAAGTATTTCCGGGTCGTCAGTGCGCCTTTTTTTAAAGTGGACAGATCCAAACAGCTTTGTAAGCATTCTTTGATAATTCCATACATCCAGGCCGCTGTCCTTGAGGTCCCAGTGCCAGAAGAACTCAGTGGTAATGATTATATATTCTTCCATTACTGGATTGGAGAAAGCGGCCTTTAGCAGGTTTGTCCCCAGCTTATACCTCTTGAATTTGCTGGAAACCTCGATGGCTCCCAGTTCCAGCACGCGGGGATGTTTGCTCCACCTGGAAAACTGGCTGGGGTAGTGAAATACAACGTAGCCTATAATCTCGTCATTATTCCTCGCAATATAAACAAGCCCCTCCGGGGCCCGGGCAATAATGCACAACGCTTCGTGCTGCCTGTCGGGCATGCGGAAGTTAGCCAGACCCTGATTCATTTTCAGAGATTTTAAATAGTCCTCACTGACAGGACCTTCAACAGAAACAGTCCCCTGAGGAGTATTTATCTCAAAAAAAGCTTCCGACTTTGATGAAATCATTGGTCCACCACCGCATTTTTATTTATTTTACCGAATTACTGTCAGAGCTTGCGCCCGGTTATAGGGTTATAGAAAATATTCTGATAAAAGGCCGATAATCCTTCTTGACTCAATTATTTTTCTAATACTAAAACACATTTTTATTATATCTCATTTTCCTTTTCGATTTATTTTACGGTTTGCCTAACTTAGCCCGTGTTTCTGAATGCGGTATAAAAGTGCTGAACGGGTTATACCCAGTAGTTGTGCGGCTCTGGTCTGATTACCCTTGCTTTTTTCTAGCGCCTTTATGATCAACTCCTTCTCAAGGTCTTCCAGTGAAATGCCACTGTCAGGAATATTGATAACCAGTTCTCCGCTTGATTTTGCCGGGGTTGCCTGGAACTCCCTGGGCAGGTCGTCGGCGGTTATTTCATTGCTTTGGGAAATAATTGCCGCTCTCTCCAGCACATTTTGAAGTTCCCTTATATTTCCCGGCCAGTTGTATTTAAGCAGAAGTTTCATAGCGTCGTCAGTAATACTGTTGACGAGGTATGTCGGCCTTAGTTTATCCAGAAAGTGATTGGCCAGGATAGGGATATCCTCTTTTCTTTCCCTTAGCGGCGGAAGGGGTATGTGGATTACATTCAGGCGGTAGTACAGGTCCTCCCTGAAAAGGCCCTTTTCTATTGCGGAGGTGATGTCTCTGTTGGAGGCTGCGATAATTCTGACGTCAACGTGAAGTGTCTCGGTTCCCCCAACCCTTTCAAAGGCTTTTTCCTGAAGCACCCTCAATAGTTTAACCTGCATGCTTAATGGCATTTCTGTTATTTCGTCCAGGAATATAGTTCCCTTGTCCGCCAGTTCAAAACGGCCCATCTTTCTGGCCAGCGCTCCCGTGAACGCTCCCTTTTCGTGCCCGAACAGCTCGCTCTCAAGAAGGTTTTCGGGAAGGGCGGCACAGTTTACCGGTACGAAGGGGTAATCACGCCTCGGGCTGTTCTGGTGTATTGCCACAGCCGCCACTTCCTTGCCGGTCCCGCTTTCTCCGGTTATTAAAACCGTGGCGTTGCTGTTTGATACCTTTTCTATAAGGTACATGACTTCTTTTATGGCCGGGCTTTCGCCAATCATCTTCCTGTATTTTTTAGTCAGCTCCGAACGCAGGAAATTGACCTCGCTGACAAGCTGGCTCATTACGAGGTTCTGCCTTATAACCATTTTCAGCTCGTCAAGGTCAAATGGCTTGGTGAGATAGTCTGTTGCTCCTATTTTCATTGCCTCGATGGCGGTTTCAATGGTTCCGTGGGCGGTCAGCATAACCACCGGCAGCTTCGGGTTATACTCCTTGGCCTTTTTCAGCACCTCCATGCCGTCCATCTCGGGCATCTTCAGATCAAGGATGACCAGTGAGGGGGCCTCTTCCCTTATCAATTCCAGCCCGGTACGGCCGCGGGTGGTGGTCAGCACCTGGTAACCCTCCTGCTTCATTGCCCGCTCAAGGGCCCAGCACATATGCTCCTCGTCATCAATAACCAGAATCTTTGGTATCATTGTTAGCGCCTCCCTGATCAGAGGTTGGGGGTAATAAAACCATAAATACTGTGCCCTCGCCCGGCACGCTGCTGACGTGAATTGTCCCGTTGTGGCTTTTTATTATCTGGTGGCTGATGGAAAGCCCCAGGCCGGTACCTGAATCCTTGGTGGTGTAAAAGGGATCGAATATCCTGGAAAGCTCCTCGGACTCAATGCCCAGGCCATTATCCTTAAACTCGGTGCATATGGAACCGTTCTCTAGATAAGTCTTTATTTCAAGTATCCCACCATCAGGCATCGCCTGAATGGCATTCAGTATCATATTGACAAAAACCTGCTTTATTCTCGATGCGTCGGCCAGTATTTTGGGCAGGTCGTGATCCAGTAAAATTATAAGCTGAATTTTGTTTTGCCGGAGCATGGGGGAGGTAAAGGTAAGTACTTTCTCAAGCACCGAGTTGATGTTTACCGGCTGGACCACCTGCTTGCTGGGACGGCCGAAATCCAGCAGTTCCTGGATTACTTTGTTTTGTCTGTCCACCTGTTCTTTTATAACCGTGGTAAATTCTTTTATTTCCTTGTCATGGGGGTATTCCTTTTCCATAACCTGCACGGCGGCCTTTACAACCCCGATGGGATTTCGCAGCTCGTGGGCAACGCCGGTGACAAGCCGCCCCAGCGACGCCAGTTTCTCGGACCTCTGCATCTCAAACTCTAGCCTTTCCTTTTCAGCCAGGGCTGCGGCCATCCTGTTTATTGCGGCCGTTATCTGGCCTGCCTCACCCGACATCTCCGGAAGAAGTCGGGATATATCATCTTCCATTGACCTGAGTCCCTTTTTGATGTTGGAAACGCTGCTGGCCAGATTGTGTATGACCAGCAGAGCCCCGGCTGCCCCAATAAACAGAACAAGAAGCGCAATATACCTGGTGGCCATCCGGAAGCTCCGGGTTTGGGCAAAAATGGGGTTAAGCCTCTCATCGGCCCATGCTACGGCTACCAGTTTATTGTCTATGAACACCGGAGAGAGGTACTCAAATGTTTCTTCCTTAAGGCTGCTGGTGAGTCTGGCCAGGGGCCTTTGGCTGGCGGTGACGGCCACAAGCCCCGAATCTGCCTCATCCATAATCCTTTTTTCCCTTTCCAGGGCTTCATCCGGGGAAAGCTGGCGGTACTCGTGCAGAAACCCCTGAACGAATATCTGTTTGCTTTCAGGCAGGTACAGTCCGAATCTGACGCCTGGAAAATTTGAAGCCAGCGGCTCCGCAATTTCATTAAATGTCTCTTGCAGGTAAATGGTCTTTGCCTCCAGGCTGAGGGAGCCGGAGCTTTCTTCCTTCATTTTTTTATTTATGGAACTTTCTATTCCAGGGACAATTTTATTTTGCACCAGTGAAGTCAGCTTTACCTCGTGGTCCAGTATGATGACCTCGTCGCTTTTTGAGGCAAAAAATATGTCGTAGAACATAACCAGAACCGGGATTAGCAAAAGAGAAGCAATAATGACCAGGAACTGGAAGCGTAGGCTGGTGTGAATAAATTTATCATACAGGCCATGTAGAACCCTCATTGTATTATTCTCCTCAATTGTATGATATCAGACAATTAACAGGCTGCTTGAAACTAATGTCACAACGCCTAATTTGTGAATCTCCCGAACTAACTGTTTGATAACAGACAGTATTCAAAGGTTTATTTGCTGCTGCGTAGTGTAAAAACAATGCCCCCAGTGGTTTGTTCGCTGGCATGAATAATGCTTGTAGATAGTGACAACAGATACAAGCGGGGAGAGAAGAGGCTTTTAGTTTAAGACTATTTGGTTGTCTGATAAGGAACAACCGGAGGAAAGCTCAGGCCTCGTATCCTCTTCAAGTATTTGGCTGTATTATATCATACAGTCCGTCAGGCTTAAAAGTAGGATTTTGCACTTTTATGATGTTATTTCCTGACGGAAAGACTACAGGGGAATGGTTTGAGGAATTTCAGCGTCTGTCCGGGATGGCGCGGTGAATGGACGCGTTAAAAGGAGGTGGTTCCCGGAAATATAATGATGAGCAAAAAAGAAAACAGCCATTTTTTTAACTGTTGATGTGAAATATTGAACCACCTTTTAGACCTTTAGACCTGAAGATAAAATGTCTGTCGTTAAGGGGGATACAAAATGCTGGATTTTATTGCTGGTAAGGCAGATGTGTTATTGGCATCGGCGTCTGCTTCCCCGGTGGCCGGAAACATATCTGCATCGGTTCAGGCGGCGTCCGGGAATTCGGACGTGTCGTGGTGGGTGTGGCCCCTCTTGCTGTTCGTGGTGACTTTTGTGATGGGGGTTGTTGCCGTCCTTGCGGGAGTTGGAGGCGGGGTGCTTTTTGTTCCCATAGTGGGGAGTTTTTTCCCGTTTCACCTTGACTTCGTCAGGGGCGCCGGCCTGATCGTTGCGCTGGCGGGGGCCCTGGCTGCAGGTCCCGGACTTTTAAAGGCAAACCTGGCTAATTTAAGGCTGGCGCTGCCGGTGGCGCTGATAGCATCCACTTTCAGTATTGTTGGGGCCTTTCTGGGGCTGGCCCTTCCCACCAATGTAACCCAGACCGCCCTGGGTATTACCATTACTCTGATTGCCCTCCTGTTCATATTCTCGAAAAACAGTGAATATCCCACCGTTGGCGCCAGGGACGGGCTGAGTAAGGCGCTGGGTATCCAGGGATCCTATTATGAGGCTTCTGCCGGCAAGACTGTTGACTGGACTGTATGGAGGACCCCACAGGGCTTTCTGATGTTCACCTTAATAGGCACTGTGGCCGGTATGTTCGGGCTTGGGGCCGGATGGGCGAACGTTCCTGTTCTGAACCTTTTAATGGGCGCTCCCTTAAAGATAGCCGTGGGTTCCAGTAAGTTCCTTCTGTCCATCACGGATACTTCGGCTGCGTGGATATACATGAACCAGGGCGCCGTACTGCCGATTATCGCGGTGCCTTCCGTACTTGGAATCATGTTCGGTTCCCTGGTGGGGGTAAGACTATTGGCGGGGGCTAAGCCAAAGGCGGTCAGGTATCTGGTTATAGCAATGCTGCTGTTTGCCGGAATAAGGTCTCTTTTAAAAGGACTGGGGATTTGGGGGTAATTTATATGGCAGAGATAAAAATAAATAATGCGCTGGAAAAGCCGGATCTTAAAAACAGCCCGGGTGCAAGGGTAGCGGTTCCCCCGGAGCAGATCAAATACGCCAACCTTTTACTGTACGGGTCCTGGCTGGGAATAGTGGTGCTGGCAATAACCTTCATGCTATACGCAACAGGTGTCATGCCTTCTTATATCGACCCTTCACAGATGCAGAATTACTGGGGAATGAAAGCTTCGGACTATCTTGAGGCTGCCAAGGTTCCCAACGGGTGGGGCTGGCTGGGAATGATCGGGTTCGGAGATTTTCTCCCGCTGATTGGGATAGCCTTCCTTGGCGGTCTGACTGTTATTGGATATTTGATATTGCTTCCGGCATACCTGTCCAAAAAAGATAAAATATATTCTTTGATTGTTATCGTGGAAATAATTGTTCTTGTATTAGCGGCATCCGGTATATTAAAAGCGGGCGGTCACTGATTGTTCCGCCCGGGATTCAAGGGCCGGTACGGCGGTGAAAAAAGATGTTGCAAAGGGAGCGGTATACCGTGACCGATAAAAATTTTATTGAAATTTTTAACAGGAGAAAAAGAGCTTTTCTTAAGGATGTAGAGAAAAAGAACGTCGAAAAGTCGTTCACCGGTCCGGACGGTAAATTGGATCATAAAAAAGTACTGGACTGGTTTGAAAAATGGCTTAAAGAAGAAAATGTGCAGTCTCCGAAAGGTGTTTCCATAAGTTCAAAGACCTTTGAGGAATTCGTGGAAGAGGTTTTATTTGAGGTAAAAAATCTGCTGGCACCCAAGAGTATAAACATTGTTTATACTCTGCCCGGTCAGAGTCTTGGCATTGCCGAGTCCTGGAAGTGTGTAAAGGTGTTTGATAAAACCGACATTTATTACAGGATAGGTAAAACCAGGCCCAGGAAAGGCCCGAACAGGGGGCAGGAATTTCTTGTGCTGGACCTGGTGATGGATGGGCACAAAAAGAACGTTTTCCTGCCGCTTCTTGAATTGAAAGCCGAGATGGAAAAAAAATTGGGAAGTGCTCTGGAGAGGGAGCTTCCCAAAGTGGAGGCCACAGGCAAGTACAGGCTAAAGATATTGCTCCCTATTGAAAGCGTTCATGGAGATGTGGCTCAAATCGCCAGGAAGTTTGCAGATTTCATTTCAATAACCAAACCCTTTTTAAACCAGTTGGGCATTACATGAACCGGGAGATCCACGGTAGGGAGGGCTGCCCTGCCCTAAACAAGGTTTTTATTGCGGGCCACCCGCTTTTCCTGGTCCAGTATTCTCTCGGACACCGCTGAAAACACTGCCGCGAAAATGCACAGGGCAAATCCGGCCACTGTAATAATAATGAGGGATAACGCAGTATTGCCAAGGCTTAGTGCTGCAGATATCCCGGCTGTGGCCAGCAATATCGCAAATGCAAGCCTGGCGTGGCTTAAGCTAACCTCACCGGGCAGTAGTGAGCCGATGCGGTTCCCCAGTGCAACAGCCACCACCAGTGCAAGAACGGTTATAAGTTCTACTCGGCCCGCCGACGCATAGCTTAATAGTGTTCCGGAGCTGATTATCAGCATGGCAATGGAATCGGTGGCTGCGGCATTTTTGGGGGGAAGGCCCAGTATGTACATGAAAAGCGGTATTCCCAGTATTCCTGCCCCAAGGCCTATAAAACCCGTGGCAATGCCCAGTAGAAGGCCTGTAAGGGCCACCCGGGTCAGGGTGATGTGGTTCAGGCCCGATCCTCCGGGAACTGCCAGCGGAAATCTCCAGTTAAGGCCGAAAGGTGGAAAAGGCGCTTCATCATAGTAGTCATTCCGGTGGAAGAAATACCACTGTCTGAATAACACCGTTGCCGCGCACAGCAGTATAGAGGCATAAACAAGCAGTATGGCGGCGTTTCCGTAAGCGGTGTCCGCCAGTAAAAGATGAAGCCTCAGGCCCCAATATGCTCCCGGAAGCCCTATTATCCCGGCAACCAGACCTGCCCTGCGGAAGGCGGGGCGCTCCGGGTCCATGGCGAAAATGGACAGGGAGGTGCGGCCAAGAGATACCCCGACGCCTGTGCTGACGGATATTGAAATGGGCAGGCCAAGGATACTCAGGGCAGGGACGATGATAATATTGGCAAGCTTGCCGAAGACTCCTTTGAAAACTCCGATTATCAGACCTGCCATGAAAATCGCAATCAAACTGATATTTGTATCTGCAAATGGCAAATAGGTCATTTCGGGTCACCTCAATACAAAACCGTATATCGGTCTGTGTCGGTCAAGGCGGACTTCCCTTCCCCTGGATACGGTACGGGCATGATTCTCTTCGTATCAGACAGGCGGGGGCAGGGGTCTCCAACGGAAGGGCGCCGTTGTATCGGTTCCCGGCCCCCGACCAAATGATACCTATGGCACAAGAACAAAAATTATAATTCACAATCTCAGGCAATATATTTTGCATACCAGAATACGCAAAAAGCCATGTAAATAGCGCCGCAAAAGGCCATAGCCTTGATTGTCCCGAGGTTCTGGTCGGCTCTTTCGACCACATTTATCCCAGCTTTCACCATTTCGGCGCGGAAAAACGGCTCTTGCAGGTTTCTTTCCAGCCATTCTTTTAGCATGGTCAAACGACCCCCCTTTAAACATATTGGGCATTGTTTTGCCAACGCGGACTTCCCTTCCTCTGTTGGCTTATAATCCAGTGGATTTTTCATTTTTTGCCGCTAATACCTTTGTTACTGTTTCCGCGCTTACTCCTGCCAGAACTGTGGCCAGTAGTATGATCAGAGCATAGGCAAAATTATGGGTGAAGTATATGGAGTACAGGTAACCGCTTAGATAATCAAACATTTACCGACATCCCCTCACCGGTTTTTGGAGGTGTTATAAAACTTTCAACGGGCACCACCCCCGCCTGTGTGTATTTGCAGTGGCGATTATATAGTGAATGTGATATCAAGAGCTAAATGGTCTAAAAAAATACACCTGTATGTGGTGTCCATGACAAAGACTATTTTGTATATAATATCACAAGCCCTGGAGGTTTACAATGAGGACAAAAAAATTTTTACAAATTTGGACGGGTACCTGGGGTTATCCTCATTTTGTCAGAAGAAGAAATATTCGTACCGTACTTTGGAAAGAAATGCTTTAGAGTCCGGTTGCTTATTGACAATACTATTTTTTTGAATGTCCCGGTTTTAGGAATGGTTTCAGATTAGCTTTTAAAACGACGTTTTTTCAGTCCTTTGAACCGGTATATTCACGGTGATCGTACACATGCAGACAGTTGTTTAATATCATGCAAATTCATAAAATCACATGGTTGAATTTGAGAGGCAATGGTAAATGAAAAAGAAATCACATAAGGATAGCTCCCTATGAACAGAAAAACCATATTAACTTAGCAGCTTGTAAATTTTTTTTGCGAATAGTTTTGTAGCTGGCACATATTATGCATAATCCTTCTTAGAAAACCAAAAAGGAGGCAATCGTTATGGGACTTCCTGTGGAACATATAAAACCAATTAACGAATATAAAAAGGAAAAGACAGTGGGGGACATTATGATTCCGCTGGAAAGCTTTTCGTCGGTTTCGGCGGATACCACTGTAAAAGATGCAGCCTATATACTGAAAAATTCCCTTGCGGGGCAGGGTATCGGAGTTGAACAGAGCTCTTTGCTGGTATTTGAAAACAAATCCCTTATAGGCTTTGTGGGCATACAGGAACTTCTGGCGTCTGTTCAGCCTCCCAACCTCCGGGATGACTGGTATCGTGGCTGGAATGTTTCCAACTGGGTGGAGCCTGTGTTTATAAGGGGACTTTTTACAAGTCTGTGCCTGGAAATTGCTCAGAAGCCGGTACGTGACATAATAGAACCTTTAAATACGGCATTAAATACCGACAGCACTCTGGAGGAGGCAGTATTCAAATTATTCCGGGAAAAGAGAAATATACTGCCTGTGCTGGAAAACGACAGGCTGGTGGGTATAGTAAGGTCCTGTGAATTGTTTTCCGAGATAATAAATATTCTGTTCTAAACGTAAATGTCAATACGCATGTGTGAAGGCATTTTTTAGCATGCAAGATTTTAATGCATTAAAGGAATCTCCGCAAATAGAAAGGTTTGTACTGTTTTGCAGTTAATCCGGGCACCCGGCAAGGGTGCCTTTTGATTTTAAAATGTTAATATATGTAAATTATGTATGGCGCTATGTTATAAGGAGGATATTTGATTTTGCTGTGGAAATTAGTAAATGGGGGTTAAAATTCGGATGACGTCAGGAGGTATAATGATGGAAGTGGCTCCTGGTATATATAGGGTTGAACTCCCGCTTCCATTCAAGCTGGACCATGTAAACAGCTACCTTTTTCAGGGGAAAAACGGGTGGATAGTTATTGATACCGGATTGAATTATCCTCAGTCCACCGGAGTTTGGGAAAGAGCCCTTAGGGACATGGGATTGAAATACGGGGATATAGAGGGAATATATATTACACACTACCATCCTGATCATTACGGAGCATCAGGGTGGCTTCAGGGCTTAAGCGGGGCGCCTGTTTTTATGCACAGGACAGAAAGCTATTTTGTTGACCAGATGTGGAAGAAGGGCCGTGTCAATATACCGGTGGTGGGGGAGTTGTTTAAGGAAAACGGAATGCCGCCCAATCTGATCACTGAGATTTTGGATGATATGACCAGCATATGGAATCTCATACAGCCATACCCGTCCCTGTCCCTGCTTAATGGTGGGGAAACCGTTGAGATGGGGGGAAGGAAGTTTGAGGTGATTCACACCCCGGGCCATTCAGACGGGCACGTCTGCTTTTTCAGCGCAGATGAAGGCTTATTAATTTCAGGAGACCACCTTCTTCCCAAAATATCCTCCAATATTGGCCTTTGGCCCGCGTCTCACCCAAACCCGCTTGATCTCTTTCTCACCTCTCTGGAAAGGATGTGCAGCCTGCCTGTGAAACTGGTCCTGCCTGCTCACGGCCCGGTTATTACGGACTGTGCCGGAAGAGTGGTGGAACTTCTTGAGCACCACCGCCAGAGATTGGACCAGATTGCGGAACTGGCGGGGACCGGATCTTCCGCCTACCAGATATGCGTTAAACTTTTCGGGCCAAGCCTGTCTCTTCACGAAATAAGGTTTGCCCTTACCGAGACCTTGGCGCATCTGGCTTATCTTGAAGGTAAATCCGAAGTTTACTCCCGCCTTGAGGGTGGCGTTGTCATATATAGAAAAAGCCAGTCGCCGGATTGTAACAAGTAAATTCCCGGCATAATATGATTTAAGATAAAAAATCGCCGTGCGGCGATTTTTTGTTCAGATATAGTAAATTATGCTGAAACGATATGTTTTGCTAATGTATTTTCAGCTATTTCCAGTTTTCCAGGGTCATGAAGACTGTAGAGTTCCTTGATCTGTGGTATTCTTCTTTCTGCTCTTTGCTGGTTTTGACTATAACCAGGTTTGCAGGGCTCATTCCAGCCTTGATAAGTATTCTCCTTCTGTCGGTGACGGCTTTCCGGGAGCCCACCAGAAGCAGGCAGTTGCAATTTTTTTCGACCAGTTTGTAAGAATACCTGAGGCAATCGAAATAATATACTTCTGCCATGCTCCCAACCCCCTCGTGAACAAAAGTATTTTTTATATAGTATCACCTTGTGATAATAAACACAATCTCTTTATTTGGCCATATCCGGGGCTTTTAATCTGATAAAACCATTTTCCTTAATTTTTTTTACTCATACCCACCATGACAAGTGTTATCGTTCACAAATGCCGGCCAGTTTGAAAGAGTTTTGAGGTGGCAATAATGGCTACAATTTGATAGAATCAATTAATCAAAGAACAAAAGCAAGATACGGCATATTTTCCGTTCCTGGTTAATATTCTTAAAGCTGAGCAATATATGGTCAATAGCCTGGATCATTTTTCCACCGGCAGATGCCATTGGCAGTTTGATTTTGACGTTTGAGTTTTTTAATTCAACCGTTGGGAGGAATAAAAATGGTTTTGTCGAATTGTATCTGTAATATTATTCAGAATTTTACGGTTTAATTTTCAATGTTGTACTGGGGTGTAGCATAGGTGGACGCTGTATTGTTTAAAGAATTTGCTATCAGGTGGCTGCCCTTCAACCTGACGGCCTTTTTGATTTTCTTCGCCCCCGGCGTTCCCGGCTGGGCGGCAGGTTTTGTGATGCTTGGAACCGGCTGTATCACAACGTTATATTTAATCAGATACTTGCAAAAAGGCGGGAAAATGTGTAATCTGGAGGACCATACCCTGGATCCCACACTTCGCATTGCCAATGAGACTCTGCCTTTTCTGCGCAGGGGTTTAAACGAGGACACCGCCGGCAAGACGGTGGAAATTATTAAAACCATAGCTGATGTGGCGGCGGTGGCTATAACCGACCGGGAAAAAGTTCTGGCCTATATCGGGGTAGGGTCGGATCACCATAAGCCGGGATTTCCAATCCTTACCGACGCTACAAAGATGGTTATCAACACAGGTGAGCTGATGGTGGTTAAGAACCGTTACGGGCTTATTTGCCCGGTGGAAAATTGTCCACTGGAGTCTGCGGTCATTGCTCCCCTTAAATGCAAGGGGGAGGTTGTGGGGACGGTAAAGCTGTATCAGGTGAGACAGGGCGATGTAAGTCCCGCCGACGTTAAACTGGCGGAGGGTGTCGCCCAGATACTTGGATTGCAAATGGAGCTGGCGGAGCTGGACCGGCAGGCCAGGCTGGTTACCAAGGCTGAGCTCGACGCCCTGCAGGCCCAGATAAATCCCCATTTTTTGTTTAATACATTGAACACCATCATAATGTTCAGCCGTACAAAGCCGGAAACTGCACGGAGGCTCCTTATCAGGCTGGCGTCATTCTTCAGATACGCTCTTAAAAGGCATGGACATTTCAATTCTATCAAGGAAGAGATTGAGTATTTAAATACCTATTTAATACTTGAAAAAGCACGTTTTCATGATAAACTGAGAATTATTCGCGATATTGATGAGAGGCTGTATGACTACCAGATACCGGTTCTCACCATCCAGCCACTGGTGGAAAATGCGGTAAAGCACGGGGTGCAGCCAAAGCAGGGAAAGGGAACCGTATGGATAAGGGCCTATCTTGAAGAGGAAGAAGAAATCATTTTTGAAGTCAAGGATGACGGGGTTGGCATACCGCCTGAGAAGATGCCCCTGATACTCAAGCCGGGATACGGATCGGGCAACGGGGTGGGGCTATCCAATGTTCACGAGAGGCTGAAGGGGCTGTTCGGGGAGGAGTACGGCTTACAGATAGACAGTGACCCGGGTGAGGGCACATCAATATTTATAAGGATACCATTAATATGTAAACCAGCCAGCGGGGAGGGAAGATAAATGAAGCTCAAGGCATTGATAGTTGATGATGAATATCCGGCGAGGCAGGAATTGCGTTTTGCGTTGAGCAGTTTTGACAATATTGAGATTGTAGGAGAGGCCACCAACGCCCAGGAGGCTCTGGCCCTAATCAAAGCCCTGGATTACCAGGTGTTGTTTCTGGATGTTTCGATGCCAGGAATGACGGGACTTGAACTGGGGGCTGCCATTCAGGAGCTTCCCAGGCAGCCGCACGTTATTTTTGTTACGGCCTATGACGAATACGCGGTTCAGGCCTTTGAAGTAAACGCCGTGGATTATCTTTTAAAGCCTGTGGAGCCGGGGAGGCTTAAAAAGGCCATCGACAAGGTGATAAAGATTACCCAGGAGGGGTTCTCCTTCGATCCTCCGGTGGGTTCGGAGCCGCAGGATATGGAGGTCCGTGCGGTTTCTCCCCAGCAGGGGCAGATAAAAATCGACAGGATACCGGCCGAGAAACAGGGCAAGACGGTACTGGTGGCCGAGTCGGATATTTACTATGCATTTACGGAACAGGATTACATTTATATAAAAACCCACTCGGATAAATTGTTTACAAGGTTCACGCTAAAGGAACTTGAGGCAAGGCTCAATCCCACCATTTTCTTCCGGACGCACCGCTGCTATCTGGTTAACCTGCACAAGGTGAAAGAGATTGTTCCTTTCTTTAACGGCACTTACAACCTGGTGGTGGAGGATAAGGAGAACAGCGAGGTTCCCGTCAGCCGGGCCCAGGCCAAAAAACTGAGAAAAATACTTGGTTTCTAGTATGGTAAAAACCTGCCCGGCACTATTTTCAAATAGCGCCGGTTTTTTCCTATACACGGGGGTTTCTAGGGGGGGATGTATAAAAGATTAGCTTATTTGTCCAGAATATTCCCAGCCACCCAAATAATGTACAGGCAAATCAGTCAGTGGCATTTTTATTTTGATAATTACCGGGGTGACCAATTATGAAAGTGGTATGGGATATGATGAGCGACTCAAAAATACTGGCGACGCTGGCAGATATTGACCGTGACATTGACGAGGACTTTACCAGGCTGATGTTTATCGAGATATTCAGCAGGCTCAAAATACTGGAGGAGGAGAACATTGCCCTGAGGGTTTTGCTGATGGAAGACAACCTTGTGGAAAAGGATTTGTTTGATGCTACCTTAAAGGCGGTACGGGATTTTTTAAAGGAAAAGGACCGGGAAAAGGCGGAGGAGGCATTGTTTTTTTCCAGTTCCGGGGTTCCCTTTCACGAATGGGTTAATTTTAAGCTTACAGGAAGGTTTAATAATATTGACAAAGAATCGGGCCGGTAATACAATGCATTTCTTAAAAATCTGCTGCGGGCAGGTTTTTTCTTTTTGACGGAGAATTTTCATGCAACTGGTCTGGAAAATACTACTTATGCGGAGGCAATCATGCAGGTGTATGGCATTGGAACTGACATCGTTGACATAGATCGAATCAGAATAATTTTTGAAAGAAAGGGCGAAAGATTTTTAAAAAGAGTGTATACCCGGCCAGAGCTGGATTACTGTCTTGCAAGGTCGAATCCGTATCCCTGCCTCGCGGCAAGGTTCGCGGCAAAGGAGGCGGTTTTTAAATCGCTGGGAACCGGCCTCACCGGGTGCAGGTGGACTGATGTGGAGGTAGTCAGGACGGGGTCGTCTGCACCGGAAATAGTGCTGGCCGGTAACGCCCTTAAGGTAGCGGAAGACAGGGGAATTTCCAGTGTGATGATAAGCATCAGTCATAACCGGGGTGCGGCGGTGGCCTTCGCCCTGGCTGTCAAGGGAGGTGGCGTGGATAGTGAAAGCTGTTACTGCACAAGAGATGAAGGATATAGACTTTAAGGCAATGACTGAGTATGGCATACCGGGGATTGTTCTTATGGAAAACGCCGGACGGCGGGTAGTGGAGGCGGTACTGGAAAAGGCGGGCAATGTCCAGGGCAAGACTGTCACCATATTTGCCGGCAAGGGAAACAACGGTGGAGACGGGCTTGTTGCCGCAAGGCACCTGTTTAACATGGGAGCCGATGTAAAGGTTTTGTTGCTGGAAAGCCCGGAAAAAATAACGGGTGATGCAGCTACCAATCTTGCAATTTGGCAGAAGATGGGGCAAAAGGTATATACGGTCACTCAAAAGGATGATTTTAACGCCGTAAGGTTTTTTCTTGTCAGAACCGACATAATTGTTGACGCTATCTACGGAACCGGTTTCAAGGGCAGGGTCAGGGACTATGCGGGGCGAATAATAGAGGCCATTAACGCCTGCCGGAAAACTGTAATCGCGGTGGACGTTCCTTCCGGACTTGAGGCCGACACCGGAAATGTAAACGGGCCCTGTATAAGGGCAAACCTCACGGTTACCTTCGGGTTGCCTAAAATAGGGCTATTGCTTGAACCCGGGGCGGGCTACGTGGGGGAATTAAAGGTGGGGGAAATTTCTCTTCCCCCGGCCCTTCTGGAAGATGAACAGCTAAGATTTAACCTGTTGGATAAGGAACTGGTGAGAAGCTGGCTTCCGTTCCGGCCAAATTCCTCACACAAGGGCGATTACGGCAGGGTTCTGGTCATCGCCGGATCCAGGGGAATGGCCGGGGCGGCCTGCCTTGCCGCGGAGGCGGCATACAGGGCAGGGGCCGGACTGGTTACACTGGTGGTTCCCCAAGCGGTTTATAATCCCGTGGCAGCCAAACTGACCGAGGTTATGGTGGTGCCGGTTTCGGATACCGGTGAGGGCACGTTGTCCCGGGAGGCCCTTACTGTTGTCAGAGATATGCTGGACATGGCGGACGTTCTGGCCCTGGGGCCCGGCATTTCCGGAAAGGCAGAAACGCAGGAGGCGGTCAGGGAGATTGTTGATCTGTCGAATATTCCCACTGTCCTGGATGCCGACGGGCTTAACGCCCTGGCCGGGCAAACGGATATCTTAAAAAGGGCAAGGGTCCCGATGGTGTTGACGCCTCATCCCGGTGAGATGGGCCGTCTCACCGGCCTTTCCTCAGGGGCTGTACAGCAGGACAGGCTTAATCTGGCTAAATCATGGTCGTCCAAATGGGGGGCGGTGCTGGTGCTTAAGGGCGCCCGGTCACTGGTGGCCTGCCCGGACGGCACGGTTTATATAAATCCCTCGGGCAACCCGGGCATGGCAACCGGGGGTAGCGGTGATGTTCTCACCGGCGCTATTGCCGGACTGATGGCCCAGGGAATGGAGTCAGGCAGGGCTGCGGCGGCCGGTGTTTTCCTGCACGGGCTTGCCGGTGACTGGGCGGCCGTGGAAAAAGGAATGATGGGGATGATGGCGGGTGACATTCTGCAGGCCATCCCGGCGGTCATAAGGTCCATGGAAGATTTAGAGAAATAGTATGCTTCACGCTTCTGTGATAACAACATATACGAGGTGTTAAATATGACTAATGCTCCCACCTGGGCTGAATTAGACCTGGATTCCCTCGCGCATAATTTAAGGGAAATAAGGAGGGTGACAGATCCGAAGGCGGATATCATGGCCGTTGTTAAAGCCAACGGGTATGGGCACGGGGCGGTTCAAGTGTCCCGGGTGGCCCTGGCAAGCGGAGCCACCCGGCTTGCAGTGGCCAGATCTTCCGAGGGGGCTGAACTCCGCAGGGCCGGCATTACGGCGCCCATTCTGGTAATGGGTTATACCCCGCCGGAAATGATTCCCCAGGTGGCTGAATATAAGCTGGAGCAGTGCGTGCACGGAATAGATTATGCCGTTGAGGTGAATGACCGTGCCGGAGGGACAGGAATTAAAATCCCCGTTCATATAAAGGTGGACACCGGAATGGGAAGGCTGGGGGTGTTGGCGGGATCCGGGTCGGCAGTTGATCAAGTCAAAAAAATAGCTGCACAGCCCAATCTTGAGGCGGTCGGTATTTTCACCCACTTTGCCAGCGCCGATGCAGCCGATAAATCCTACGCCCTGCATCAACTTGAAACCTTTGTTAGCCTGCTGGAAGCGCTTAGCCGGGAGGGGCTGGAATTCCAGATTAGACATTGCGCCAACAGTGCGGCCATCGCGGAAATGCCCGGCAGCGCTATGAATCTTGTAAGGGCCGGGATTTCCATGTACGGCCTTTATCCATCGGAGGAAGTGGACATGGGTAAGATTGACTTAAAGCCGGTGATGACATTCAAGACAACGGTGGCCCAGGTAAAGAGTGTGCCTGCCGGTTTTTCCATAAGTTACGGCTGCACGTATATTACCCCCGCACCCACAGTGATTGCCACACTTCCGGTGGGTTACGCCGATGGTTATTCAAGGCTGCTGTCATCAAGGGGGGAGGTGCTGGTAAAGGGAAGGCGTGCGCCTGTGGTGGGCAGGGTGTGCATGGACCAGTGCATGATTGACGTGGGTAATATTGAAGGAGTAGCTCCAGGTGATGAGGTGGTACTTTTCGGGAGACAGGGAGAGCAGCTTTTGCCCGTTGAAGAAGTTGCACGGTGGATAGGCACCATTAATTACGAGGTGGTCTGCATGGTAAGCGGACGGGTGCCCCGGGTCTATAAGGGAACAATTAAAGGTTGATCGCCGCTGCCGGAGAGTTTATAATAAGGATCAAACAATATTACGGTACAGCGAAGTATCGGTTTGGCCAACGAAGTCCTAATGCCGTGGTGTGCGGCTTAGGGCTTTTTTTGTTCGAAACGGGGGAAAAACCGTGAAGAAGATTGAAGCCATTATAAGGTCGCATAAACTGGATGAGGTTAAGGACGCCCTGGGGGATTTCGGCATTCACGGCATGACGGTATCGCAGGTTTACGGATGCGGGATGCAGCGCGGCATGACCGGAGTGTACAGGGGGCAGGAGTATAATATAAATCTTCTGCCCAAGGTGAAGTTGGAAATTGTGGTCAGGGACCATCTGGTGGAAGAAGTGGTCAGGATTATCTGCAAAGTCTCCCGTACCGGAGAAATTGGTGATGGGAAGATATTTATCTCTGCCATTGAGGATGCCGTTCGTGTACGGACGGGGGAGAAGGGTAACGACGCCCTGTAAAAATAACCGTGCAGTGCTTTTCCCCAAATCTCCGATGGGGGAGTTGGCGGGGTTCTCATCCTGCCGTGGGGATTAAGTATTTACTGATTGTGCGGGTTAATACCGGTTTATGGTGAGCAAAGAAGCTCCCGGCCTGAAATGTGGCTTGCGGAGCTATTATTTTTACGGAGGCGAATCTCTATGGAATCCATGAATATTACCGATCTCGCCGGCGGGATTGATACTATCTGGGTTTTGCTGTGTGCGGCCCTGGTTTTCATAATGGAGGGTGGATTTGCATTTTTGGAGGCCGGGTTTATCCGGGCAAAAAATTCCCTTAATATTGTAATGAAGGTATTTACCGACTGCACCCTGGGTATGCTGGCCTACTGGGCTCTGGGGTTCGGTATAATGTTCGGCCTGGACGGCGCGGGAATCATAGGCACCAGCGGTTTCTTCCTGGATGGAGGCACTGACCATATAAACATCAGGGTGCCCGTTTACGCCTACTGGATTTTTCAGGCCGCCTTCGCCATGGCTGTGGCATCCATAGTATCCGGGGCTGTGGCTGAGAGGATGAAGTTTTCTTCTTACATGATATATACCGTTCTGATCACCGGTGTGATTTATCCTATTTCCGGCCACTGGGTATGGGGTTCCGGGGGCTGGCTGGCAAATTTGGGAATGCTTGATTTTGCCGGGTCGGCGGCGGTTCACGCGGTTGGCGGGTGGAGCGCGCTGGCGGCGGTGCTGGTCCTGGGGCCCCGTATTGGAAAATACAACGAGGACGGGAGCTTGAATGTGCTGCCCGCCCATAACATGCATCTTGCTTTTCTGGGGACCTTTATACTGTGGTTCGGCTGGTTCGGCTTCAATCCGGGCAGCTCCCTTTCAGGACTGGACATGAACATCGCCCGTATAGCCGTGACTACAAACCTGGCTGCGGCCGCCGGGGGAACGGCCGGGGCCATTTTTACCAGGTTGAGGTGGGGCAAGCCTGATCCCAGTATGGCCATGAACGGGGCCCTAGCCGGACTGGTGGCGGTTACAGCCGGTTGCGCCTACGTTTCCCCGGCTGGCGCCGTGGTAATCGGACTTGTGGCCGGGGTGCTGGTGGTTCTGGCGGTAGGATTCTTCGACAGGATAAAAGCGGACGACCCGGTGGGAGCCATTGCCGTGCACGGGGCATGCGGAACATGGGGGGCGCTGGCTGTGGGCCTATTTGCCGAAAAGGGAGGGCTCCTTTATGGCGGCGGGCTGAGCCTGCTGGGGGTTCAGGCACTGGGAGTTCTTTCGGTTTCACTGTGGGCATTTGGCACAACTTACGTTATTTTTGTAATTCTTAAGAAATCAGTGGGTATAAGGGTATCACCCGAGGAGGAGGCCGAGGGGCTGGATATCAACGAGCACGGTATACCCGCATACACCGAGCTTACCGCTCCTCCCCTGTACGGGGGAGGCCATGCTCTCCCCCAGGAGTTTGCGGTAAGCGCCTTCCAGCCCAATGTTGTGCCCGAACTGGTAAGGAAATAGCGGGTAAAAAGGGCAGAATCCGGAGACGAAAAAATATAGCACACATAAAAAACCCGTTGCCGGATTGGACAAATCCGGCAACGGGCATCGCCGCCCTCAGGTAAAATGTCATCGTTGACATTTTTATTATTTATCATTTGTTTATAATGGTAAATTTATTATAAAAGCGGGGGAAATTTTTTTTCAAACTTAATTTTACGATCAAGTAGATTTTTATGGATGGGGAAGTGCATCAAAATGGTTTTTTTATGAAGGATTTGGCATATTACATGTAGAAGTTTCAGGTAAAAAATTGCGGGGGAGAAAGAGATACATGGAGAGGATTTGGGCACCGTGGAGGACGGTATATATCGGCAAGGATCACGGCAGCGCATGTATTTTTTGCGAGAAGCTGGAATCCGACAAGGACGCCGAAAACTATGTTATTTACCGTGGGGATAAAACGTTCGCGCTGTTAAACTTGTACCCTTACAACAACGGACACATACTCATCGCACCCAAGAGGCATGTGGGAGACATAACAGACCTTGATCAGGACGAGCTTTTGGAACTGGGTCTGGTGACACAGAAGATGACCCGGCTCTTAAGGGCTGCCTTCAGCCCGGAAGGATTCAATATTGGCGTAAACCTCGGCAAAATAGCGGGCGCAGGGGTTCCCGGGCATTTTCACATTCATATCGTTCCCCGCTGGGGAGGCGATACCAATTTCATGCCGGTACTGGGGGAGGTAAGGGTAATATCCGAAGGGCTTGATTTAACCTACAAGAAGTTAACCGAGGCATTGGAAAAAGAAAAAGACAGCTAAACTGTCAGCGAGCCGCCGGGGAGGCGGCCAAATTTTTTGTGTCATGTCACGGGACGGCAAGATCAACTAAAAAATACCCAGAAGGACGGGGGTTATATGGACTAAGTTTACTATCTCCTTTTCTCAAAACCTATTACTTCCTTTACCTGTTCCACTCTGGTGTTTATGTCCCCCTGGATCACGGTGTAAGGTACATTCATTATATCAAGGAAATTTTTTATCCTTTTGTCGATCATAACGGCAAAATCCTCGTCCTGGTAGCGCACTCCATCCCTGGTAAGGGAGAACTCCCGGGGTATGTAGAATATCTGGTATCCGGGCAAATCTTTCATGGCCCACTCAAAAAGTTTCATGAGGGAGTATACCTCTTTTGGGTTATTGTAGTCGCAGCTGATCAGCCCGTATACATAGTTCAGAATAGTGGCGTTGTCGCAGAAAAGTATCTCGCAGTGCTTAAATTCGGCTTCCCTTTGCTTTTGACCCTCGTAAAGCAGAAACTGCTCGAATATGTTGCTGGGCACTCCGTAGTTGACAATGTACGAGCGGGCGAATTCCAGGCATACATCGGAAATGTAGCCGGCCAGGCTGTATTCGACGTCCAATTGTTTAACCAGCGTTGTTTTTCCTGTTCCGGGACCTCCTATAATGGCTATTTTTCTCTGTCCGACCATTGCTACACCTCCGAAATTTCTATAAAACGTTTAATGATTTCTTTTCTTTTTGTTGACTTGTTTCACGTTTTTACGGTATACACTTTTTTGAATTCTTAAGGGTGCGGTGCCGGCCAGAATTGGCCAGATGGTTTCCACCACTTTCATTACAGGAATGATCGTATATTGTTTCTTAATATGATTATTACGACAGGAGGGCCTTGTTTCCTGCTATAAATTTCACAAAGTAATCATATCAGTTTTTCAAAGGAATCTCGAGGAGTACCAAAGGGCCAGTCCCAGGATCGCCAGCACGAAGGCCAGCCGTATGGCTCCCTTGATCAGTTTTATTATAAATAATAAGACTAAAACTGCCAGTATTACCAGCAAAATAGTGATATCCGTAAAAATCACCTCCATAATGCCCCGGCCGCCCTGGAATCAATGATTTAGACTTGTGTTCATTTGCACAATCTTTTTATATTTTATAGAAGTGTCAGAAGGATTACATATGAAAATGCGGAATTACTCTTTTAGTATAACATACCAGAGGGGTGGGCGTAGTGGCTTTCAGAAAAGACGATATGATAGACGAAATAAACGTGAAAGCAGGAACACTGGACTGGTATACCAAGAATAAGAAACTGCTGGACAAATCCGTCCCCGAGGTGGTTATAATAGATAAAAGAGTAGGCGATACTCATTTCAAGCTTGTCAGAAATGAAAAATTTCAGCTGGTGTTTACCCATGAGACTTCAAAGTTTAAAAGAGTGGCCGTCGGTGATATAGAGAAGGTTGACTATTTTGACGGCATACGCATACAGCTCACCTGGAATCCCGATCAAAGCTTCATGAAAATTGCCGACACCACTCTGGAACAAAATTATTTTATATGCATGGGTGAATGTGCCTTTTGAACAGCCCGCTGCAGGTATAAAACATATCAGGATTCAATTAAACGGTGCTGCCGCACGGTCACGCTTGATAGAATTGCGAACCTGAAAAGCTATAAGCAATAATTGATAATGCCTAATTCCCTAAGTTTTTCCGTGGAGGGTTCGCCTGTGACGGGGTCCCATCCACGGGCGGTGTAATACTCGGAAAGGGCGGCCCTGACAGCTTCGGGGTCCAACTTCTTATGGCCTTCCGATGTTTCCAGTCCCTCATTGTAAAACCTGGGCGGAAAATCGGACTGATCCGGCTTTTCACCGTGCCTGATATTGAAAAGCTTTATGGTGTTCCAGATGCGCTCGCCGGCGGTAATTATCTGATCCGGGGTGATTTCAAGGCCGGTCAGGGCGGCAATCATCTCTGAAAAAAGGGTCGGGCCCACTGTGTGCAGCACCGGAGGCCTTATGCACATTCCCACGGCGTTATATACTGATATAAGGTCTTCAGACCATTTTGACATGAGGGGTATGTTCACGTCCCTGGTGACGGGGTCGAAAACGGCCCTTTTGAGTTCTTCCGGCATGTCAAGGTGGTCATAGAAGTAGTCGGTGAGACCGAATTTTTCCATGCGGTAGGGAACGGGGTTTTCATTATACTTAAGATTTTCCACCGGGTTCCTGGTACGGAGGTGGTCGCCCCCCCGTATGTTGGTGATACTGCCGAATGTCCAGGTGGACCAGCGCCCTCTGGGGTCTGCCAGCATGTATTCAAGCCCCTTGACGTGTATGGCAAAGGCTTCGGTGCCCGGGAATTTTTCGGAGGCCAGCCTGGTCCCTTCAGCCAGCATGTTTCCAATGCCACGGCGTAGTGCAATCATCTCCAAAAGCCTGAAAGTGCCATCCTCGTCTCCCCAGGATAGTTCAAATCCCAGGTCGTCCCTGGTGATATACCCTCTCTGGTACATTTCCATGGCGAAGGCGATGGATGCCGCCGCCGACACCATGTCCATTCCGTACCGCTGGCACTCCCCGCAGATGGCGGCGATAGCCGGGAGTTCCCTGATATCGCAGCCGGCGCCAAACCCTATTACAGGTGTAACCTCCATATCTTTCAACTGGAGTCCGGCATGACGGCCCTCTTTTACCTCCACCCAGTGGGCGCAGGCGATGGGACAGGACATGCAGGAGACTCCCCTCTTTGTCAGGCCGGGAAGCTGTTTGCGTGTCCTGGTGTCCATCCAGCCTTCCGGTGTGCCGTTCTGAAAATTGCGTCCCGGCAGTATACCGAATTCATAATATGGTAAGGTTATCAGCATTGTTCCGAATTTTTCAAAGGGCCCGTAAAAAGGGGAACTGAATATTGCCTTGCGGGTGTTGTCAAGGGTTTTGGCGAAATCCTTTGAACGGGCCACCCTGACGGCGCCGGTCCCCCTGACAGCCACTGCCTTAAGGTTCTTGCTGCCCATCACAGCGCCCAGACCGGTCCGGGCCCAGGCGTCATATGGCCCGTTTTCGATGCTGGCGAAACGCACAAGGTTCTCTCCGGCCTGACCGATGGCCGCCACCTGTATGTTGATATCGTCCAGGTCTTTATGTATTGTCCTGATTGTATCCCATGCATCCTTCCCCCAGAGGTGATCAGCGGGAAGAATTTTGACTTCACCGTCACATATCCATATATAAGAGGGCTTATCGGCCCTGCCCCTGATAATGATGGCGTCGTACCCTGCGTATTTAAGCTCTCCGCCCCAGTAATTGCCCGAATTTGAAGTGCCGAACAGCCCTGTGGCCGGTGAAAGGGCCGACGCCTCGGTCCGGCAGGAAGTGGGGATGCTGGTTCCCACCAGGGGCCCGGTGCTGAAAGCCAGTATGTTGCCGGGGCCAAGAGGGTCTGTGCCCGGGGTAAGCTCCCTGTTAAGTATTGATGCGTTGAATCCTATTCCGCCAAGGTAACCGCGGATTAAATCTTCCGGCAGGTCCTTTTTCCGCACAGTTCCTCCGGCAAGGTCAATATCCAGTATTTTTCCTGCATATCCATGGTACTCCATATAAGACAGCCGGGTTTGCCTTTTAGTAAGGCAACCTGCCGGCATTCACCCCCATGAAATATATTTTTTTATTTCTTCTTACGAAACATCCACAAGCCTTAAGGCTCCGGAGGGGCAGGCCCGGGCGCACACTCCGCATCCCCGGCAGGAGGAGGAAAATGTTATGTCAAACTTACCTTCAAAATCCATCCTGGTTATTCTGATGTAGGCAAGGGAGGGCTTGAATTCACCGGTGTTTTGCATGGAGCAGGACAGGGAACACAATGAGCACCCTAAACAAAGACGCGGTTTAATAACAATTTCCTTAGCCATTTACTTCACCTTCAGTAAAAAACTCACTATTTATTTAGAGTATTTCTTTAATTTTTTTAAAATACCTCCCGTATTACATATCAAGTGTTGAAACCTTTAAAAAAATTTCGTAGAATTAGTTAGGTTGTAATTTTTTAAATTCAGGTAACAATAAAAATATACAACTTTCTCTTTGTTTTTTTTACTTTCGGAGCCACCAAATAATACGTCCTGTATGAAAAAATTGCTGTATATAGAAAATAACGGAGGCGATAAAACATGATACAGCTCCCTAAACTCAGAATAGGAGACCTTTCTCCGACTTTTCCCATTGTTCAGGGGGGTATGGCTCTTAGGGTCTCAACTTCTTCACTGGCGGCTGCGGTGGCTGAGGCCGGAGGTATAGGAGTGATTGGAGCCACCGGTATGGGCCTTGAGGAGCTGCGTGCTGAGATAAGGGAAGCCAAGAGGCTCAGTAAAGGTATTGTGGGTGTAAATATTATGTTTGCTATCAGGGAATTCACCGATATGGTCAGAACTGCCATCGAAGAAAAGGTGGACATGATATTTACCGGTGCAGGGTTTTCCAGGGATATTTTTAAATGGGGGAAGGAAGCCGGCATACCCATAGTTTCCATAGTGTCGTCGGCCAGGCTGGCGGCGGCTGCGGAAAAGTACGGCGCGGCAGCTGTTGTGGTGGAAGGGACCGAGGCCGGAGGGCACCTTGGTACGGACAGGCCCCTCTTTGAGCTGATGCCGTCCATAAGGGAAGCCATTAAAATCCCCATGCTTGCGGCCGGGGGGATAGTAAACGGGGAAGGGATATCCAAGGCGTTGAGATTGGGGGCCGACGGGGTCCAGATGGCCACCAGGTTTGTTCTGAGCAAGGAATGCAGTGTTTCCGACCTGTTTAAGAAAATGTACCTGAAGGCAAGGCCGGAAGACGTGACGGTAATACCCAGCCCGGTGGGGATGCCGGGAAGGGCACTGAAAAACAGCTTCGTTTCAAGACTCCTTTCCGGCGAGGCGCCGGCCCCGGAGCAGTGTGAAGGCTGCCTCAAGCAGTGCAGCGGCCAGTACTGCATAATGAACGCCCTGGAAAATTCCAGGACCGGCAAGGTGGAGGAAGGGGTTGTCTTTGTAGGGCAGAATGTTCACCAAATAAAAGATATACTCTCAGTCAAGGATATATTCAACAACCTTCTTTATGAATTTAAATACTTCATGGGGAATAATTCCAGGGTAGGGTAGGCTTAAGAAATGGCCCGGTCACATAACGGCCGGGCTTTATTATTTTAAATATCGGGCCGGACCATGAAATCGCCTCCTTCGTTCCGGTCGTTTTCGAGACATACCTCGGTGCCGTAGTAGATCCGAGGAATCCCATCTTGTGGTAAGCAGGAAGGTCAGGGAGTACTTCACCAGTTGGGCGGCTTTCTCAACGTTTGGCCAACAATCCCGTCATCTTCTGGACATTTACCATCGTCTATTTCTGGACATTATGTATTAGCAGTAACATAATACCCCTTTGAAGTTTGACGAAATTGACATGGTTTTTAATGTTATTGTATAATTAACTACGGCATTTTGAAGGGCACAGGGGACTTATTTAACGTCTTTGCAAATAAAATGAAAATTCACAAAATTATCTATGTTATTAAAGGAAATTTCCAAACCGGACTAGAAAACTATATTACTCTTCGGGGAAGGAGGTTCTTATCTTGTCTCTTTCAAGTATAGATTTCCCCACTCTTGATGAAGTTGAAAAAATGTTGTTGCGGGAGGCCGGTTCCACCGTCCATTACCCCAAGAACCACATTATTTTTTCGGCGGGTGATATCGCAGACAGAATATTTCTTATTGAAAGCGGCTGGGTCAAGATATACCGGCTTTCTCCCGACGGGCGGCGGGTTACGGTGGGTAGTATCAGAAGCCCGGGGGAAATGATGGGGCTGGCGGAAACACTCTGGGGCGGGGAAAGAACGTGCTTTGCCGGGGCTATCAACAATGTAAGTCTAGTTATAATAAGAAAGAACAAATTCGAAGAGCTGCTGGCAAGGTATTCGGTCCTGGGCCTTAAGGTTGCCAAGCTGCTTGGGGCCAGGATGCGGGACGCTGAGGCCATTATACACGAAATGGTTTGCTGGCAGGCGCCCGGGAGGCTGGCGCTGATGCTGCTTAAAATGGGGGAGCGCTGCGGCGAGGAATCAAAGAGTGGTATCAGGCTAAATCTTCAGCTGACCCACGAGGAACTGGCCAACATGGTGGGTACCTCCAGGCAGACGGTTACATCGTTGCTGAACACATTTAAAACGGAGAAAAGCATTGCTTACGAAGGGCGGGGTATAAGAATACTGGACCCGGACAAACTGGCCAAGTGGATAACATAAGCCGCGGTTTTAACCGCGGCCTATGTTTTAAACGGGCTTTATTTCGTATGTGGTTCTTGAAAATACCTTTGGTGTGCAGTCCGGGCAAATTATTTTACGGTTGTACTGGGCGTATTTGCCCCTTACGTTCTGGTGGATAAAATCAAGATGTCTTACAGTGGCGAAAGTCTGGCCGCAAAACTGGCACTCAACCATTTCCATTCGGCTCATCAACGTTCCGCACATGCGCATCTCCCGAAACTTTTCCTTGTCTTCCAGGGTTATGGCCCCGGTGGGGCAGTTTACAAAACAGGTCCCGCAACCTATACACGCATCTTCAGAATGTACGAAATCTGATTCCGTACCTTCCTCGCTGTTGATGTACCCCAGTCGTATTGCGTTTACCTTTATCTGCTTACGGCAGTTTTCCACGCACTTTCCACAGGAAATGCAGATGTCGCACCGAAGGCAGCGCATCGCCTCAACCTGGGCCGCTTCTTCACTGATGACCCCGACTATTTCTTCAAAGGTGTTTTTCTTCTCGGCCATATAGAGATGGTGGGGGTCTACCAGGCTGGGCCTTGATTTCTGCTCGGCCGTAACTGGTATAATTGTCTTGCTTATCCTCTTGTTTTTGGTGACGTCCACAAGCAGTATCTTCCCGCGAAGGTAGGCGTCAATACCTGCTGCGGCCCTCTTGCCCCCGGCTATGGCCATTATCACTGTGGCCGGACCGGTTACGGTATCCCCGCCTGAGAATACACCGGGCTGGTGAGTTTCCATGGTTAGGGGGTTTTTGACCATTATGCGCTTTTGTGCAACGTCCACCAGTGTTACCATCAGCTTGCCCTTAAGATAGGTAAGAAGTGGCTGCTGGCCGGTGGCAAATATAACCGCGTCAGCTTCAATTTTAAACTCCGAGTCCTTTATGGGAACGGGCCTGCGGCGGCCGCTGCCGTCGGGATCGCTAAGCGTGTTCCTTATGCACTCGACGTACTTTACCCGGCCGCCGTCTCCTCCAACATTGACGGGGGCCACCAGGTAGTCAATAATAACTCCCTCTTTTTCCGCGTCTTCAATCTCTTCCTTTAAGGCCGGCATTTCTTCCCGGGTCCGCCGGTAGAGAACCCTGACTTCGCTTGCCCCCAGCCTCAAAGAAACCCGGGCTGCGTCTATGGCGACGTTCCCGCCGCCCACCACCACAATTTTCTTTCCTTCAACGTCATCCGGTTTGTCTTCAGAATTCTTTAGAAGGAAGCTGTTGACATTTCTTAAAAAGGTCACCCCGTCGTAAACACCCTTGAATTTGTCCAGGTTGGGCATCGCCGGTTTTGAGCCCTCCCAGGCTCCGGAGCTTAAAAACACTGCGGAATAACCTTCTTTTTTCAGCGCCTCAATATCATAGTTCCCGGAGATTGGGCTGTTTAGCTTTATTTCCACTCCCAGGCCCTTGATATAGTCAATTTCGTCCCTGAGCACTTCCCGGGGCAGCCTGTAGGGGGGAATTCCGTATGCCAGCATACCCCCGGGCTCAGGCATGGCCTCGAATATAGTCACACCATATCCTTTTTGGGCAAGGAAGTAGGCGCAAGAAAGGCCTGCCGGCCCCGATCCCACCACGGCTATTTTTTCGCCGTATTTTCTTTCAGGCGGTGATGGCGGTTTTTTTCCTGTTAGGTTTACATTGTCATAAGCGAGCCTTTTCAGGGCACAGATGGCTATAGGTTTGTCCACCAGCCCCCTCCTGCATGCTTTCTCACAGGGATGCTCGCAAACCCGTCCCAACACGCCGGGTAAAGGAACGTCCTCCCTGATTAATTCCAGTGCTTCATCATACTGCCCCTCTCCAACCAGGGCGATGTAGTTGGGTATGTCGATGCCCGCCGGGCAGGCCGCCTGGCAGGGGGCGATCACCAGCTGTGGACATTCCGCGGTTGGGCAAACCCTCTTCTCTATGTGGGCGGCAAAATCCCCCATATTATCCCGTACAACTGAGATAACCTTTTCAGCCACTGATTTCCCCCTGTCGCAGCGGCATGAATTCATGATATCACCGGCTAAAAGGCCAATGGTCTCGATAATGTCCAGATCCCGGGAGACCTCGCCTTCCCTTACGGCCTCCAATTGCTTCAATATATTGTTGAACATGCGGCGACACAGGCTGCAGCATGTTTCCCCTTCTAAAAAGGAGTTTATAATATCCTCTGTATGTTTGACCATACAGACGTTTTCAGCCATAAATTCACCTCATTATTTAATGGACTTTCCCGAATATATTTCCCTGGCGAACCTTATGCGTTTTGTATCGGGCAGGTGGTCCGCCGTGTCAAACATAAGGCAGTCGGCGGGACAGGCGGTGACGCATGCAGGTTTGAGCCCGGCGTCTATACGATCCATGCAGTAGTCGCATTTAACGGCCACATCTTTTTTCATGTCCCACTGGGGGGCACTCCAGGGACATGCTATGATGCAGCTTTTGCAGCCGACACAGAGTTCCTGGTCGATGAATATGATACCGTCACGGGAGCGTTTCTGTATGGCGCCACTGGGACAGGCAGCTAGGCACCAGGGCTTTTCGCAGTGGAAGCAGGACATGAACACGTAGGCTGCCCTGGGGCGGTCGTCCACTTTGTCCGGTCCTACCTCGATAATCTGATTAGGCTTAGGCCCCACGCCCAGTCCCTTGTTAACTTTGCACTGGACCTGGCATGCGCGGCAGGATATACATTTTCTATCGTCATGGAAGAGATAATAGTTGCTCATGATTGCCCTCCTTGGATTGAAATTATGATGTCCTGAAAATTGCTACCGACTTTAAAGTGGCTTAACTTTTACACAGACGTGCTGTAGCGCCGGGCTGCCGCCCACCATATCGGTAATATTTTCCTGCAGCGCGGTGTCGCTGGCTCCTTTGTTGAAGCACCGCGTAAGCACAGGCACTTTGCGCCCGAAGCCGTGGAGTATGAACACCGCCTCGGGGTGGATGAGGTCCGTCACAAAGGCACGAATGGTTTCCGTGGCGCGGCTGGACGATATTTCAACCATCTGTCCGTTGGTGATGCCCAGCTTTTTAGCCTCGCGGGTGTTGATCCACAGCAGGTTTTCAGGCATTAGCTCATTCAAAAGAGGGTTGTTCTGCGTGGAGATATGGGTATGGGCCACACTCCTTCCAATCATCAGACGGTAGGTGCCTTCCTCGGGTGGGCTTACCGGTTGGTAGGGAGGGAATGAGGGGATTCCGTTGTTTTCAAAGAGGCTGGAGACAAATTCAATTTTCCCGGACGGTGTTTTAAGTTTTATACCGTCCTGACGGTCCCAGTAAATGGCATCTTTGCCCAGAGACACAAATCCTTTGGCATCAAAATCTTCAACAGTTATTCCGGTGCCTTCAAGCTGGTAAGCCCACAGTTCTTCCAGTGAGTTGTAGGGGAAATAATGTCCTATATCCAGCCTGTCGGCCAGAAGTTTCATTATTTCCCAGCCCGGCTTGGTGTCATACCTGGGTGTTACAGCAGGCTTCCGCATGACAAGGCTGGGCTTAAGGCCGTTGGCCTCCTGTATGGAGTCGCCCCTCTCAAGGTAAGTGGACTCCGGCAGAATTACGTCGGCCAGCCAGGCAGTTTCGCTGAAGTGAATGTCGATGGCCACCAGGAGGTCCAGCTTGCTGAAAGCCTCCTTGTTGTTATAGTAATCCGGTATGGAGAGCATAGGGTCGTGGCGCCATACAAGAACAGCCTTAACGGGGTACGGATCTTCCGACAGAATGACGTTGGGAAGCATCTGCACCACACCGTGGGCCGGGTCCGGAGTGGGGAATTTGGGAGTTCCAACCCCGTCGCACCTTGGGTCGGTGACCTTGGGTAGATCCTGATCCACCAGTTTCCTTAACGGCTTTTTGCCTACATCCTTGGCCCCCTTTTTAAAGAATATCCCTCCGGGAGCTTCAATGTTGCCCATCAGAGCGTTAAGCATGATCAGGGATCTTCTGAAGTAAACCTCGTTGGTGTAGTGCGAGCACCTGTAACCATAGTGAAAAATTACTGAAGGTTTGGCCTCGCTGGCTTCCCTGGCCAGATCGATTATTTCGTTGGCCGGTATGCCGGTTTCCTGCTCCGCCCACTTCGGGGAGTATGGCTCCACAAAGCTTTGCAGTTGCTTGAAGCCGACAACCCACCTGTTTACAAACTCCTTGTCATAGAGGCCCTCTTTTATGATTACGTGCATAAGGGCGTAATTAAGCGCAAGGTCGGTCCCGGGCCTGATCATAAGGTATTTATGGGCTTTTGTGGCCGTTACGGTTACCCTGGGATCTATATAGGTGAGCTTGGTTCCCTTGTCCAGACCCTGGGTCAACTGCTTGACTACCTTAAGTTCAATGGCTTCGAAATAGTTGCGGCCGTACAGTATTACATGTTTGGCTTTACCTATGTCCACTCCCGCATTGCCGTCGGCATAACCGGTCATGGAGCGGAAGGCCGTGTTCAAAGATCCCTTGCAGCAGGAATCGTGGGTAAAGTAATTGGGTGAGCCGATGGCTTTCATAAAAGTCTTGCTTATATGTGAGTTAAGGTGGGCCCTTTCGGTGAGGGCTATACTTCTGCCACCGTGTTTTTCCTTAATCTCTTTGAGCCTGTCGGCCACATAGTCCAGTGCTTCCTCCCAGCTGGCCTCGCGCCACTGCCCGGAACCTCTGGGGCCGGTTCTGATCATAGGGGCTTTGACCCTCTCGTCGTCGTTTAAAAGGTTAACGCCGGCAGCACCCTTGGGGCAGATGCTTCCCTCAATCCCGGCCACATAAGGGTTGCCCTCAATCAGTTTGACATCGTCGTTTTTTACCATCACCTTAATGGGACACCTTACAGTACACATGAGGCAAATGCTGTACACATAATGCATAAAACAAATTTCCCCTCCTGTTTTGCTGATGTTTGCCGCCATTCAGGGTCCGTATTAGCTGTCGGGGACATAATCTCTGATATGGGCGGCCTCTCCTGGAAAACCTTATGCGCGCGATAATGACCCGAAAATCTTATATACCCACCGGTCCCTCCCCCGTATAAGAATTAATTATTTAAAAAATAAATATCGGTTATATCAAACAATATCAGATTTTAAACGGTTTTCATGTCATTGTAGTGACAATGAACATGTCTTCTAGCCGACAAATATTTTAGCCCTGAACGTGGATTGCTATTCAAAATTTGGAGCGGGGCACTTGCCGGGTTGGGACTGATTCCAGGCAAAAGGCTTTACAATACTGGGTTTTACAATTATGTGAAACAACTGACATTGCTGTTGTCGCCCCTCCGACATCAAATTTGTGAAATTTTTTGTATGCTCTTTTTATTGACTTAAATTTTTCGGAGGGGTTCAATTTGAAATACGTTATATTTCACCCGGTGAGATTGAAAGAATATGAAATGGAAATAATTGGAGATGCAGGTGTAAAGTGCCAATACAAAAAAGGACAGTTGATTTTTAAGGCTGCTGATGATGCCTCGAAGCTTTTTCTCGTAGAAACGGGATTGGTGAGGGTGTGCAGGCTTTTGGAGGACTCTGGACATAAGGTTGTATCAGTCAGGGGGAAAGGGGAACTGATTGGTCTGGAAGATGTTTTCTGCGGGCTAAAGATGACCTGCACGGCCAGGGCAATCAGCGATGTTACGGTTATAGCGGTTAAGAGGGAAGATTTTCTGGAGATCCTTGATTGCGACCCGTTTTTGCTTAACAGAATCATCCATATTCTACCTCTCCAGGTTGGATCTTTTAGGACCAGAAAAGGTGGCAGGGTTTTTAATTGTCGCTAAGATGACAAAAATATAGTCGCCCGGCTGACATTGGCGGGCGTTTTTTTTTGTTAGGGTAAAATAAAAGTGCGTAACAATTCTGCCGAAGGGGGGGAACTTATTCGAAGGCAGCAGAAAAGATGCAGTTCTAAGCAAGAGATTGGTTGGTTAAAGGTCTTCCGGTCGCCTGCTTAATAAGGCAAATAATAAACGAGAGAGGTGAGGTCCCGGCATGGAAGACCGTCATTCCGCTACGTGATATACGACGGTGTAGCGGGGTGGAAATTACCGCCGGGGAAGAATTTGTTCAAAAAGAAATTGTTGTTCAAGGCATCATTGTTTGTTCTGGTTTTGCTCCTGGCAGGACTGGTGTTCGGGTCTCTGGCATCAGGAGCGCCGGTAGGCAACAGCCTCGGCCTGGATGGCAAACTGGGGGCTGCCATTGCAAAAGCTCCCATGGGAACCGGCGCGGGTCAGATAGACCCAAATGCTCCGCGTGGATTCCTGGGAATCCCGGGTGCTCCCAAGGTTAACCCAATCTTGGCCTTCCTGTGGGCCATCTGGGTGGGCTGGATCTTCACAACAGTGGGGGCTTTTGGCGGCATCATGGCCGGCGTGGGGCACATGACGGTATTCGGGCTGGGCGACTACGCCAAGGGCTTTAAAAAGACCGCTCCCGAATTAAACAAAGTACTTACCGATTGTATCCGGATGTCCAACCAGTGGCTGGTGGGACTGTCGTCCGGTATCGGAACACTTAACTACCTGAAGGCAAAGCGACTTGCCTGGCCCCTGGGCCTTGCGCTGGGATTCGGATCACTGTTCGGAGGCCTGATAATCCCGATTTTAACAGGTGGCAAGATTTCTTTCAGCGCATATCAGGGCTGGTTTGGAATTGCCGTGTTCGTAGTTGGCGGATTCCTTCTGTACGAAACTACCCCCAAGGGGCAGGAAGGTAAAAAGGCTGCCAAGGCTGCAGCCCAGGCCTTTGAAAAGAGCGTTAAGGAAAAAAGCGATGCGGCCTCCGAAGGTATCAAGGTTACCAAGTGGGGCGTTGGAAAAATCGAGTTCTCCTTCTTCGGCGTAGAGTTTGGCTTCAACCCAGTAATGGCTTTTGTTGGCGGTGTGGTTATCGCTGCCATCTCCTCCTTCCTCGGTGTGGGCGGCGGCTTTCTGTACGTTCCCTACCTGACAAGCCTTGTGGGGTTGCCCATGTTCGTGGTTGCCGGCACATCGGCTCTGGCGGTTTTGTCCAGCATGGTGATGAGCATTGCCTCTTACCTGAATTTCACCGGTGCAGCGGTGGACTGGGCACTCATCGGCACCGAGCTTGTCGGTGTGTTTATCGGCTCAATGGTTGGCCCGCGCACCCAGAAATATATCCCCGACATCTGGCTGAAGCGTCTGTTTGTGCTGCTGGCTCTGTACGTGGGTCTTGGTTACTTCAGCAAGGGATTCTTCGGCACTTCCTGGGTTCCTATGTAAGGAAAAAGACTGTTTTTTACTTGCCGTGCCGGCGGTATGTGAATGCCGCCGGCTACGGCCATTAATGCTTTAAACGGGGTGTTGGAATGGACTGGTGGACGGGATTGGACGGAATTCTCATATATCTGTACCGCATCACCGGCTGGCCGGTGCCTGACTATTTTATCGGAACATTTTTGCTGGCCATGATTACCGTGGTTATAGGCGATTTTACCACCTCTTTGGTATACCGGGCCAACAGGAGCTATTTCAGAAAATTAAATTGCAGGCTTGGAGAATTACATGAATCGTCTATGGTTGCTTTGCGGTTAAAGGACAATTCCAGCTATAAGGCCGTGAACCGTGAGGCCAACGACACTTTCGGCCAATTATTCTTCGGTATGTTCGGACTTTCTGCCTCATACCTCTGGCCCGCTTTTTTTGCATTGGCCTGGATGCAGACTCGCTTTGCGGGGATCAATTTCCCCTTGTTTATCAATGACTGGACCACCGGCTACTTTTTCACTTTTTTGGTATGTTACCTGCTGGCAAGGCTTACATTCTCGGTACTCAAGCCTTATTTGCCCTATTTCAAGCACGTGATGGCAGATCTTGAAACCGAAAAGCCGGTAACAGGAACTGCTACCGGGGAAAAGGCCGTTTAGGACAACTAAGAGGCATTAATTAGGAGGGATCCACCTCGTCCAGCGCAAGGCGCGTTACCCTGGTGAATTTCCCTTTTTTCTCTTCCTCCCTGGTGGCATCCTTTTCCAAAATATCGTTGTCGCCAGGGGCGAATGTTTTAATGTCCCTGTCCCTGACAGTCTTTCTTTCCATGTTTTTTTCCATTGATAAACCACCTTTCTAAATTTTTTTATTAGTATAGGCTGAGCTTCTTCCGGTTAGCCATATTCCTGGAAGAGCTTTTTTTAATGCTGCCAGTATACAGAATTATTGGGACTTAACAAAAAAAATTTTCACAAGCATAGCTTCCTATTTTGATTTGATAAGGTATAATATTTTTAAAGGCTCAAAAAAGAGGATTCTTGTTCTCCCAGCTCTTAGCCCTGTAGTGGTGGAGTGGATATACAGGAACCGGGATTACCTCACCATTTGGGCTAACTGATCTGAGGAGGTTTTTTCATGCAGGACAAAATTTTAGTGTGCAAGGATTGTGGCCAGGAGTTCGTTTTCACTGTCTCCGAGCAGGAGTTCTTCGCCGAGAAGGGGTTTGCCAACGACCCGTCACGCTGCCTTGACTGCAGGGTTGCCCGCAGGAGGACCGGCCGGAACGAAGGCGGCCAGGGGAATGCCGGGCGCCGGGAAATGTATCCGGCGGTGTGTGCCCAGTGCGGAATGGAAACCAGGGTTCCGTTCAAGCCCAGCGGCGAACGTCCGGTATACTGCCGCGACTGCTTCACCAAAAACAGGAATTATGCTTAAATGTAAAAATAGAAATAACAGCCCCGCCTTTTAGGCGGGGTTTACTGTTGAGGGGTAATAATGCAGGACCGGTAGTAAATCAGTTCGTGGTTATAGGCTTAATACTTGTCCAGAGGAATTTTTAATTTGTTTTCTCGAGATGGCGGAAAGAAGCGGAATGCAAATAGTAAACAGTAGCGACGTGACAGCGGCCACGCCCGGCCACCCCCAGTTATCCCACACTATACTTAAGACCACCCCCGCAAGGCTTGCACCTGAATAATAAAAAAGCACATACAAACCCGATGCGGCCGCCTTATCACGGCCGGACACCGCGCTTACCCAGGAGGTTGCAGATGTGTGGGCGGCGAAAAAACCAAAGCACATCACCAGCAGGCCGACAATAATAACTGGGATGGAGTCGGAAATGGTGATGACGGTACCCGCCACAGCCATAACCAGACCCAGCCGGGCTGAAAAAAGCACTCCTTTTTGGCGGGAAAGTATACCCGTCATGGCGGAACTAAAAGTTCCGGAAAGATAGGTGAGGAACAAAAGCCCTATAAAGTCGGGAGAAAGGTTGTAAGGCTCATCCGAAAGGCGGAAGGTCAAAGTATTGAAAATCCCCACAAAATTAAACGTGATCAGCCCGCCGGTGATATAAGCCCCCAGCAAAAGGGGGTTTTTAAGGTTGGAAACCGCTGTGTTCAATACGCTTAAGGGTCTGTAGGGGGCCGGGCTGAAGGATTTTGAAGCGGGAAGCAGATAAATGAAAGCGATGGCCCCGGCGAGGTGCAGAAGGGAAAGGGCCAGGAAGGAAGTACGCCAGGAAAAGTACTCCGCCAGTATACCGCTGATTATTCGCCCACCCATTCCTCCCAGCGTGTTTCCGCTGATGTAAAGTCCCATTGCTGAGGCAAGTTTTTTGGAGTCGAACTCCTCGCCTATGTAGGCCATGGCTATAGCAGGGACACCTGCCAGTAGCAGGCCGTCCGCCAGCCTGCCCAGCAGTATGAATTCAAAGGAGGAGGCGTTGGCGGTAATAATGCCGGGGAAGGCCGAGAGAACAAGCACTATTGAAAGAAGCTTCTTTTTGCCGATAGTTTCAGCCACAGGCGCGTAAAAGATGAATGAAAGGCCTAGAGGCAGCACCGTCAGGGAAACCGCGAGACTGGCCACCGATGAGTTAACATGAAACTCTTCGGCGAAAATAGGCAGCAGGGGCTGGCTCATGTAAACGTCCGAAAAGGTGATGAAGGAGGCTGTAAAAAGGGCAAGGGTTGCTTTTCTGTAACTGAATACTGTCATTAAACTACCTCAAATCGCCATGTTTTGCTTTTATGATTATTTTATATCGAGGTACCTGGACAGCAACGCCTTGGCCCTCCTGTAAATGGGGTATTCCACCATTTTTCCGTCTACCTGGATTACTGCGGTTCCGGAGCCTTCGGCCTGGTCAAAGGCCGCCACCACTTTGCGGGAGTATTCTATTTCTTCAGGGGTGGGGGTGAAGACCCGGTTAACCGGATCCACCTGGGCCGGGTGAATAACCAGCTTACCCTGGAAGCCCAGCTTCCGGGCAATGGAGGCCTCTGATTCCAGCCTGTCAATATCTTTAATGTCGGGAAACACCGTATCCAGGGGTGGATCTATTCCGGCGCTTCTGGATGCCAGTACCAACTGGGAGCGGGCTGAGAAAAGCCCATCGCTTTCGGCCGGGTATCTAAGTCCCAGTTCCTGGGAAAAGTCAACCCCCCCGAAGGCAAGGGCCTTTATGCGAGGGCTGCAGGCGGCAATTTCAGAAGCCCTTATTATTCCGCCGGCGCTTTCAATAAAGGGTATAAGTTTTGTTTTTCCCTGGGGTATCCCTTTTTTTTCCTCCATCAGCCCCAGGAGCCAGTCAACTTTAAGCACTTCTTCGGCTGATTCGGCTTTAGCCAGCATCAGCCCGTCCGTGGGGAGGCCCACCACGGCTTCGAGGTCGTCCAGTATGTATCTTGACCCGGCTGAATTAACCCTGATGAAAAGCCTTAAAGGTGGGGGCTGGGATAATATGGATTTAAGGGACTCCCTGGCAGCGCTCTTCTGGCTGTATGCAACCGCGTCCTCAAGGTCCAGGGTGACCGCGTCTGCTCCCGAAGACATGGCTTTTCCGGCTTTTCTTTCGTCATTGGCCGGGGAAAACAGCACCGTTCGAAACATAATCAATACCTCCAGTATTTTCTATTTACGTATTCAAAAATTTATCTTGCCCGAATATTGGTTAATATTCCGATTGTTTTTTATTTACTACAGAATGAGATGAAAAGCCTTCTTAAGCTTAAGATATAATATTGTTTTTTACTAATATATCAGCCTTGTCTTGTTCCCGTCCTAAATCAAAACGCTTTTGGCGGGATAAACGCCGGGGCTTTACTTTAGTTAATATGCAAAAAAGTGCGGCCCCTTATGACAGGAGGCCGCACTGTGAGGGGCTTTTCTGTTGGTTTTGCACGTTTATTCCGCTCCAACAGCCAGGTATGTTCTTACCTTTCCCTGGTCGAATTTTTCTTCCGCCTCTTTTTCAGGGAATAGGAGGGATACCGCTACCGCCACTATGAAGGAGGCAGTCATGGAAAAGATGGCCGGGTTTTTAAGAGGGAATATTGCCTTGGAATTTTTAAGCACGTCAACCCACACCGTGGGGCTTAAGACTATCAGCACCACTGCCAGAATCGATCCCACCAGTATTGACGCTGTTGCGCCGGCGGTGGTGAACTTCTTCCAGACTATTGAGAGAAGCAGGGCCGGGAAATTAGCGCTGCAAGCGATGGCAAAAACAAGTCCAACCATAAAGGCCACATTCTGCCCTTTGAAAAGAATTCCCAGCAGTATTGCCACAATTCCGAAGATAAATGTGGCAACCCTGGCTACGGTCATTTGCTCTTTTTCGCCGGCATTTCCACCTTTCACAACATTAACGTATATATCGTGGGAAAGGGTGGAGGCCCCGGCAAGGGTCAGGCCGGCAACCACGGCAAGGATGGTGGCAAAGGCCACAGCCGCGATAAACCCGAGGAATGGTGTCCCGCCAAGAAGTTCCGCCAGAAGGGGGGCCGCCATGTTGCCTCCCTTGTCCATAGTCTTGATTAAATCGCGGCCCACCAGAACCGATGCGGCAAAACCCACTATTGGTATTATTATATAGAAGTAGCCGATGAATCCTGTGGCGTACACAATGGACTTCCTGGCTTCCTTTGCGTCAGGAACGGTGTAAAACCTCATCAGTATGTGGGGTAAGCCCAGCAGGCCCAGCATCAGCGCCAGCCCCAGGGAGACGGCGTCCACCGGGTTGGTTATCAGTCCGCCCGGCTCCAGTGCTTTCTGGCCGTATTGCACCGACACGGCGGAATACAGTTCTCCGGGGCTGAAATTAAACTGGGCCAGTGCCATAATCGCCAGCACCGTTACCCCGCCCAGCAAAAGCAATGCCTTTATAATCTGGACCCAGGTGGTGGCTATCATGCCTCCGAAAAGTACATAGGCCAGCATGACAACGCCCACTATGACAACCGCCAGCTCAAATGGAAATCCGAACATAAGCTTGACGAGGTTGCCGGCGCCAACCATCTGGGCGATGGCATAGAATATCAGGGTAAGGATGCCTCCCACCGCCGAGGCGATGCGTACAGGCTTTTGATTGAGCCTGTAGGCCAGCACATCGGCAAAAGTGTATTTGCCCATGTTTCGCAGCGGTTCCGCGATGAGGAAAAGCAGCACCGGCCAGCCAACCAGCCATCCTGTGGCGTAGATCATGCCGTCATAGCCGCTTAAGGCAACCAGCCCTGAAATTCCCAGGAAGGAGGCCGCGCTCATATAATCTCCGGCCAGCGCAAGGCCATTCTGGAAACCCGTGACGCTCCTGGCGGCGGCGTAATATTCGGTGGTTGTTTTGGTTCTTTTGGCCGCCCAGTATGTTATCAAAAGAGTTACACCCACGAATAAAAAGAAAAATATTATGGCCGATGCCGTTGGTTGCCCCAAGCTTGTTTGCATTGATTGCACCTCCCTTAATTACCTTTCGCCTTTTTCAGTATCGCCCAGGCCATGCAGTCATACTTGGTGTTTGCCCACAGAACATACATGGCGGTCAGAATGAACGATATTACGATGACCCCCACGGCCACCGGGATTCCCAAAGTGGTAACGGCCCCGATTTTCTGGGCGAGGGTTGCCTTTGACATCCCTACAACCAGAACGAATCCATAGTAATTGATGAATACCAGAACTGTAAGGATAACCGCCACCGTCCACCTTTGATTTACAAGTTCTTTGAATTCCGGCATGTCTTCAATGTTTTTAACCTTACCCTGCATATGAATCCCTCCTTATAAAATTGGGGCTTTGTTTACTGGATCTTCAAACAAATACTTGGCAATCACCCCCCCGATAGGGTATTAGATGGGCAATTCTGATAGTTGTAAAAATTCAGAATTTAACAGGGAAAAATATATGGCATGTCAAATGCCACCCATCTTAAGTTTGAATATACCAAAGTAATTACAATTATTATGATGTTGTGGTTATTGTTATTTTATCAGACCAAAGTGAAAAAGTTAAATTGAAAATGCTTATCATGTCAATAAGTATAAATTATCGTGCTGCCCGGATGGCTTAAATCAGGGATTAAATGGCAGCATAGCCTGGTTGTTGAGTTTTTATCGTTTTTCGAAAATTTTCTATGCTATTTGTTTTTTGGGTTAAGTGGTATATAGTGGCTCCTGAATGGCTGTGAGCGGGGTAACTAAGTGGTTATGTGCAATAAGGAGCAACTAAATGTACAAAAAGGGGGTTAATCCCCCCTTTTTGTACACTACTTTGGCAATTTGAAGTAAATCTGAATAATTATCTTTCAGTGGAACTGTCCACAGTAAAGCTTAGCCTTCACTGGTCTCGTAGCGATCTTGAGTCCGGCCGCCACCGATGGGTCCGCCTGTGTGGGGATGTCGCCCGGGGCGCTTAGGACAGTTTACACCTCAATATTTACTGCTTTCCTTCCACCAGGGAAAATACCACCGTTGGATCGGCCAGGGTGGAGGTGTCGCCGAGCTGGTCGATATCGCCGGCGGCAATTTTCCTCAAGATTCTCCTCATAATCTTA
>JBMOPB010000071.1:0-52301 GCA_049325055.1 Bacillota bacterium
AGGGGTTAGCCAGGTAATAATTGCAAAGTGGCTTGAACGAAGTTCAAGCCAGCACTTTTAGGTGCTGGCTTGTAGCATGCCCTTATAGGGCTAGAGCAGACCACCCGTTTTACGGGTGGTCATGATTGTTCGCCCCTGTGACCGCTTTAGCCTTGACAGCTGACGATCCTCCGCATTATATTGAGAATTATCCGGGGTGATTTTTTATGCCAGGAGACAGAGAAAAGTACGAGTACGAAATTTTATCAATCATGGAAGAGCGGGAGGAGCCGCTTGGATGCGGGCAGCTCAGCCAGCTGTTGAAAGACAGGGGCTTTGAGGTCAGCGAGGCCACGGTTGGACGGATTCTAAACGAGATGGACAGAAAGGGTCTTACGGCCAAGCGGGGGTTCAAGGGACGAACCATCTCCGGCGGCGGCAGGATAAAGCTTGAGCAGTACAGGAGCCTCAAGCGCCGCCTGGCATATGGCAACCGGTTTATTGAAACTTTAAAATCCACCAGGAAAGAAGACCTGATTGACATACTGGTGGCCAGGCGGGCCATAGAGAGGGAGCTGGCAAGACTTGCCGCCCTGCATGCCACCGACGGCGAAATCGTCCTTATGGAGTCGGTTCTGACGGAGCAGGAGCAGTTTACCGCCAAGAAACAAATAACCGCCGAACAGGATGTCAGGTTTCACAGGCTTGTGGCACTGGCGGGAAAAAACCGGGTATTGGCGGCCGCCCTTGATTTAATAAGTCATGACGGCCAGCTTTCACCCATACTGGAATATATACGCACCCGGGTGGGAGGGAAACTGGTTGTGGGGCATGGTAAAATTTTGAAGGCAATAAGGGACCGTGATCCGGATGCCGCCGAAAGGGCCATGGTTGAACATATTGAAAGCCTTATTGATGATGTCAGCAAGTACTGGAGTTCGGTAAAGGAACAGGAAAACTAATCAGCTGATTATAAACAGGGCTGTCCCCGGTTTGTTTAGGGAAGCCCTTTTTATTTATAACGAGTTGTAGACTATGGCGAATCCCAGCACAAATCGATCTGGTGCCCGGAAATCAGGGAATTCTGGAAGCGGGCGGAGGCATCGGCGCCATAGTGGATCCATTTTCAAATTATGTTGGAGGCCCCCTTGAACATAAAAAATGTATTATTAATTTATAACATAAATGACATAAAATGGTTTGGCGGCGCCACTAATAAATGGAAAATGAATGGATGCTTTACCAGGCAAATACAGGCCTTGAGCATATTGAACAGAATAAGTATGCAAGGGTTGTGAATAAATATTCATTCATTGACAAAGCATGGTACATGTGCTATAAAGTTAGGGGTATGTTAAAAAAATGTTAAGTGGACTAAAAAATATTGAATTAGTATAAAGATTAATATGTGGGAAGGAGTTGGTAGGAGTAGTTATTTCGACAATTGATGAGTAAATTAGCCGAGTAATAGTTGAGTTATAAGCAGAGCAAGAAGGGAGTCAAAACTTCATGCATTTGCGTTCAAAATCTATTCTGTTTTTAGTTGCACTGCTGGTGCTGGCCCTTGCCCTGATGGGATGCGGCGGCAAAACCGAAAAGCAGGCGGGAGGAAAAACCTTTGTATTCGGCCAGGGCTCAGACCCCAGGGGACTCGACCCGGCATTCGTGGACGACGGAGAGTCAGCCAACCCCATTATTAATATTTATGACGGGCTGGTAAGGTACAAGCCCGGCAGCACAGAGATTGAGCCGGCGCTGGCCACCGAGTGGTCTTCCTCCGCCGACGGCAAGGAATGGACCTTCAAGCTCCGCAAAAACGTTAAATTCCACGACGGCACCACCTTTAACGCCGATTCGGTGGTATACAGCGTTTCCCGCCAGCTTCCCCCCAAGCGCACCGATGACATGCCTTACGCCTCCTTCACATTCGGACCTGTACAGAAGGTGGAAAAGGTTGACGACTACACCGTCAAGTTCATCCTTAGCGAGCCCTACGCTCCTTTCCTGGCCAACCTGGCCATGTCACTGGCAGCTCCCATCGTAAGCCCCGCAGCGGTTGAAAAATACGGTAAGGACTATATCGAGCACCCGGTGGGAACCGGCCCGTTCAAGTTTGTTGAGTGGAAGAAGGGGCAGTACATAACACTGGAGGCCAACAAGGAATACTGGGGCGGCGCTCCCAAGATCGACAAGCTGGTTTACAAGTTTGTCAAGGAAAACGCGGTTCGCGCCAGCGAGCTGAAGACCGGCGCCATCCAAGCCATGAACGGTGTTGACCCCAACGATGTCAAGATGCTGGAGGAGGCCGGAGTAAAGGTAATCAAGAACCCCGGCATGAACATCAACTACCTGGCTTTCTTCACCAATAAGAAGCCCTTTGACAATGTCAAGCTTCGCCAGGCTGTTTGCTATGCCATCAACCGCCCGGACCTGATCAAATTCCTGTACCAGGGACTGGCGGAACTTCCCAACAGCATGCTGCCAGGCTTCATGCCCGGCCACGACAAGTCACTGAAGTTCTACGAGTACAATCCCGAGAAAGCCAAGCAGCTGCTGGCCGAGGCGGGCTATCCCAACGGGCTCAAGGTTACACTGCTTACCTACTCCAATGTCCGCCCGTACAACCCGGTGGGTGGCGACAAGCTGGCCGCCGCCGTTCAGTCCGACCTGCGCAAGGTGGGCATAGAAGTGGAAATCAAGACATATCCCTGGAAAGAGTACAAGGAAGTATACAAGCCCGAGATTGTTAAAGACGGTGACATGATGCTGTACGGTTGGATTGGTGACAACGGAGACCCGGACAACTTCCTCTCCCTGCTGGAGACCAAGGAAATAAAGGGCAGCCTGAACGTATCCAAGTATTCCAACACCAAGGTTGACGAACTTCTGGTCAAGGGCCGCACCGCAAAGACGCCCCAGGACCGGAACGCCGCCTACAGCGAGTTGCAAAAGATTGTAGAGCAGGACGCTCCCTGGGTATTCATAAGCCACAGCAAGGACATGGCGGCTGTGGGCAAGAAAGTTGAAGGTTTTGACCTGCACCCCACCGGAGTTGTGTACTTCCACAAGGTTGAAATCAAATAGACAGTTACCTTGTAAGTGTTACCAGACACGAATATGGCCCCGGGCCATATTCGTGTCTTCATGTTGCCCGCATGAAAGAGGGGTAAATAATGCTGAAATACATTGGCCATAGAATGCTTTTGCTTATTCCGGTACTGTTGGGTGTAAGCATTTTTGTCTTTCTGGTGCTGCACCTTTTCACCGCCGACCCCGCCACCGTGATGCTGGGGCAGCACGCCACCGTGGAGCAGGTGGAGGCGCTGAGGAAACAGCTGGGCCTGGATGATCCTCTTTATAAACAGTTCGGGCGCTTCCTGGTTGACATATTACAGGGAGACTTCGGGCGTTCACTTATGACCAGGGCCCCGGTGCTGGACGAAATAATGGTCCGCTTTCCGGCCACTATAGAGCTGGCCCTGGCCGCCATCATTATCGCTTCGGTGGTGGGCGTAACGGTGGGGGTTATCTCGGCCGTAAAACAGTACTCCATATTCGATTACCTCAGCATGGTGGGGGCCCTCCTGGGAGTGTCAATGCCTATCTTCTGGCTGGGTCTCATGCTGATAATACTGTTTTCGGTCATACTGGGCTGGCTGCCTGTATCCGGCAGGGTGGACATAGGAATGGACCCTGCAGCCATTACCAATTTCTATATAATCGACAGCATTATCACCGGAAACTGGGAGGCGCTGTCCAGCAGCCTAAGGCACCTGCTGCTTCCGGCCATAGCCCTGGCCTCCTATTCCACCGCCATAATCGCCCGCATGACCCGGTCAACCATGCTGGAGGTTATCCGCCAGGACTATATCCGCACGGCCAGGGCCAAGGGCTTGAGTGAGAGGATAGTTGTATACAAGCACGCCCTGAGAAACGCCCTTATACCCGTTGTGACGGTTATCGGGCTGCAGATGGGATCTCTTCTTGGCGGGGCTGTTCTCACCGAGACCGTTTTTTCCTGGCCAGGCATAGGGAGCCTCCTGGTAAACGCCATACTTGCCGGGGACTATCCCCTGGTGCAGGGGTGCGTTATATTCATTGCCACGGTTTATGTTGTGGTCAATCTCGTGGTGGACGCGCTTTACGCTTTTCTTGACCCGCGTATTCACTATTCATAAACGGCTGGAAGGGAGGATTATTATCACAGGTGGAAAAGACAGCATCAAACACCTCCGGTGCAGATAGCCAGGATGTTTATTCTCCTCTGGCCGATTTCTGGAAGCGCTTTAAGAGGAACAGGCTGGCGCTGGCCAGTCTTATATTCCTGGCACTGCTTGTGATCCTGGCCATATTCGCGCCACTGGCGGCGCCCTACGACCCATATGACGGAAACATGCCCATGGCGCTCAAAGGCCCCAGCATGGATCATCCCCTGGGCACCGACGAACTGGGGCGGGACATTTTAAGCCGAATAATATACGGGGCGCAGATATCTCTCAGGGTTGGAGTGATCGCGGTTAGCATCGCCCTTTTGCTGGGAATGGTGCTGGGGGCCACCGCCGGTTATTACGGGGGGCGCATCGACAATCTTATAATGAGATTCATGGATATAATGCTTGCGTTTCCGTCGCTGCTGCTGGCCATCGCCTTCATGGTGGTGCTGGGCAAGGGCATTGAAAACGCCATCATCGCCATAGGTATTGTTTCGGTGCCGGAATACGCCCGTATAGTGCGGGGGTCGGTGCTCTCGGCCAAGGAAAACGAGTATGTCCATGCTGCCCGCACCATCGGCTGCAACGACGGCCAGATTATTTTCCGCCATATACTGCCCAATGTAACGGCTCCTATAATAGTGAGGTCCACCCTGGGCATTTCCGCGGCCATTCTGGAAACCGCCGCCCTGGGTTTCCTGGGCCTGGGGGTTCAGCCGCCCTACGCCGAGTGGGGGACAATGCTGGGCAGCGGCAGGGGATACCTTTTCAACGCTCCGCACCTGGTAACTTTCCCAGGCATGGCGATAACACTTACCGTAATGGCATTCAATCTATTAGGCGACGGGCTGCGGGACGCCCTGGACCCGCGCCTGCGCAATTAGGCGGTGATGACATTGGACGATACATTGCTGCGGATTGAGGACTTAAAGACTTATTTTTATCTGGACGAAGGCGTTCTTCCGGCGGTGGACGGGGTGTCCCTCAGCTTGAAAAGGGGTGAAACCCTGGCCGTGGTGGGAGAGTCTGGAAGCGGTAAGAGCATTACTGCCAACTCCGTCATGCGGCTTATACCCAGCCCTCCGGGAAGAATTGTGGGAGGGCGCATACTGTTTGAGGGGGAGGACCTGCTGGCCAAGCCGGAAAAGGATATGCGCAGCATCAGGGGTAACCTCATTTCGATGATATTCCAGGAGCCCATGACGTCATTAAACCCTGTGTACAGGGTGGGGGACCAGATTGCCGAGTCACTTATTCTTCACCAGGGCCTCAAAAAGAAGGACGCCATAGAAAGAGCGGTTGAAATGATCAGGCTTACCGGGATACCGTCGCCGGAAAAAAGGGTGCATGATTTTCCCCACCAGATGAGTGGCGGCATGCGCCAGAGGGTCATGATAGCCATGGCTCTGTGCTGCAGGCCCAAGCTGCTGATTGCCGACGAGCCCACCACTGCCCTTGACGTGACCATACAGGCGCAGATACTGGACCTGATGCGGGACCTGCGCCGGCAGTTCGGCACCGCCATTATAATAATCACCCACGACCTGGCGGTGGTTGCGGAAATGGCCCACCGGGTGGTGGTGATGTACGCCGGGAGAATGATGGAGGAGGCCCCGGTGGGAGATCTTTTCGAAAGTCCCATGCACCCATATACCCAGGGCCTGCTGGCGTCAATACCGAGGATGGAGGAAAAAAGGGACAAGCTTTTTGTTATCGATGGAACAGTTCCCAATCCCATATACCTTCCTCCCGGTTGCGCCTTTGCCCCCCGCTGCCACAGGGCCGCAGACATCTGTCATAAAGAAAGGCCAGCCTTAAAGGACATGGGCGGCGGGCGAAAGGTAAGTTGCTGGCTTTGCATGGAAGGGGGTGCCGCCTGATGGGATCCCTGGTTGAGGTGCGAAACCTGACAAAATATTTCCCCCTTAAAAGTCAGGGCCTGACGGCAAAAAGCGGTACTGTAAAGGCTGTGGACGGGGTTAGCTTCGGGATAACCGAGGGGGAAACACTGGGTCTGGTGGGTGAGAGCGGCTGCGGCAAGTCTACCACCGGAAGGCTTATACTGCGCCTCCTGGAGCCCACCGGCGGAGAAGTTCTTTTTGAGGGGAAAAATGTGTTCAAACTGGACCGCAGGGAATTAAGGGCCTTGAGAAAAGACATGCAGATGATATTCCAGGACCCTTATGCCTCGTTGAACCCCCGCATGACCGTGGGCGACATCATTGCCGAACCTTTGAAGATATTCCGGGTGTCCAGAGGCCAGGACCTGCAGAAAAGGGTCAATGAACTCCTCTCTTACGTGGGATTGGCCTCGTATCACGCCCGCCGGTATCCCCACGAGTTCAGCGGCGGGCAAAGGCAGAGGGTGGGCATCGCCAGGGCGTTGGCCTTAAGGCCCAGGCTTATAATCTGCGATGAGCCTGTCTCTGCCCTGGATGTTTCAATACAGTCCCAGGTGCTGAACCTCTTAAAAGAACTGCAGCGGGAATTCGGGCTTACCTACCTTTTCATAGCCCACGGGCTGAACGTTGTAAAGCACGTCAGCAACAGGGTGGGTGTGATGTACATGGGCAAGCTGGTGGAGCTGGCCGGGGTGGACGAACTGTACCGCAACCCTGTTCACCCCTACACCCGGGCGCTTCTTTCAGCCGTCCCGGTGCCGGACCCTAAGGCCAGAAAGGAACGCATTATTTTAAAGGGAGACGTTCCCAGCCCGGTGAACCCGCCTTCCGGCTGCCGCTTCCACACCCGCTGCTACCTCTGCCGTGATGTGTGCAAAATTGAGGACCCTGAAACAGTGGACGTGGGGCAGGGGCACTACGTGGCCTGCCACCTGGCGAAAATAGATAAATCTTAAAAGCAGAATGAAGGATATTTAAACCACAGAGCGCGCAGAGAGATTATAGGGAAGAAAAAATGCAGATTTATTACTGACATTTTCTCTGTGTCCTCTGTGGTTTTAAGATTTCTCGGTTATAGCTGATAGATGTTTTATATGGAAACAGGTATGCCCGATGACCCGGGCTTTACAAGAGGGCTTTTAAGTATTAGTCTTTTGTTTACAGGACAAAAGATGAGAGGTATTAAACAGTGTGGAGCAGCGAGAATTGGAAATGGTGGAGGCTGGTGGCCAAGCTGGACCCGGACAAGACCCTTCCTCCCGGCACCCTTGAAGCACTTGCGGAGGGAGGATTTGACGCAGTTATTGTGGGGGGCACCCAGGGAATCAGTTATAGCAATACCAGCAATCTTGTACGCCTGGTCCGGGATTCTGGCTACGCCGGGCCGCTGGTGCAGGAAATTTCGGCTGAAGATGCCGTAGTACCGGGAGTGGACGCCCATTTTATCCCGGTGGTGCTTAACGCCGGGGATGTGCGGTGGCTGTCGGGGGCACACCTTGAGGCCATTAAAAGGTACCGTGGTTTAATACAGTGGGATAGAGTCCTTACTGAAGGTTACCTGGTTTGCAACGGGGATTCCGCCGTGGGGCGGCTCACCGGGGCGGGGGAGGTGACGGAAGAGGACGCGGCGGCGTATGCCGTTCTGGCAGAGGAGATTTACAGGCTTCCGCTGCTGTACGTAGAATACAGCGGTAAATTCGGTGATTTGGACCTGGTGAGGGCCGTTTCAAAGTCCAGGAAAAAAATACACCTGTTTTACGGGGGAGGGATAAAAACCCCGGAACAGATCCAACTGCTGGCGTCCCTGGTGGATACCGTGGTGATAGGCAACATGTTTTACGATAACCCTGCCGGGATAAGGGAGTTGTTGAAGTAGTTCAGGCAATCGCAAAACTGAAAAAAATAAGGTACTTTCTATTTTACATATTGACTGAACGCTCACTCAATTATAAATTAATAATATAGAAAATTTAAAAAAAGGAAGTGTATTAATGGCTGCCAATTTTTTGTTCAACACCCGTGACCATAAGTTTATCCTTAAGGAATGGCTGCCTTTGCAGCAGGTGTTGTCATACGAGCCTTTTTCCGATTCCTACAGTGTAGACGACCTTGACATGATACTGGATCAGGCGCTCAAGATGTCCCGGGACGTTGTGGCCCCCACCAACGAGGAAGGGGACAGGAATCCTGCCAGGCTGGTGGACGGCAAGGTTGAATTACCTGAGTCGTTTAAGAAAGCTTATGATTTCGTGCAGGAAAACGGCTGGGGCTCCAGCAACCTGGACCTGGAGAGCGGGGCCGCCCTTCCGGAGTCGATTTTAACTGCTGTTTATGAAATGCTTTCGGCCGCCAACCCTTCATTCGTGCCCTACGTGGGGGCCTGCACGGGCTCCGCCAGGCTCATTCAGACCTTTGGAAACGACCTTAGCAAAAATATGTTCCTGGGAAAAATGATGGAGGGAACCTGGGCCGGCACCATGTGCCTCACAGAGCCCAACGCCGGGTCCGACGTGGGCGATATAACCTCCAGGGCCATTCCCACCGACACCCCCGGGTTGTACAAGATCAAGGGTACAAAGTGCTTTATAACCGCCGGCGACCACAACCTTACGGAAAACATAATACACCTCCTGCTGGCCCGTGTTGACGGGGCCGCCCCCGGCACCAAAGGCATCTCACTTTTCGTGGTACCCAAGCACCGGGTTAATGAAGACGGTGAAATCACAGGGCCCAACGATGTAACCACCGTTGCCGTGGAGCACAAGCTGGGGCTTAAGGGATCGGCCACCTGCATGCTAAGCTTCGGTGACAGCAACGACTGCTACGGCTGGCTGCTGGGTAACCCTCCAGATGAAAAAGGCCGGGGCGAAGGTATGGCCCAGATGTTCCAGATGATGAACGGCGCCCGTTTCGAAACCGGCCTCATGTCGCTGGCCGGCGCCGCCGCCTCATACTACAACGCCGCGCAGTATGCCCGGGAAAGGATACAGGGCAGGCCCCTGATTAACCCCAAGGGGGACCGCGTGCAGATCATCAAGCACGCCGACGTGCAGCGGATGCTCATGCACATGAAGTCCCATATTGAGGCGATGCGGGCAATGATATATAAAACCGCCTTCCTTTCGGACGTTATGCACCATGACAAGGATGAAACCAGGAAGGCCCAGGCTTACGCCGCCATTGAGGTTAACATCCCGCTGATCAAGGCCTATCCCTCGGACATGGTGTGGTCTCTTGTGGCCGACGCCATCCAGGTATACGGAGGCTACGGGTTTACCGAGGAATACCCTGTGGCCCAGGCTGCCCGCGACAGCAAAATATACTCCATCTGGGAGGGCACCAACTACATTCAGGCGCTGGACCTGCTGGGCCGTAAGTGGACCATGAAAAACGGCGAGATCTTCAAGGCCTGGATGGTGGAACTGAAGCAGAACATTGAGGCAGTCAAGGAGCGCCCTGAATTTGAAAAGGAATATTCAGTGCTGACCGAGGCGTATAACACTTACCGGCAGATTCAGAAAATGGCCATGGCCTTCTACATGGAGCAGAAATTTAATATGCTTCCTCTGTATGCCACCCGCATACTGCACTGCACTGCCAAACTCTACTGCGGCGCGCTGATTATGGAACAGGCACTGCTGGCTTCGGCCAAATTGGACGAACTGGGCAAGGAACACTTTGACTACGCCTTCTACAGGGGCAAGGTGGAGGCCGCCCGCTACTACGTACGCAACATAGTCCCCGAAATAATGACCACCGCCAGGGTAATGGCCGACGGCGACACCTCGGTGCTGGACGCACCTGAGGACGCGTTCAATTATTAATGCCCCATATAGATTTATAAGTAATATGCGACCGGTGTACCCGGTCTTTTCTTTTTCATTGACCAAAGGGTACGTATAATTGGCAGGAGGCGTAATATGGTCCGGAAAGGGGGGTTTTTCGTGGACTATACAGGCAGGCCTTTGGGAGTCAGGCTCTCTCCTCCGGACGACCGCGATTTCCCGGTGTCAGCCTTCAGATATTATATAACCACAGAGATCAAAGAGAACACGTAGAAGGCTGTAAGCTGTAAAACCGGCTGGTTAACGGGTTCCCTTACCGATCCGGTCAAGAGCGGTTAAATCCCAAGACCTTTTCTTTTTGCCGCGATGTGTTCTTCGATAATATTTGCCGCCTTGGTCCACGCCCCCGGTGAGAATACTGGTTACCAGCTGGCTGCCGGTTACCGGCGGCACCGGTCCCAGGTGGGTCAGCAGTCCGAATGCCACGGCGAAGAATCCGTCCGCCACCGCCTTTTATGAACTGCTCAGTAACTTTCAGGAAAGAACCGGGAGGAAACCGGCTGCTTATTTTAATTGCTGTTAAAATATTTTTCTATACGTCTTTGCAGCGAGTACCGGCTGAGGCCCAAAAGCCTCGACGCATGGCTGATGTTCCACCGGGATTCGTCCAGGGCAACCTTGATATATTCTTTCTCCAGGCTGTTCAGGGTTGCTTCCAGTGAAAAATTCTTAGGTATTTTTTTTATCTTCAGGGTGTCGGCAACTTCCTGGCCGGCTGCGGATTCTTGGTTCCGGGCGCTGAACATGTGGGTGGGAAGATGCTTTAGCCCGATTGTTTCGTCGTCACAAAGAATGACCAGGCGCTCAATAACATTTTTTAACTCTCTCACATTGCCGGGCCAGCTGTATTCCTGAAAAACGCATAAAGCCTCGTGCGAGAATCTTATATTTTTTTTGTTGAATTGTTTTTTGAAGAGGTTTAAAAAAAATTCAGCCAGAATGGGTATGTCTTCTTTTCTTTTTCTCAGTGAAGGGAGTTTTATGGGAACCACATTTATCCTGTAAAAGAGGTCGTCCCTGAAAGTTTTGTTTGCCACCATTTGATCCAGGTCACGGTTGGTGGCCACAATGAGCCGGACATTGACGGGGCGCTCCTGTATCCCCCCCAGGCGGACCACCTTGCGGTCTTCCAGGAATCGCAGCAGTTTAACCTGCATTTCAAGGGGCAGTTCCCCGATCTCGTCCAGGAAAATGGTTCCCTCATCTCCCAGCTCCAGCATGCCCTTCTTGGGTTTAACTGCGCCGGTGAAGGCGCTTCTTTCGAAACCGAACAATTCGCTTTCAAGCAGGCTGGGAGGAATAGCGCCGCAGTTTATGGCGATAAAGGGCTTGTCCGCCCGGGAGCTTTTTTTGTGCAGCGCCCTGGCCACCAATTCTTTTCCGGTCCCCGTTTCCCCGGTAATAAGAACAGTGGTGGTATCAGCAGCAGCCAGGGCGTCCACTCTCTTCATAACTTCTGCCATGGCCGAACTGCAGTGGATTATTTCCAGGCTGGACAGCAGCTGCTGGTGCTTGCGGAAAAGATCGCTCTCCCTTTTAATTTGCAGCGAAGACAGCGCTCTGTCGCACAGGAACCTTATTTCGGCTAGGTCGAAGGGCTTGTTGATGTAGTCGTAAGCGCCCATTTTGATGGCCGAAACCGTGGAGGAGGTGGTGCCGTAAGCAGTCATGATTACCACCATAGTCTCGGGAGAGTTTTTAAGTATATCGGCCAGTACGTCCAGCCCGTTCCGGTCGGGAAGGCGCAAATCCAGAAAAACAAGGTGGTAGTTGTTATCCAGCATTTGGATTGCTTCCGCGCCGTTTTTGGCTGTGTCAACACTGTACCCCCAGTTGCTCAGTCCTTCCTTTAATGACAGCCGCAATGTCGGCTCGTCATCCACTATCATGATACGCTTGGTCATGGTTATGCCTCCATTTTAACCGGCAGTTTTACTATCATGTGTGTGCCCTTTCCGATATCGGACATAATGTCAATCTCGCCGCCATTTTCATTGAGCAGTTTTTGCACCACGGCCAGTCCAAGCCCGCTGCCGTCGGGGTAAGTGCTGAAAAAGGGCTGGAAGACCTTCTCCAGGTTGTCCGGCGAAATGCCTTTTCCCTCGTCGGATATGACAAAGCTCAAATGCGAGGCCGACCGGGAGTGCAGGGAAACCTTGATGGCCGATCCGGCGGGGGAAGCTTTTATGGCGTTTAAGACAAGATTTAGCAGTATCTGCTTTAAGTGATCGGGGTCCACGTATAATTCCGGAAGATCGCCGGGGAGACGGTTTTCCAGAGCCAGGCGGCTTTCCCTTAAAACCCTTAAGATAAGGCCGGTTATAGAGCTTAAAGAGTCATTAAGGCTGACGCCGGCGCGCTTTGGCTCCAGAGGCCGGGCCAGGCTCAGCATGTTGGTGATAAGTCCGTTTATCCTGTCTATTTCAGTGGAGATGGCGGTCACAAGCTGGTCGGTCCTGGTGTCGGGAGGAAGCCTGTCCGCAAGTACCTGGCTGCAGGTTTTTATGCCGGCCAGAGGGTTGCGTATTTCATGGGCCAGGGAAGCCGCAATTTCCCCGAAGGACGCCAGCTGCTTCACCCTCTCCATGTTACGCTCGAAACTGCGCCTGTCGGTTATGTCCTCAAACAGCAGCATTATAGCCAGTATATTTCCCTCGCTGTCGTATACCAGTTCAGTCCTTCCGGACAGGCAAAGGTTCTCGTCCCCTTCCTTTACGTTATGCTCCCAGGGTGCGGGACCGCCGTTTTTGAGTGGTGATTCCAGGCAAAGCCTTTTTAAGAGAGAAAGTGTCTGCTGATTGTTTTTTTGCCATTTATCCACTATTTCGGCTTCGTTCATTTTTAATATTTTCGTGGCGGTGGGATTGACCTTGAGTACTGACCGGCCGTCATATGAAACAGTTATAATACCGGTGGATATGCTGCTGAAAATGGCGTCGTTAAACTGCTGCATGCGCCTGATTTCATTGAGGTTGTCCTCAACCCTGACCATCATTTTGGAAAAGGAGCTTGCCAGTATGCCGATTTCATCGTTGCGGCCCACAGGCAGTTCGCTGGTTTCCTGTCCCGGGACGGGACCCTGGCAGACTGCCGCAAGTTTTTTTATGGGCAATGTAATGTGATATGAAAGAAATATGGTTATTTCAATGGCCAGCATACCGGCAAGCAGTCCCACCAGCAGTATATACTTCTGAAAGTTTAGTATTGTTTCCGGGAATGGTTCTATTATTACCGGAATGGCCAGCATCCTGTCGTGTTGCCGGGAGTACGACGCTGCCAGCCAGAGGGTTTGGCTGAACAAACGGTCGTTTCCGTACAGAATTTCATTTTTGATGGTGTAACCGTCGCCGGGCATCAGGCGGCTTAAATCCATGATCTGTTCACCATAGGGCTGAAGGGATTGCGGGAGCCTGACGAACCTCCCCTGCTCAAGCAGCACTATATCATCCCCCAGAAGCCCCGAAACAGTCTCCGGCCCGACGGAGGAATTCCCGCCTTCCATAAGCCGCTCCACCTTTAGTAAAAGCCTGTCGGCCTCAGCGATGCGGTAGTTTACGTATGACTTGTATTCGCCCCAGTATGCCACCGCCGCTATGGTGACGGTAAGGGACAGTACCACCAGCAGGAAGGGAATCATGATCTTGCGCTCTATAGAGAATTTCATGATTTTATTCCCCCGCCTTTAAAGAAAAAGCCCAATAACAGGTACAGCCCGGCGGAGACCAGAACACCGGGCATTGCCGGATGTATGTTGGTGGTTACGGCGCCCGGGGGGAAAAAGTTGAAGCATAAAGCGATTGTCAGGAGTCCTCCAATGATGGACCCCATTGCCTGCAGGAAAGACGGTTTTTGCATATACAGGCCTCCAATAAGGGGCATTAGAAATGTCACCGCCACCACCCCCCAGATATAGCTGCCGAATATCAACAACTGCATGGGCGGATTGACGGCAAGCAACAGCGGAATTGATCCCCCAAGGGCAATGGCCAGCCGGTTGGCCAGCAACAATTTTTCTTCGCCGGCCCGGGGGTTAAAGAGGTTGCGGTAAATATCGTGTACTGCGCTGCTGGCAACGATCAGGAGCTGGGAATTGGCTGTGGAAACGGCGGCCGAGGTAAGGCTGATCAAAACGACGCAGCCGAAAATTGTATTCATAAAATTTTTGGAAAAATAAGGCAACAACTCATCAGGGCTGGTCAGGGGGGCGCTGGGCATGATAACCCTGGCGCCCAGCCCTGTTATAAGGCAGGCAAAATAAATCAGCAGCAGCAGCAGGGCGGAAAAAATGATCATCCTTACTGCGGTTTGCCTGTCCCTGGTGGCAAGTATACGGATGGCGTACTGTGGATTGACGGAAAGCCCCAGGCCCCAGCCAAAAAATGTGGAGATATAAAAAAGAAGGGAAAACTGGCCGCTGGAATAGGGATCCAGTAACGCCCCCGAAGGAGTTTCACGGAAGTTGATAAGGGGGACCCCTGAAATGGTTGATGACTGTAAAATAAGCCCCCCAAGGCCTCCCACGTGGTCAAGCACCAGCAGGGCAAGCCCCGCCGTGCCGACAATTATCAGGGTAACATGCAGGGAGTCAGTCCGCACTATCGAGTACATCCCGCCAAAGGTGGTATAAAGTATGAATACATAGGCGAACAGAATGGCCAGAGCATAGGGCACGTCCAGGAAATTGCCGATGATGATGCCCACTCCGCAGATTTGCATGGCTATGTAGTAAAGATAACACACCAGGAGGACAAGGGCGGTGAAAGCCTGTAAAACCCTGCTGTCGTAACGGCGCCGGAAAAATTCCGGTATTGTTACAATATCGTATTTTTTCAGGCGGCTGGTGAAGAGAAGCATTATAGTCAGTCCGGCAAACCAGGCCAGTACGCTGTACAGTATGGTGGACACCCCGAAGGTGTACACGTTGCCTGTAAACCCCAGCATTGAAGCGGCGCTGAACCAGGTGGCGATAAAGGTGCCGATGGACGGAACAAGCCCCAGCGAGCGGTTTGCGATATAAAAATCCCGCAGGTTTTTGGTTTTGTCCAGTCCGTGATAGCCAAAAAGGAGAATCAGGATGGAATATACCAGGAATGCCAAAACATAGAAAAACCAGTCGGGCATGATCGTGCCTTCTTTGCTGCGTTTTTATGAATTCTAACACGGGAATTTGTTAAATGTCCAGTTGCCGGATTAGATAATATGCAAATTAACTGCATGCATGTACATACTAAACCAAAATGGGCTAATACGCCCATTATAAGTTGCAAAATGGTCGAAAATGCACATGTAATAAATGGCAATAGTGCATATTCGCCCCTTTTTTTATGAATCGCCGGCCAATACGCACCTATAAACACAATACTTTAATGAAAATCCGGCATATTTATGGCTATTCTTCAGTGGCATGGTATTTGCGTTAAACTATAACGGCTGGCCCCGGAACCGGCTGTATGTCCAAAGGGGCGCTGCTCTTGATAATAATTTAAACTGGGGGGTGTTATATGCTGCAAATTGATCTTAACTGTGACCTGGGGGAGAGTTACGGCAGGTACACCATTGGAATGGATGAAAAGATTATCCCTGTTGTTTCGTCGGTAAATATCGCCTGTGGCTACCATGCTGGTGACCCGACGGTGATGAGGAGGACGGTTGAGATCGCTGCGCTGCACGGGGTGGCCATAGGGGCTCACCCGGGTTTTCCGGACCTGCAGGGATTCGGCCGAAGGAGGATGGATATCCCCCCGGAGGATTTGACAAATATGCTGGTTTACCAGATCGGTGCTTTGCAGGCATTTGTGAAAAGCTACGGGCTTACCTTAAATCATGTAAAGCCCCACGGGGCGCTGTACAACATTGCGGCGGTAAACCGGGAAACGGCCAGGGCCATAGTAAGGGCGGTCCGGATGGTGGACCCCGGCGTCATACTGGTGGGTCTGGCCGGGAGCATCCTTATGGACGAGGGATGCAGCAGCGGGCTTAATGTAGCCGGCGAGGTGTTTGCTGACAGAACTTATCAGGCTGATGGGACGCTTACGCCAAGGACGAGCCCCGGCGCCTTTGTGCACGACCCCGGGGAAGCCGCCGACAGGCTGGCTGAACTTATTACAACCGGATGTATAAAATCCGTTGACGGCACCCCCATAAGAGTTTCCGCCGAAACCGTCTGTGTTCACGGGGACAATGAAAAATCGGTGCAGTTTGCACTGGCCATACGAAAGAGGTTGGAATCGTCGGGAGTAGTCATTAAATCAATGAGGTAAGCAATTATTAACAATCTGCTTCATCCTTTGGATTCCGGGAAAAAATGAATTTGGGGAGGATTTTTATGCGTTTGTTTAAAAAACCAGTTGTTGTAATCCTTATTGTCTCACTGTTTATTCTTTCTTTGGCGATTGCAGGATGCGGGGGCGGCAAGCCCGCGGATCAGGCCAAATCTTCTCAGCCTGTAAAATGGACGGCCAATTCTGTCTGGCCTCCGGAAAATCACCAGAGCGCAGGCCTGCAGGAGTTTGCGGAAAAGGTCAAACAGGCGACCAAAGGAAAGGTGGAAATCTCTGTTCAGACCGGCGGCGCTCTCGGTTATAAAGGGCCGGAGCTTCTAAAGGTGGTTCGCGACGGACTTGTTCCGGTGTCTGACATACTTACCAGCGGAGTTGCGGGAGACGAGCCTATTTTCGGAGTGGTTACCCTGCCGTTCCTGATCCAGAACTTCGAGGAGGGAAGGATACTAAACGACATCGCCCGTCCTTATTTTGACAAGGTTGCGGAAGGAAAATGGCAGCAGAAGATACTTTATATCGCTCCATGGCCGGCTGCCGGACTGTGGTCCAAGGGAAAGGTGGAGTCTGTAGCCCAGATGAAAGGCCTCAAGACCCGCACCTATGACAAGAACGGCGCCCTGGTAATGGAGGCCGTGGGAGGCACGCCGTATCCGCTGCCATTCAGCGAAGTATATTCATCGCTGGCCACCGGGGTTATCGATTCGGTTTTGACGTCCACCCCTACAGCGGTTGACGCAAAGTTCTGGGAAGTGCTCAAGTACTATGCCCCTGTCAATATAACCATGGCTACTGACCTTGTGACGGTCAACCTCAAGGCCTTCAATGCCCTTGACAAGGAGACCCAGGATGCGCTGATCAAGGCCGGTAAGGAAATGGAAGCTGAAATGTGGGCCAAGGTTGCCAAGCTGGACAAGGAAAAAGAGGCCCTCTGCAACGAGAAAGGCATTGTTACCGTTAAACCCACCAAGGTATACCTGAATGAACTGTCCGCGATTACCAAAAACATACGGGAAGAATGGCTGAAGACTGCCCCGCCTGAGGCTAAAGAAATCGTTGCCAAGTTCCAAAAACAGGTTGGCCGTCAATAAATAGTTGGAGGGGTAACCGAAAATGGTATAAAAACTGCCGGTTACTCCTCTACATTATTATCTAGGGGGGAAAGGACATGGAAAGATTAGTCCGCCTGTGCGACCGTCTTTCCCAGGCATGCGGCATGATTGCGGGAATCATGATGCTGGTTGGTATAGCGTTGGTACTGATTGAGATTGTAATTCGGACCCTTTTCAGCATGACGCTCTATATCACAGAAGAATATACGGGCTACCTTATGGTGGGGATCACTTTTCTTGCCCTGTCCTACACGCTTAAGGAGAAAGGCCACATCCGCATGGTTTTTTTGCACACAGTGCTGAAAGGAAAGGCCAGGGTTGCACTTGACATCTACGCCTTTGCCGCAGGCCTGGCGTTATCCGCCGTCATCACAGTGACCACCTCACTTTTCTTTTGGGACTCAGTGGTTTCACAGAGCCGGTCGATGCAGATTTCCGAAACCTATCTTGCCGTACCACAGTTTTTTATGCCGCTGGGCGCTCTGGCGATGGCGCTTCAATTTGCAGCCGAGCTTGGCCGGTCGGTACTTCTCCTCCGTTCAGCAGATTTAAAAGAGAGGGAAGTTGAGTCCAGCTCTCTGGGGCGCTGATCCTAAAATGTGAATGTATGATTTTTAGGGGGATATTTACTTGGAGTTATTTGTAATTTCCTTTACTATACTGGGCCTTCTTGTCCTGTTACTGGGGAGCAGCATTTGGGTCGGCATATCACTGTTCCTTGTCGGTATTGCGGGATTCACACTCTTTACCAGCAGCCCCCCTTTTACAATTTTATCCAATATACTCTGGAACAGCACCAGCGGGTCCACCATGATGGCCCTTCCGCTGTTCATATTCATGGGAGAGATTCTTTTCCGGAGTAAAATATCCGAGAACCTTTTTAAAGGTCTGTCACCCTGGATGAATAGTATTCCCGGCCGGCTGATCCACGTAAATATTTTAGCCAGCGCACTGTTTGCCGCTGTTAGCGGATCGTCCGCAGCCACTACCGCCACCGTGGGGAAGATTACACTTCCCGAGCTTTTAAAGCGAAACTACAATGTGTCTCTTTGCCTGGGGTCACTTGCCGGGGCCGGCACCCTGGGGTTCCTTATCCCTCCAAGCATAGTGATGCTGGTCTATGGCATAGTATCGGGGGTCAGTATCGGAAAGCTGTTCATTGCCGGCATCATCCCCGGTATAATCCTGGCCGCCGCCTTTAGCCTTTATGCCGTGTTGCGGTGTGTTTTCAATCCGGATCTTGCGCCCCGTGGAGACCTGCAGTACACCTGGGGGGAACGCTTAAAGTCGCTCCCCAAGCTAGTCCCGGTAATAACCCTGATTATGCTGGTGCTGGGGAGTATCTACACCGGATGGGCCACTCCCACCGAGGCGGCTGCTGTGGGTGTGCTGGGCGCTCTCTTTTTTGCGGCAATTTCCCGCAGCATTGACAGGAATATATTCTGGGAAGCGGTATTGGGTTCGGTGAAGACCAGTTGCATGATTATGCTGATTGTGTGCGGGGCTTCATTTTTGTCTGTGGCAGTGGGCTATCTCGGCATACCTGCCAGGCTTACCGAATTCATTGGCGCTCTCGGGCTTTCCAAGTATCAATTGATAGTGATTCTGACGGTAATGTACATCATTCTGGGCTGTATGCTGGACGGCTTCTCCATGATTGTCATGAGCCTTCCCCTGGCCCTTCCGCTGATTAAGGCGGCAGGGTTTGATCCCCTCTGGTTCGGCATCTATTTGGTGATTATGATTGAGGTTGCCCAGATTACCCCTCCCGTGGGATTCAATCTTTTCGTAATCAATGGCCTGGTCAATGAACACATATTTAAAATCGCTCTGTATGCACTTCCCTCTTTTGTAATCATGATTCTCATTGCAGCATTAATAACCGTTTATCCGGAGATCGTACTTTCGCTGCCAAATATGATGATAAAGTAGTTCATACAACAAAAGGAAGCATGAAAGAGGCCGGTACAACCCGGCCTTGGTTCAGATATACTATGATGAAAAGAATCCTGTGGGTAAAGGGGGTTTCAAGGGGGTGTGCCCCCTTGCTTTACTCATATGCCGTAATTGTAACAGCAAAGTCGTTCCGAGGCCGGGACGTACCATTTCAGAAAAAAGGGAAGGCTCTGGTTTACTTTGTTGTAAAACTGCAGTTTCCAGTGATCCCTGGCCTCAACCCACCGGGTTTCGATATAGATGGTGTAGGCCATTGTGGTAACGTCCCCGGGAAGAGTTATTTTAATTTCGAAGGGGCGTTTTATTATGCCCCGGTGAACAGTTTTCCACTCACCGTCGGGCGGTAAAACATCTTTCAATCCGTTGAAGTCGGCTTCGCATTCCACGTTTGCAGTCCCTCCCCGCCGGTATAAGAATAATCTGGCTCCACTCTTCCGAGATGCCTGCCCATTTCGGTGAATTCCGCTCGTATGAGGTTTTCCAGCTCCCTGTTGTAAATAGCCGCAGCCGGGTGGTACATTGGATAGACGTTAAAACGGCCGGCCTCTATTATTTGCCCGTGGCATTCCCCTATGGTGTATTGCTTGCCGCACAGCCACTTGAGTGCGATGTTTCCCAGCGTTACCACAGTGCCGGGGCTAATAATCTCCAGCTCCCTGATTACCCAGCCGCCGCAGACCGGTATTTCGCGGGCGCCGGGCGTCCGGTTTCTCCTGCCGCCGTTGGCGGTGGGGCGGCACCTTACAACATTTGTGATGTACACGTCACTCCTGGTCAGGCCGGCCATGGAAAGGTATATGTTAAGCTTTTTTCCCGCCTCTCCGGCAAAGGGAATTCCGTGTTTTATCTCGTTGGATCCCGGCGCCTCCCCCACGAAAACCACCGCAGCGGTGCGGGGGTCTCCGGTGTCACGCACGGCGTTTATCCTTTCAAGACCTAGGGGACATTTCCGGCATTGGGCGATTTCCTCATAGAGTCTGTCCAGTTCCTGTATCATGATTTCTCCTGTCAGTCAGTAAATTTATGATAAGTTAAAGGGTAAATCATGAAAGTTTATATTTGCCGGGATTCATTATCTTTATCAGGTGGGCGGCAGCCACCATCTTGGCGTTCAATACGTCGGGTGTCTGTATTTTGACCAGTTCCATCTGCTCCCTGATTGTGGAGCCTTCCCTGTTGCACTTGAATATCTCTTCACTGAGGGTTTTACGGGACTCATCAAAGCGGGCGAAGCTGATGGCGGTGGAAAAAAGGTCTTTAAGGATGTTTTTTTCGGCTTCAGGATCGGTTTCCGGAAGGAAAACCTGGTTGCCCCTGTAAATTTCAATCAGGGCCGCCAGCAGGTACTGGGTTTTGTCGTTTCCGGTCAGCTTATCCATTATTGAACTCCTCGTATAAATTTTTTTTACATTATACATCTGTTTAAACTCAAGGGGAAGCGGGTTTTAACAGATCTATCCGGGGTATGTCTGAGGTCAGACCGTATCTTGACACAATACTGACGGTTGTGGTAACTTAATAGTGAAGTCAAAGGGGAGTAGCTTTAAACCGGCAGGTCAACAACCGGCACAAAAGCCTGGCCTGGCGGGACGTCAATGTCAGCAAGACCTTTGCACCAGTAAAAATTTTACTGGCGCGGAGGTCTTTTTTAATGGGCATATTAAAATAAAAAAAACGGAGGTATTGGGGATTGGACTGGGAGATTGTAAGCGGAGTAATAAACATTATCATCATCAACCTGATTTTAAGCGGCGACAACGCGGTTGTTATCGCCATGGCCTGCATGGGACTGCCGCTGGCCTACCGCAGAAAGGCGATATTCTGGGGAACCGGACTGGCCGTGGTGCTACGCATTGTGCTTACCTTTGTGGCTGCGCTTCTGCTTAAAATTCCCTTCGTGCAATTGGTAGGCGGGCTTCTTCTGGCCTGGATTGCGGTCAAGCTTCTCTTCCCCAAGGAAGATCACTGTGAGAGTCAGGCCGAGTGCGAGAGTGACTTTAAGAAGGCTATACTTACAATTCTGTGGGCCGACCTGATCATGAGCCTGGATAACGTTCTCGCAGTGGCCGGAGCCGCCGGGGGCAACCTGTACCTTCTTGTTTTCGGAATAGCGCTCAGCATCCCCATTGTGCTGACGGGCAGCACAGTGCTGACTACGCTGATGCAGAAATACCCGTGGCTGGCCTATGTGGGGGCCGGGGTTCTGGCCTGGACCGCCGGGGAAATGATAATATCGGACAAAGTGGTTTTTCCTTATGTGCACATGTGGACCCTGGGGGAATTTATTATTCCCATTGCGCTAATGGTGGTTGTGCTGCTCATCGGGAGGAAGGTGCGCGCAAACGCCAGGTCGGAGGCATAGCCGGCGGCCTGTTAATATATACAAGGGGCCGGTCACCTGAAAAAGGTGGCCGGCCTGTTCACTTTCAGTTGGGATCGGCATAAAGACTTTTTATCGTAACGCCGGGAGCCATAAAATATATTAATTTGTTTAATCAACTAATTTTATATATAATCTCCTTGAGCAAGCAGTCAATAAGGAGAGGTGAGCTAACATGTCTTCAGAATACCGTAAGATGTGGGAAAACATAGGGCTTGACCTGGAGGCCCACGATCAGCTTTTGGAGGCCCTGCCGCCCACTTACGGGGATGTGTACCTTAGCCAGCGGAACAGGCCGGCCGGTATGGAGTATTTTGATTTTGTCATTTCCGAGATACACGGCCTTCGCATACAGGAACTTCAGGAACACAAGGCCGGGGGCGGCAAGGTGATAGGCGCTTTCTGCGTTTTTGTCCCCGAGGAAATCGTAAGGGCGGCTGGCGGAATCTGCATAGGGCTGTGCTCGGGCATAGAGATAGGGGCGGCCCAGGCGGAAAAGGTGCTGCCCAGGAACATATGCCCCCTGATTAAGTCTTTCATGGGATTCAAGCTGTCAAAGGTCTGCCCTTATTTTGAGTCATGCGACATGGTGGTGGGCGAGACCACCTGCGACGGCAAGAAGAAGGCCTTTGAAATATTAAATGACTATGTACCGGTTCACATGATGGAGACTCCGCAGATGAAGCGGGAAAAGGATATGGTTCTCTGGCGGAGCGAAGTGAGTGAATTTCTTTCCCGGGTGGAGGAATTTACTGGTAATAAAATTACTGCTGAGTCCCTAAGCAAATCTATAAAAGAAGTTAACGAAAAGCGCAGGGCTCTCATACGCCTGGCGAATCTGCGGAAGAACAGCCCCGCCCCCATCAGTGGAAAGGACTGCCTGCTTATTGAGCAGATCGCCATGTATGACGATGTGCAGCGTTTTACCTCCAAGGTCAACGAACTGTGTGACGAACTGGAGGAAAGGGTCAAGGAAGGCAAAGGAGTGGGAGAAAAAGGTGCGCCCCGCATAATTGTGACGGGAACACCCATGGCCATACCCAACTGGAAGGTGCCGCACATAATCGAAAGCAGCGGGGCCGTTATCGTGGCCGAAGAGATGTGCACCGGTCTGCGCTATTTCGAAAACACCGTGTCGGAAGACGGCAGCGGCATAGAAGAGATGACCGGGGCAATGGCGGAAAGGTACCTGGGCATTAACTGCGCCTGTTTTACCCCCAATGAGGGCAGGATGGAGAAACTGGTCAAACTGGCAGAAGAATACAAGGCCGACGGCATAATACACTGCTCTCTGGCCTTCTGTGACCCCTACCTGGTAGAGGCCAACCGTGTTGAAAAAGTGTTGAAAGATCAAGGCATTCCACTGTTAAATATCGAAACCGACTACGGCCAGGAAGATTCGGGCCAGCTAAAGACCCGCATCGAGGCCTTTTTGGAAATAATCAAGTAGATTTGAGGAAGGTATAAATGATGATCAGCGCCGGGATAGACATTGGCTCCAGGACCATCGCCCTGGTGGTGCTGGATGGGTCCGGGACAGTGCGTTCGGAACTGGTGGACACCGGTTACACCCCGCTGGAAAACGCCAGGGAACTGGTTGCCGGGCTGCCTCCGGAGACTGTCATTACAGCCACCGGTTACGGCAGGCACTCAGCCAGGGACGGTTTTGCCGGCAGGGTTGTTACAGAGATAAAGGCCCACGCGCACGGCGCTAAAAAGCTTTTTCCCGGGGCCGGGTCGGTGCTGGATATCGGGGGGCAGGACACCAAGGTAATATTGCTGGACGGCCGGGGCAGCGTGGAAGATTTCCAGATGAATGACAAGTGCTCCGCCGGAACCGGAAAATTCCTGGAGGTGATGGCCGGGGCGCTGGGTTACCAATCGGTGGAAGAATTCGGAAGGGATTCTTTAAACGGCAGTCCCGGTATAAAAATCAGCAGCATGTGCACTGTTTTTGCCGAATCCGAAGCTGTTTCACTTCTTCACCGGGGGGGCCACAGGAGCGATATCGGGCTGGCGCTGCACCTTTCGGTGGTGGAGAGGGCTCTGGGCCTCATCCAGAGAATAGGGTTCAGGACGCCCATGGTCTTCACCGGCGGCGTGGCTTTTAACCCCTGCATTGTTGAGCTGCTGCGGAAGAGAATCAGGGGCGAACTTCTCATTCCCCAGAACCCCCAGTTGGTGGGGGCGCTTGGCGCGGCCCTGGCAGGCCTGGAGGTTGGATCTTGTAGGAAATGAAGTATAATTGCAGGATTATGTAAAATTTTGCGTGATTGAATGTATGCTTTTATACAGTGGCCGTAATTTGCGATACATTTTTACATATACCTTTCGGTATAAATGATCGTAAATCTTTACTGCCTCCGGTTCCGGGTCGAAGGTGCGGCTTATTCCGGTCATTTCCCTTACGGCTGTTTTAAGTTCAGGGTACAGGCCGGACCCCAGCGCCGCCAGTATGGCAGCCCCCAGCCCGGAGGCCTCGTAGGTTGCCGGCCTTACGGCGGGAAGCCCGAATACATTTGCGGTTATCTGCATCATCTGGTCGCTTTTTGAACCGCCGCCGCAGACATAAAGTTCCTTCACAGTCTCCCCGGTGCGCTTTTCTATTCTTTCCCGGCCTTCCCTCATGGCGTAGGCCAGCCCCTCCAGTATAGCCCGGTAAAGGTGTGCCCGGGTGTGCGATCCCTTGAACCCGATCACCGATCCCCTGGCCTCAATGCCGGGATGCCTCAGTCCCGGGGACCAGAAAGGCTGAAGGACAAGTCCCATTGAACCCGGGGGGATGCCGGCCACCAGGCGGTCCAGCAGTTCCTCTGGAGCCACGCCCTCCTTTATTGCCAGGGACTTTTCCTGCCAGGCGAATTCTTCCTTGAACCAGGTAACCATCCAGAAGCCGCGGAAAATCTGCACCTCCATGTTGTAATGCCCCGGGCAGGCGCTGGGATAGGGGGGGATAAGTGGGATGGGCTCGATATATTTGCGCGAGCTGACGTTTATGGTGGCCGTGGTCCCGTACCCTATGCAGGCCTGGCCCGTTTCCAGGCAGCCGGATCCCAGCACTTCGCAGGCCTTGTCGGAGGCCGCGGCGATCACCGCCAGCCCTTCCGGAAGGCCGGTGAAACTGGCGGCTTTCGCTGTGACGGAACCCATTTTCTGCCCCGGCAGCGCAAGATCCGGAAGTATTTCCGGCGGCATGGGTATTGCCTGCCATTTCCAGTTGGAAAGATGCGCCCACGCCTGCTTGCGATAGTCAAAGGGGACGTATCCAACCTGGCACCCGGTGGAATCAACGAACCTGCCGGTAAGCATGTATGTTATATACCCGGACAAGAAAAGGTAATGGGCGGTTTTTTCCCAGATATCGGGCTGGTTTTCCATGATCCAGTTGGCTTCGGCCTCGGCCTGCAGGTAGTGAAGGGTGTTGGTAAGGCCGGCCAGCCGGAATATTGTCCGCCACATTAATCCCACGGGCGGCAGATTGCCGGCCCGGCGCTGGTCCAGCCAGACTATGGCGGGGCGCAGTGGCAAACCTTTATTATCAAGGTTTACCACTGTTGACCGCTGTGAGGTGACGGCTACCGAGGCAAGGGAGCCGGGGGATACCCTGCCGCCGGACCACAGCTTTCGGCAGGCTTCACCCAGGCAGTTCCAGTAAAGTGCCGGGTCCTGTTCCGCCCATCCCGGCCGGGGCGATTGATAGGGCGCCGGGTAGGGGATGCGGGCGGAGTCGATGATCCCCCCCCGGAGGTCGAAGGCCTGTGCCCGCAGGCTCTGGGTGCCTATATCAATGGCCAAAACCGCTTCTCTTTGCATAATTTCAGCTCCTGCCGTAAAAACAATAATAAAAACCACAGAGTATTAATCAACCTTTAATAAGCTGCGGGCTGTATCCGTTGCGCCAGATATCGATATAACGTGATACTTCTTCCTCCCAGCGCCGGTCGTCCCAGCCGGCGGCAGGCTGGACGATTTCACGGATGCGGTGCATAAAACGCGTCCCGCCTTCCGTATCAAGTATTCCCAGGCGGGTGCGGCGGAGCATGATGTCGTCCAGGTGTACCACACCTTCGTGCCCGGCGGCCCAGCGTATTTCCGCCCACAAAGTTTCCGTGCCGGGAATGGTTTTAAGGTCGCCGGGGCAGGACTCGTTAATTAATCTCCCGGCGTCGGGGCCGTAGCGGCCTGTCAGCCGCCTTGACTGAGCCTCGTTGGTCCCTGCCGGGGCCGGAAAACCGTTTGAACCGTATTTTTTCTCCGCTGAGGTTTGGGCGGGCGCGGAAGTCCGTCTTATATATTTCCTGGCATGTGACAGTGCCTCCCCGGCCAGAAGTCCGAAGGTGGTGAGCTTGCCGCCTGTTACAGTGATGAGGCCGTTTTCGCTCCAGACCACATGGTCCCTTGATTCCCTGGAGGGATCTTTTTTTCCTGTGTCCACCACTGGCCGGACGCCCGAAAAGGTGGATAACACATCGCTGTCGGCAAGATTGAGAGAAGGAAAGTAGTGACGCACCCCTTCCATAAGATACCGGCCTTCCACGGGACTGATCCTGGGTTCGTCTTCCAGGGAGTGATCATGGTCAAGGTCTGTGGTTCCCAGCAGGGTGACTCCTTCCCAGGGGAAAACGTAAAGCGGGCGGCCGTCTGCGGGATGGAGGAAATTGACCGCCAGGGCAAGGGGGAACCGCCAGTGGGGAAACACCAGGTGACTGCCCCGCAGAGGGCGAAGACGCGGGCGGCCGCCTGGAAGGGACCTGATGCTCTGGGCCCACACCCCGGTGGCGTTTATAACCGCCTGTGACCGTACCTCTACGGTGTGCCCGGTTGAATTCTCCCGCACCGCGACGCCACGCACCCTGCCGTCGCGGTCCCTCAGTATGTCTTCAACCCTGGCGTAGTTCAGGGCGGACCCGCCCAGACGCACTCCATCCCGGATAACCCTAAGCACAAGGCGGGCATCGTCGGTCCGGGCGTCCCTGTACCAGAAGGCCCCTTTAATTCCTTCTGATTTCAGCGCCGGGGCCAGCAGTGCTATTTTTTCGGGGCGGTGGCGCCGGCGGCTTCTTCTAAGGGCAATCAGGTCGTATATAGCCAGCCCCGCCTGCAGCATTAGGGGGCTGTAGCTGCCTTCTCTATAGAAGGGCACCATGAATCCCAGGTGTTCCACCAGGCCGCCGAATTCCCTCAGCAGCTTTTCCCGCTGGCGTACCGAGTGCCACGTTGTTTTGATCTGCCCCTGCTTTAAATAACGGAGGCCCCCGTGGACCAGTTTCCCGGACCGGCTTGACGTTCCCCAGGCGAAATCCCTTTGTTCCAGCAGCAGGCAGCGCAGCCCCATGCCTGCCGCCTCCCTGAAAATTCCGGCCCCGGTAATTCCTCCGCCTATTATCACCAGGTCCCAGGGCTTTTTCAGTCTTTCCAGTACGGTTTCACGTTTTTCCATGAGGGTTCATCACCTTTACTGCAGCAGTTTTCCAGGGTTCATAATACCCCAGGGATCAAGGGTCCCGCACAATGAACCAATCATTTTCATCCCCAGGCGCCCTTTTTCGGCCTCCAGGTAGGGAAGGTGGTCCAGCCCCACTCCGTGCTGGTGGCTGATGGTCCCCCCGCAATTTACTATCGCCCGGCTGGCCGCGCTTTTCAACACCACCCAGCGCCTTGCGGTTTCCACCGGGTCGGCCGCCACGCGGTACAGGTATGTGGTGTATATACTTGACCCGTGCGGGTATACGTGGGAAAGATGGGTGAATACGTGTACACTTTCCCCTATGTCGTTCAATCCGCCGCGCAGGGAATTCTCTATGGCTTCCACCGTGCCGGGCACCCGTTCCCAGGTAGTTGCCGTCTCCAGGGTATCCACGGCGTACCCCGCTTCCCAGAGAGAGTTTCTCAGGTAAGGGGCCCTGAACCGGTTCTTAAGCCACTCTTTGCCGGGCCTTTGGCCCACTGTAACACCCCGGTGCTGCCTGATAATTTCCGACGCCTGCCGCAGGGCCCAGCGCACCTTTTTGCCGGTGCCGGCGGCCCCGTAGAGAAGCATGCACTTGCCGTCCTTTACGCCACGCAGGGCCAGCCACTTGTTTAACAGGTCAATTAAACGACTGTGGCCTGCAAGGATAAGGTTGGTCCTTGTCTCTTCCGGCAGGCTGAGCCTGATCATGGCCAGTGGTATTGATGACTGAACCATTTGGCGTACTGCCGCCACGGCCCGGTCCGGGTCAGGCAGGAAAGCGGCGTGGAAGCTTTCCGACTCCGGGAGGGGGCTTATCTTTATCGTAGCCTCGGCAATAATACCGATCCGTCCCTCGGAACCCAGTATAAATTCCCTCAAATCGGGACCGGCCGCGGATGCCGGAAAAACAGGCAGATCCAGCCGGCCGGCAGGTGTTATGACGGTGCCCCCGGCGAACAGCCGGTCTATTTTTCCATAGCCCAGTGAGAGCTGGCCGGCGGACCTGGTGGACACCCACCCTCCAAGGGTAGAAAACTCAAATGACTGTGGGAAATGCCCCAGTGTAAATCCGTGGACCCTGAGGGCCGCTTCAAGGTCCGGCCCCCGCACCCCGGCCAGAAAAGTGGCCAGGCAGCCACGGGGGTCCATATGTACTAGTCCGTTCATACGGTTCATATCCACAGTCAGTACAGGACGTTCTCCCGCAGGCGCCGTTAAATGCCCTACCACGCTGGTGCCCCCGCCATAAGGAATAACCGAGGCGCCGGTGTTTTTGGCATACCGGATGATTTCCTCCACGTCATCAACGGAAGCCGGATATGCCACGCCGTCCGGGAATGACGGCACTTTGCCGCTGCGTATATTTATCCAGTCGTGCAGGCTTTGTCCGGTGCTGTGAAGTAATCGTTCCGCCGGGTCGGTGCTGACAAGGTGGTGGGCCGGCAGGCGGGAAGAAGGTACAGCGGCCACGGATGTCTGAAGGGACGCATCCCGGGGAGTGATGCCGGGGCCCAGCTGCTTTGCCAGGAATTCTCCGGCCGACAGGGGTAATGAGAAATTAATGGCTTCATCGCCCCAGCCGTTCCATCGTTTCATAAAAAAACCTCCAGTATTTTGTGTTGCTGACAGATGCGTATATAGGATTGCCTGAAAGGTGAGCCCTTGTCAATTCCCTTCAAAAATACTCAGGTGTGCTGGAGGTGGACGTCAGCCCCGACGGCAGGGAGATAAGGGTAAGGTATGAACCCAGCAATATTTATGCTGTGGACCTGAAAGAGACAGTTGAGCAGGAGGGCTTTCTGGTTACTGAAGTCAGGCATTAAGTCAATGCAAAAAACTCTTGCAATACTATTCAGACCTACAGGAAGTTAGAAGTCAATAGTTTATTTTTATTCTGGATTCTGGCTCCTGGATTGTGACCTGAAAGATTTTCGGGGTGTTTTCAAGGAGAAACACTTGTTTTAGAGGGGCTTTTGGGTTTCACATCCGGCACGGCGGAGGCCTGCCGCCAGCTGGCAAGATAAACGGAGGCCACGATCAGGGCTCCACCCGTCATTTGCACGGTGGTGATCTCCTCGCCCAGTATAAAATAGCTGCTTACCACGGTAACCACCGGGATCAGGTTAATAAACAGCGAGACCACGCTGATGCCGAGCTTTTTCATGGCGTATACGTAGAGATAATATCCCAGGGCGGAGCAGAATATTCCCAGGTAGGCTACATTAAGTATTACCGTCATGGATACCGGCTGCCAGTCTCCCATCTCCAGCAGGGAAAAGGGTACCAGGCTCAGGGTGCCGAAAATGGTCTGCCAGGTTACGATGAAAAGCTGGGAGTGTTTTTTTCCCAGCGGGCGGGTGACTATGCTGTAGACCACCCAGGACACGGCGGCGCCCAGCATGAGCAGGTTTCCCAGAAGGTTTCCGCGGCCTTCAGGCCCGGAGATGTTGGCCCCCACCACAAGATAGACACCGACAATGGACAGAAGTACGCATATCGCCTTGTAGGGCGACAGTGGACTTTTGAAAAAAATGTAGTCCGAAAGTATGGACAGGATGGGTATGGTTGCTATTATAATGGATGCCACCGAAGCGGTGATCAGCTTCACCCCGTTGTTTTCAAAGAAAAAGTAAAGTGTAATCCCTATTATACCGGCCACCGACAGCGCCGGGATGTCTTTTTGGTCAAGTCTGGACCCCGGCTCCAGTATTTTGAGCATGGCCACCAGTATAACTGACGCCATTACAAATCTTATCAGTGCCAGAGTCATGGGGGGGATAACCATAACTGAGACCTTGATGCTTAAAAAAGACATGCCCCAGATAACCGAAGTCAATGTAATGGCCATAACCGGCAGCAGGTTGGATTTTTTCAATCGGCACGCCTCCATATCCCAATTCTATTAATTTTACCAGAGTTTCGCAGGAGGTCAACATCCAATCGGAAGGGGAGCCTGCGGTTTGGACGGCCACAGGACGCCAACGGCATTTGAAAAGATTGGCCGGCCGTTGTAAAATAAATCAACGAAAATACAATGGGCAGGAATGGAAAATTGGCTAAAAAAGAACTGCCGGTAAAAATAGGAGAAAAAATAAGCCTTGAGATAAACGGCGTCACCCACTCCGGCGAAGGGGTTGGCAGATACAGGGGAGTGGCTGTATTCGTGCCGGGGGGCGCTCCGGGAGACAGTGTGACGGCTGAAGTGTCGGAGATAAAAAAAGGCTACGCCGTGACCCGGCTGCTGGAAATAACCGGACCTTCCCCGGACCGCAGGGATCCCCCCTGCCCCATATTTCAATCCTGCGGCGGGTGCCGGCTTCAGCACGTGGATTACAGTGAGCAACTGCGTCTGAAGACCGGCCTGGTCAGGGACAGCATTGCCCGAATCGCGGGCCTTGGGCAGGTTCCCGTCAGGGAAACTGCCGGGATGGAAAATCCCTGGCACTACCGCAACAAGGCCCTCTACCAGGTGGAGGAAACCGGGGGCAGACTGATCCTTGGTTTTTACGAGGAGGGGTCCCACAGGCTGGCCCCCTTCCCGGATACCGTGGAGGGGCTGAATTGGGGATGTCTATTGGTGGACAGGGAGTTAAACCATGTGGCCTCCCTGGTGGAGAAACTTATGAACAGACACCCGGTAGCGCATAGGGGCCATGGGAGGAAGGGCGGTTTTTTCCGCCACTTGGTACTGAGGAAGGGTTTTTTTACAGGAGAAATAATGGTGGTGCTGGTGACCGGAGGAGAGGAATGGCCTGGGGAGAAGGACTTTGTAAAGGATCTGATGTCTCAGCGGCCCGGTATAACTTCCCTGGTGCGCAGCATAAACGAAGGAACGCCGGGGCCGGTAAGTGAAAACAGGCTGCTGGCCGGCCGTGAATTCATTGCCGACCGCCTGGAGGGCCTCACTTTTATTATTTCACCGGCTTCTTTCTACCAGGTAAATCCCGCGCAGACCCGTGTGCTTTACCAAAAGGCCCTGGAGTACGCCGACCTGGACCAGGGAAGGGACAGGACGGTGGTGGACGCGTACAGCGGTATTGGTACCATAGCCCTTTTCTTTGCCGGGCGGGCCAAAAAAGTATACGCACTGGAGGTGGTTCCCGGGGCGGTGGAAGATGCGCGCCAAAACGCCGCACTGAACGGTGTTGACAATGTGGAGTTTTACAGTGGAGAGGTGGAGAAAATACTCCCTTCCCTGGCTGACGGGAGACTGCGCCCGGATGTGGTGGTGCTGGACCCGCCCCGCCGGGGCTGCGGCAGGGAGGTGCTGGAGGCCGTATGCGTCATGGAGGTGCCCAGGGTGGTCTACATATCCTGCGACCCCGGCACCCTGTCCAGGGACCTTAAAACACTGGCCGGCGCCGGTTACCATGTGGAAGAAGTACAGCCGGTGGACATGTTCCCCTGGACCCGCCATATTGAGTGTGTTGCGAAGATATCGAAGGTGTGAGGTGTTTAAATGGGCAGAAAAAAACAAAGGGTAAGTTATCATCCAGAAACAAAAGATATAAAAGACATACCCGTTGAAGAGATAAAAGCCATATTGCGCGGCGCTGACGATCTGATCGCCACTGGAGGAAGGAATCTGCTGGCCAAAATACTGAAGGGGTCAAAAGATAAAAGGGTTTTTGAACATGGCCTGGACAAGTCCCCTGTATACGGCTTTTATAAAGGGTTAAAAATCGAGGATATAACAGCCAGGATCGACTGGCTTATAAAAAACGGGTATCTGAGTATTGAGTATATCGGCAGGCTGCCGGTGATTGTTTATACCGATACGGGCTGGGAAATTGAGCGGGATACATATTCAGATGAATTGCTTGAAAAGCTCAGGTCGCTGATCCCCGGAGGTGACTACAGCATCGTAAATGAGCTGAAGGACAGAAACAGGGGCATGATACTGCTGCTGCTGGATAAAATCAAAGCATCCGGGGAAAAGAAGTTTATACCCCTTTTAAAAGCCTGGAGCAAAACAGATTACAGAAAAGTAAGAGAGGAGATAGCCAAAGTAGTAGATCATCTTGAAAAAAGCGTCAAATCAACCGATAAAGTTGTGGACTTTTATGAATACAGGTTGAAAAAAGAGAGTAAGAAATGATAGGTGCGACAGGGGACGGTTCTTGAAGGGGTCAATCGGAAGTTTTGCGCGTAAAAAGGGCTCAAACACTGCATATTTACTGCATGTTTGAGCCTTGATAACAACTATGCGCATACACTAAGCGCAAAATTTTTGATTGCCCAGAAGAATGAAGTCGCGACCGGACGCAGGCTAGGTGCGACAGGGGACGGTTCTCAATTGTCGCAATCATGACTCTAAAAAACATATCTTTACTCTCCCAAGATGTTTTTAAGGTTCCCGAACGGATGCGCCGGTCGGTTCCTTTATCTCCCTTATCAACTAATTACGTATCTTCTTATCGCGGTAGGTTTTAATATTTTCCAAATGATTTTTGGGTTTTAAATCACGTATACTGCATCTTTAATTCAGGTTTTAGCTGTACCTTCTTGTGCCCTTAAAAACCTTTGCTCACTGGTTCGTTTGGTGTTTCCTTAAAAATCCCTATTGACCGGTATCATACCATACAACAAAAAGTGCGACAAGGGAGAACCGTCCCCTTGTCGCGCGCCTTGTCGCGGGAAAGCATTACAATTTTTTGGGGTCGCTACCAGTTCCAGTCTCCGTCCCTGGTCCATCTGGAGGGCAGCGGCTTCATCAGCCCGATTTTCTCCAGCAGGTAGCTGGTGAAGGTGCGGTATCTGTGCTCAAAGTACCCCTTTTCCCTGCTTACTTCGTCCGGGCGGTAGTTCCGGCTTTGGGCCTCCTTAAGGGTCAGCCTCTGGAGTTTTTTTACATCCACCGGCTCCTGGGGCTTGGTTTTGTTCATGTTATCTACAAATGGAGGGGCATAGTATATTTTCTTTTCCGGGTCTGCGTAGACTATGGCATAATCCGGGGCCGAAAGAGTCACCGTGTAGTTTGATCCGAACAGCGCCACGAATAATATAATACCAACAATGATGGCAGGAATATTGCTCGTTTTTTTCAAGGAAGATTCCCCTTTAAACCAGGTATTGTTTATTAAATAATTTTTTAATATAAATTGTTGCGGGTTGCAAGGGGCCGCCTGAGTTAAAAAATACCTGTTCCATACAAATAATTTCAGATTTCGGCTTTTCCCCCGCTCATTCTGTGAATTTCCAGCCAGTATTCAGGTGCCACCGGCATGACCGAAAGGCGGGGGAGACGAACCAGCTCCCACCCGGCGAAGAGGGGGCTTCTTTTGACTTCCGCCAGTGAAACAGGGCGGCTGAGGCGGTACATGGGGGCTATTTCAACGTTGATGAGTCCTTTTTCGCCGGGATCAGGGTATGGCCGTGAAATTACTTCAGCCACGCCGACGATGGATTTTTCCTTCCCGGTATGGTAAATGAAGGCCAGGTCTCCCGGCTGCATTTTTTTCATGTTTCTCAGGGCGGCGAAGTTCCTGACGCCGTCCCATACGTCACGCCCGCTAAGTTCAAGGTGATGGAAACCATATTCTTCCGGTTCGGTCTTCATTAGCCAGTATGCCATATTAATATCACACCGTAAAGATATTTTCTTCTTTTACGGTTTTATTGGTACCAGATACAGCGCAGTTTATTCCTGGATAATTTTAAAACAAACCCCGGCTGGACCCGCCGGGGCTTTTTTGCCCGTATGCTTTGTGGAGGGGCGCGGCTATACCACGGCGACACCTTCTATGGTCACAGCCCGGAAGGTAAGGTAAGCGGTCCGGAGGTGGTCCATGAAGGGTTCACTTTCATTATGACCACTGCCTTTAATTGTATCTATTTATAATATCGTTTAGAGGCAGCGCAAACTTTAACGTAAATCTATAATCACATTTTATTTGATACATTTTTTTCGGATATTTCGACGCTAACCGCGCGTGTTTTCAGCCGGTGAAACGGGCCTGGGCAGGGAAAGCAGAAGCCCGGCCGCCCCCAGCGCGGCGGCAAAAATGACCACACCCCGGTACCCGAAGCCCTGTGCGATGGCGCCCCCCAGCAAGGGACCCGCCACCCCGCAAAGGTTGATGGTGGCCTGAAAAATCCCGCTGGCGGTGCCCCTGTCCTCGCCGGCCCTCAGTATCAGGAGGAGTGCGCCCACGTACAGGCAGGACCAGGCCACCCCCAGCATTATTTGTGCTGCCAGCAGCGGCCAGGGGCTTTTTAAAAAGGCGTATGATACAAAAACGGCCACTGAAAGCAGTTGGCCGGCGGTAAATACCCGTACCGGGTTGAAGCTGTCCAGATAGCGCATTACTACAAACTGCACGGCAAAATTGGTTCCCCACAAAACCCCCAGCCAGAAGCGGTCAATGCCCAGGGAAAGAAAATAGAGGGGAAGTATGACCCAAACCGCTGCTGCCCCCAGGTGGCGCATGAAAATGGCAAGATAGACCGGAAAGCCAACTTTCAGCACCTTTCCCAGGCGGGGCGCTTTTTTCTCCCCGGCTGAACTCCGGCCGGGAAGGCCGGGGAAAAGCAGGGAAAGTATGAATGCCACGGCGCAGCAAAGGGAGCTGACGGCAAATATAAGGCGGAAGTCCTGAAGCCATGCCGATGCCAGAGCTCCGGCTATCCAGCCCAGGGAGCCGTATGAGCTGAAGCGGCCCATATCAGAGCCGGATTCAAAGGCGTAGGTTACCAGGGCGGCAGTGGCCACGCCAAGGGCCATTCCCGCTCCAGCCCGGGTCAGGGACAGGGTGAAAAGGTCGTGTGCCAGCATCTGGGAGGCAAAACCAAAGGCGCACAGAAGAAGCCCGGCCCGGATGAATACTTTCCTTCCCCGCCGGTCGGACTCCCTCCCCGAATAAACCGACGAAACAAGGTACGCCCCGCCGTACGCGGCTCCAATTAGGCCCACCTGAAAATCCGAGGCACCCAGTTGTGAGCCCAGAATGGGGATATATATAAAAGATCCCAGGATGGCAAAATTTAACAGAAAGTTAACAGAGTTAACCAGCAATATATTATTGACAAACATTTTTTGTTCCTCTTTCCCGTTTGACGGCTGTAGGGCCAGGCCAAGGCGCGCCTGCCTGTGGCCTTAACGGGCGGAATGAGCCGGATGGTTGATTTATGAAAACTTTTTGAAGACCGCCATGAATTCTTCCAGGGATTCCTTCATGTCTTTATCTTCACGAAGGTCCTTGTCAATCTTGTCGGCCAGGTGGCAGGCCAGCACGGTGATGCCCACCCGGTTGACAGCCGACTTGATGGCCGCCAGTTGAATGACGATATCGCCGCAGTTACGGCACTCCTGGATCATTTTGTGGACACCCCTCACCTGGCCTTCAATCTTTTTGAGCCTGTTCAGCAGTTCGCTTTGAAATATATGTTTGCTTCCGGCTTCGTCCGGCTGGCCGGCCATGGCCTCACCGGCGGTAACGCTGCCGGGATACGTGCCGGTGCAGTCACGTTTTTTACGCATGGCAATTATCCTTTCCCCCAAAAGGGCAAAATACAATACCGGGCATAGGTATGCTTTTATTATAGCCGATGCTGGTCCAATGTCAATTTTATCCCTTTAAAACAAAGGGTTGACAACGTGATATGCGGTATGATAATTTGGTTTTAATTAAAAACCTATACGGGTATAGGTATGCAAGTGATTTATTAAAGTGATATATTCTGCTATTTTTATACAATTTCATATTGCATACCTGCTATGGTATAAGTGAGGGGTCAATTAATTAGTCAAGGAGGAAGGTTGAATGTCACCGGAAGAACTGAAAAGCCTAAAGTCCGACAAAGTGGTGGATGCAAGGGGAACTTCCTGCCCGGGCCCCATACTTGCGGCCAAGAGGGCCATTGCCGAGGTTTCGGTGGGGCAGATAATGGAGATTCTTTCTTCGGACTCTGGCACCAACAAGGACATCCCGGTATGGGCCAAGAAGATGGGCCATGATTTCCTCGGTGTGGTTGAAGAGGCCGGTTACTGGAAGCTTTACGTAAAGAGGATGAAATAAATGGACAGGGCTGATAAAGAAGGCAAGGGTTTCACACCGAAAATCCTTGCCTTTTCTACGAACAATATCTCAGACCCTGGTATTGACCTGGCCGGCAGCTCGCACATGCATTACCCGCCCTCGGTGATGGTTATCAGTGTGCCATGCTCCAGCGGGATAAAGCCCGGGTGGGTATTGTACGCTATTGAAAAGGGATTCGATGGGGTGTTCATTGCCGCCGACGGGACGGACTGCGCCTACCTCCAGGATTGTGTGGACAGGACCGCCAGGATAGTGGGGGAGGCCCAGGACCTGCTGCGGGAAAACGGCTATGAGCCGCAGAGGCTGAAGATGGCGGCTATTTGCTCCGTGTGCTCCGAACATTTTACCAATTACATGAAAGAGTTCTCCGGGGTATTGAAAAAACTGGGACCTGCCGGAAAGGGACATTGATATGGACTATGACATTCTCGTTGTGGGCAGTGGCATAGGCGGGATGGAATCCGCCCTTAAACTGGGAGATATGGGTTACAGGGTCCTTCTGGTGGAGAAGGAGTCCAGCATTGGAGGCAAAATGATACTGCTCAGCAAGGTGTTTCCCACTCTTGACTGCTCCAGCTGCATTTCCACGCCCAAAATGGCCGCCACTGCCCATCATCCCAACGTTAAGGTGTTGATTTACTCAGAGGTCAGGGAAATTGAAAGGGAGGCCAATGGGAAGTTCAGGGCCAGGGTGGTGAAAAAGCCCACCTTTGTGAACCAGTCACTGTGTACCGGCTGCAGGCAGTGTGAAACCGCGTGCAACGTGGCGGTACCGGACCAGTTCAATTTCGACCTGGCTGCCAGGAGGGCGGCGTACATTGCCTTTCCCCAGGCCGTTCCCAAAAAGGCCGTAATTGAAAGGGAAGGCTCATCCCCCTGCTCGTACACATGCCCGGCGGGCATAAAGGCTCATGGATATGTGGCGCTGGTGAGGTCCGGCAAGCACAGGGAGGCCTTTGAACTTGTACTGGAAAACACCCCGCTGGTGGGCAGCCTGGGAAGGGCGTGCTATGCCCCCTGTGAGGGGCAGTGCACCAGGGGAGGACTGGAGGGCCAGGTCCCCCTGAGGAGTATAAAGAGGTTCATCGCCGACCGTTACTACAGCGAGAACACTGATCCCGAAATGGCCATCCCGGAGGTATCCTCCGGAAAAAGGGTGGCGGTGGTGGGATCCGGTCCTGCGGGCCTGACCGCTGCATTCCTCCTGGCCCGGAAGGGGCACCAGGTCAAAGTTTTCGAGGGCGATTCACTGCCGGGAGGTATGCTGAGGACCGCCATTCCGGCTTACAGGCTGCCCAGGGATGTGCTGGACAGGGACATCAAAAACGTAACAGGCCTGGGGGTGGAAATACAAACCGGTGTAATGGTGGATAACCCGGCTGCGTTAAAGGACAGGGGCTTTGACGCAGTGTTCCTGGCCACCGGGACAAGGGGGGCGGCGGGCCTCGGGATAGAAGGAGAAGAACTGGACGGTGTGGTGTGCTGCCTTGACTTCCTCAGGGAGGTCAATATGGGATCAAAGGTTTCCCTTGAAGGAAGGACCGTGCTGGTGGTGGGCGGGGGGAACGTGGCCGTTGATTCCGCCAGGGTGGCCGCAAGACTGGGAGCCAAAAAGGTTATTATCCAGTACAGGAGGGGCCGGTCCGACATGACGGCCCATGAATGGGAAATAGAGGCGGCTGAAAGGGAAGGAATAGAGTTCCAGTTCAACAGCGCTCCATTAAAATTTGTAGGCAGCGGCGACAGGCCGGCGGTGGTTGAAAGTATCAGGACCCGCCCGGGCGATCCCGACGCCGGGGGCAGGAGAAGGCCGGTTCCGGTAGAGGGATCTCAGTACACGACCACGGCAGACATGGTCATAGTGGCGGTGGGACTGGTTCCCGACACCGGCGGTTTCAGCGCCGTTCTGGAAATAAACCGTGACAAAACCATCAGCGTCAACCCGGAAACACTACAGACGCCGGTTCCTTATATATTCGCCGGGGGTGACGCGGTTACCGGACCGTCCATGATCGTCAGCGCAGTGGGACAGGGAAGAAGGGCGGCATTCTATATTGACCGCTATTTAATGGGAGAAGAACTGGAAGGCATACAGTTTGACGAAAGGCTGCCAGTGGTGGACAGGGAGGCCGTTCTGGCCAGGCAGAAAAGCTACAGCAGGCTTGATCCAGTGAAAAAGGAAATCTTACTGCCGGCCGGCGGTGTTTTGGGGTTTGGCGAAGAGAACCCACCTCTTGACGAAAGCGAGGCCAGGTACAGCGCAGGCAGGTGCCTTGACTGCGGGGTGTGTTCCGAGTGCCGCCAGTGCGCCTTCGCCTGCCCGGCCAGCGCGGTGGACATGGACATGAGGGAAAGGGAGGAAATTGTTGAGGTTGGATCGGTGATACTTTCCACCGGCTTCAGCCTCTTCCCGGCCGACGCAAAGCCCCAGTACGGTTTCGGCAAATTCAGGAACGTGATCACCGGAATGCAGATGGATAGGCTTTTGGCACCCACCAGGCCTTTCAACACCATATTAAGGCCCTTTGACGGAAAAGTTCCGGAGAGCATAGCTTACATCCTCTGCACCGGGTCCAGGGACCGGACCGTGGACAATCCGCTTTGCTCCAGGGTCTGCTGCATGTACTCCGTCAAGCAGAACCAGCTCATTATGGGAGCGCTGCCGCTGGCTGACGTTACTGTTTACTACATTGACGTCAGAGCCTTCGGCAAGGGCTATGACGAATTTTACGAGCAGGCCAGGGGTATGGGGGCCAACTTCATAAAGGGCAGGGTGGCAAGGGTGGAGGAAATGGAAAACGGAAACCTCACCCTGCACTACGAGGATATCGACAACGGTGGACAGGTGAAGACAGCGGAGCATGACCTGGTGGTGCTGGCGGTGGGAATACTCCCCAATGCCGGGGCTGCGGGGCTTTTCTCAGGAGAAGGGCTGGAAACCGACGAATTCGGTTATATCAGGGAGACGGACGAGGATTTGAACCCGGGGAGAACCGGGATTGATGGCGTATTTGTGGCGGGAACGGCATCGGGGGCCAGGGACATTCCGGACACAATACTTCATGCCGGCGCCGCTGTGGCCCAGGCTGCGGCCTATGTGGAAAGGATAAGGAGAGGCCTATGAGCGACAGGAAAATTGGGGTATACATCTGTCACTGCGGCGGAAACATTTCCGATTACGTTGACGTGGAAAAGGTAAGGAAGGCCGTAGAGGGAGAGGCCGGTGTGGTGGTGGCCAAAACCGCCATGTTCACCTGCTCCGACGCCACCCAGCAGGAGATGGTGGATGATATCAGGGAAAACAACCTTGACGGGCTTGTGGTTGCCTCATGCTCTCCCAAGCTGCACCTGTATACGTTCCGTGAAGTGGCCAAAAGGGCCGGGATCAATCCCTACCAGTACACCCAGGTCAACATAAGGGAGCAGTGCTCCTGGACACACACCGACGACCACGGGGGGGCCACGGATAAGGCCGCACGGCTCATAAGGGCCGGGATCGCCAAAACCCGACTTTTGCAGCCGCTTAACCCCGTTAAAATTGATACCGTGCAAAGGGTGCTGGTGGTGGGGGCGGGAATAACCGGGTTAAGGGCGGCACTGGGGCTGGCCGACATCGGCATCTCGGTTTACCTGGTGGAGAAGGAGAAGTCCGTGGGCGGGCGGGTTGCCGGCCTGGGCAGCATGTTCCCCCACGGTAAGAGCGGAAAAGAATTAATCAACCAACTGGCTCAACAGGTTCGGCAGAAGGAGAACATTGCCGTGTTCACCGGCGCCGAGCTGGTGGAAAAGTCCGGTAGCATGGGAAATTTCAGCGTAAGGATAAGGGTTGGAGGCCATGAAGACATCATCGTCAACGTAGGGTCGATAATCACGGCAACAGGTTTCGACAGCTACCCGCCGGCCGGAGGGGAATACGGGTACGGTGCGGAGGGCGTGGTAACCCTCCCTGAATACAGGGAACTGCTGGACTCGTCAGGCGGCCCCCCGGTATACAACGGCAGGGAAATAAGGGACGTGGTGTACGTGTACTGCGTGGGGAGCAGGCAGGGCCATGGCTTGGAAAAGCCAAACCTATACTGCTCCAGGTACTGTTGCAGCGCCGCGGTGCACTCCGCCCTGCTGGCCCGTGAAAAGAACCCCCGCATACGGCAGTACCACCTGTTCAGGGACATGAGGACGTACGGAAAATATGATCTTCTTTACAATAAGGCCGCCAGTGAGGGAACGGTGTTTTTAAAGTTTGACGGGGATGCCCCCCCGTCAGTTGAAAATACAGGCGGCGGGAGAATGAAGGTGACCGTAAGGGACCTGCTGACCTACGGGGAGGAGATAGAGATCGGGGCCGACCTGGTGGTGCTGGTCACCGGCATGATTCCCAAAAAGGACAGCCAGATTAATGATGTTCTGAAACTCCCCCTGGGCAAGGACGGATTTTTCAACGAGATTCACCCCAAGCTGAGGCCTGTTGAGACAGTGGTGGACGGGGTGTTCATATGCGGCGCCTGCCAGGGGCCCAAGAACTCGTCCGAAAGTGTGGCCTCGGCGCTGGCGGCGGTTACCCAGAGCGCTTCCCTGCTGAAAAAGGGGTTTGTAGAACTGGATCCTCTCATGGCTGAAGTTGACAGGGACACCTGCCGCTGGTGCGGCGCCTGCGAAGGGGCCTGCCCCTACGGCGCCATAGGGAAGGACAGCGGCCGGGGCGAAGAGGTGGCCGTGGTGAACGAGGCTTTGTGCAAGGGATGCGGCGGGTGCGTTCCGGTCTGCCCGCAGGCCTCCCTTAACCTCAGAGGGTACACCGACGCCCAGGTCAAATCAATGATAGACGCTTTATTAAAGGAGAATGTCTCATGAGTGACGGGGTGAGGGATTTAAGGGAAATCATCAGGGACGAAATGATTATGGCGGATATTATCATCGACTCCCTGAGGGAGGGGCCCAAGACCATCCCGGAAATAGCTTCCGCCATTGGCCGGCCGGCGCATGAGGTGTTGATCTGGGTGATGGGCCTGCGCAGGTACGGGAGGATATCGGAGGCCACCGAGATGACCGATGACGGGTATTACAGGTACAGTGCTGCGGGGGAGGGGGATTAACGTTGGCTGTGGTAAATCCCGAATTCACCGAAAAAGTAAAGAGATCGGAGGAATTCAACGCCTCGGAATGCATGAACTGCGGGGTATGCAGCGCTGTTTGCCCCATGGGCATAGAACTCCTTCCAAGGAAGCTCTTTAGATACGTTTTACTGGGGCTGGAGGAAAAGGTTCTGGGCAACATTGAAGCCATTTATTCCTGCCTTTTGTGCAAAATGTGCGAGGCCAACTGCCCCGCGAAGGTGCGAATAGCCGAAAATGTAAGGACTCTCAGGTATTTCATCAATAAAAACGTTTTTAAAATATAAGGGGAATCAGACTATGCCGATGCCGACTGGTCCGACCATTGGAATATTGGCGGACAATCTGAGAATTAGAAACTCGGTTCTTCCCATCCCGGCCAAAAGCGCAACAGGGTGGGCCGAAGGCCTCGGTTTGCCCCGGGGCGGGGAGACCGTCCTTTACACCGGGCTGATGTATCAGCTCATACCCTATATAGAAGCCATGAACAAATCCCGGGAAAAAATGGAGGACTCCTGGATGGCCCGCTATGCGGGGGTGGGGAGACATGTCAACAGGGTAGTGAACATATCAGGCTTAATGGCCTCGCCCTCCGGGGACATGCGGAAAAAATTCGACACTATACTGGTAAATATAGCTCTACTCTTAAAACAAGCCGGTATTCATTTCGGGTATCTCTACGGGGAGGAACTGTACTCAGGGGCGCTTATCCACGACCTGGGCGCCGATGATGTGCTTAAATCCCACGCGCAAAAGGTTTTTGTGGTTTTGAAGAGGCACGGTGTAAAAAACATTATCACGGTGGACCCCCACACCACCCACATGATGAGGTCGGTATACCCCTCGATTGTAAGCGGCTATGACATAAACGTCAAAAGCTACCTGGAGGCGCTGGCCGAAAAGAACGCCGGGCCCGCTGTCAGGCTGGGCGGGGAGGTGGTTATTCACGACTCCTGTGTGTACACCAGATATGAGAATGTGCTGGGAGAACAGAGGGGCCTTTTGGCCAACGCCGGAGTTACAGTGAGGGAGCCCAGGGACAGCGGGAAGTTTACCCTTTGCTGCGGCGGCCCGGTGGAATCCCTTTTTCCCAAAAAAGCGCTGGAAAGCGCCGTAAAAAGGGTGGACCAGATTAAGGAGGCCGGGGGCAGGGCGGTGACCATGTGCCCCATATGCTACGTTAACCTTCAAAAGGCCGCCGGGGGAGAGGTCGTTATAGAAGATATATCCTCGTACCTGGCAAAGGCTTATCTAGCTAAATATATAAAGGATTAGGAGGGTTGGTTTTGAAAAAGACTATTATAGTATTCAGCGGTGAACTGGACAAGGCCATGGCCGCCTTTGTGATAGCCAACGGGGCCGCCGCCATGGGCGATGAGGTGGTTATGTTCTTCACCTTCTGGGGGCTTAACATACTTCGCAAGCCGGAAAGCGTGAAGGTAAAGAAAAGTTTTTTGCAGGCCATGTTCGGCTGGATGATGCCCAGGGGGGCCGACAAGCTGGGGCTGTCCAAGATGAATTTCGGCGGAATGGGGGCCTCCATGATGAAGGTTGTAATGAAGCAAAGAAATGTGGCCTCCCTTCCCGAGCTTATTAAAACGGCCAAAGAGCAGGGGATAAAGATGGTGGCCTGCACAATGTCCATGGATGTGATGGGCATTACCGAAGAAGAGCTGATTGACGGGCTGGAGTTCGCCGGGGTGGCCACCTATTTGGGCGAGGCCGACGAGGCCAATGTAAATTTGTTTATTTAGATAGGTAGCCGGAATTGCTGGTCGGAATCCAGAAGCCAGAATCCAGAATCCAGATGTTCCGGATGTTGTTACCCCGCTCTTGGTGACGGAGCATACGGAATGGGATGTTCCATTGGGGGTTTTTATTAATCAGTGGGCAGCAGAGATGCTGTCCGGTTTTTTTTGCAATCCATCATATTTGTATTGCTTCAATTATTAATACGTGTTATTGTAATTTCAGAAATAATATCCAATATCCAAAATACAATATCCGATATCCGCAACCTGGGGAAACTGATTAGGAGGTATAGACATGGATCAAGCACAATGCGCTGTTCTGCCCAAGGCAAACCTGGAGATTACTGCGGGATGGTGCAAGGGGTGCGGCCTATGCGTCAGCGCATGTCCGAAAGGAATACTGTCGCTGGACAAAAAGGGCAAGATACAGGCTGAAATGCCGGATAATTGCACCGGCTGTGGATCGTGCGAGTCCACCTGCCCCGATTTTGCCATCTCGGTAAGGGTGAATAAACATGCGTAAACCGGTTGACATTCGCTTAATGCAGGGAAACGAGGCCTGCGCACAGGCTGCCGTTGACGCCGGGGTCCGTTTTTACGCCGGCTATCCCATTACGCCTTCCACCGAGGTTGCGGAGTGGATGGCAAGACATCTGCCGGCCATCGGCGGCAAGTTCATTCAGATGGAGGATGAAATCGCCAGTATCGCCGCAGTTATAGGAGCGTCACTGACAGGGGCCAAGGCCATGACGGCCACCAGCGGTCCCGGTTTTTCATTGATGCAGGAAAATATAGGGTATGCCTGCATGACCGAGGTGCCCTGTTTAATTGTAAATGTCCAGCGGGGAGGCCCCAGTACAGGCCGCCCCACCGCTCCGGCCCAGGGTGATGTGATGCAGGCCCGCTGGGGCACCCACGGCGATCACCCTTCCATCACGCTTTGCCCCTGGTCGGTGCAGGAAACCTATCACCTGACGGTAAAGGCAGTGAACCTTGCCGAGAAGTTCCGGACACCGGTGGTACTGCTGATGGATGAGGTAATCGCGCATCTGCGGGAGGGGGTTGCCATGCCCGACCCCAGGAAGCTTTCTCTGGTTGAAAGGCCCAGGCCGGCCGGTGGCAAGGAAACTTACAGGCCCTTCGGTGGTGAACTACACGAGGTGCCTCCCATTGCGGACTTCGGCACGGGGTATCACTGCAACGTGACAGGCCTGGTTCACGATGAAGTAGGACATCCCAGCGGAAGTCCAAAGATAACTGACCGGTTGATAAGAAGACTGGTGGGCAAGGTGGAAGCCGGCAGGGATGAAATTATTGACTGGGAGGAGACCTGGACCGAAGACGCCGAGGTTGTTATATTTGCCTACGGGTGTTCGGCGCGGTCTTCCATGCGGGCGTTGAAAAACGCCAGGGCCGAGGGCCTGAAGGCGGGGCTGGTACGGCCTACCACGCTGTGGCCGTTTCCCGAAAAGGCTGTGGAGGCAATAGCGGCCAGGGGGATACCCATACTGGTGCCGGAGATGAACCTGGGCCAGATGGTGCTTGAGGTACAGAGGGTGGCTGAAGGCCGGTGCAAGGTCCGTCACCTTTCCCGGGTAGACGGTGAGATGATAACCCCCGCAGAAATTCTGGCCGCACTGAAGGAGGGGTTTTAGGTGCCGTCCGAGATTATTCAATATTTTCGTAAGGAAACACTGCCCCACATATGGTGTCCGGGCTGCGGCAACGGAATAGTGTTGCACGATTTCGCCATAGCCTTAAAGAGACTCAACTACCACAGGGATGAAGTGGTCATCGTTTCGGGCATAGGCTGCTCCTCCCGGGCCGCAGGATACCTGGACTTTGACACTGTTCATACCACCCATGGCAGGGCGCTGCCCTTTGCCACAGGGATCAAATTCGCCAATCCGGACCTGAAGGTATTCGTCATAATGGGAGACGGCGACGCTTCCGCCATCGGCGGGAACCATCTTATTCACGCATGCCGCCGGAATATAGACCTGACTGCAATTATTTTCAACAACAACATTTACGGAATGACCGGAGGGCAGTTTTCACCCCTTACCCCGAGGGACGCCAGGGCCACCACCTCCCCTTTCGGCATGATTGAGCAGTCCTTTGACCTGTGCCGCCTGGCCGAGGCCGCCGGGGCCACCTTTGTGGGCAGGGCCTCCACATACCACAACCAGTTGCTTACCAGGCTTATCGTTGATGGTGCCAAAAACCCGGGATTTTCTCTAATAGAGGCGGTTACCCACTGCCCGACGTCCTATGGCAGGCGCAACGGAATGGCTTCCCCCACAAAGATGATTCAGTGGCAAAAGGAAAACGCAGTCTGGATAGACAGGGTAAAAGACGGAACGGCGCAGTTAAAGGACGGTCAGTTTACCATCGGGGTGTTGCACCAGCATAAGGCCCCCGAGTTTACTGCGGCTTATCAGGAGGTGGTAAGGCGTGCCAGGACTTAAGGAAGAAAACAAGCCTGCCGAACCCGTTCAGATTCTGCTTTCGGGATCGGGAGGCCAGGGTCTTATCTTGATAGGTATTATTCTGGCAGCAGCGGCCATAGCCGACGGCCACCATGCGGTGCAAACCCAGGCCTACGGGCCGGAAGCCCGCGGCGGTGCGTCACGGGCCGAGGTTATTATAGGTTCGGATTATATCGATTATCCCCACGTCGACCGGCCGGACATTATGTTGGCCCTTACCCAGGAGGCCTGTGACAAATACCTGCCTTCGGTGTCTGAAAACGCATTTGTGATTTTGGACTCCCTGCTGGTGGAAAATGTTCCCCAAACGGCGGTTGGGGTGCGCAGGCTGCCAATTGTGGAGACCGCCAAAAACCAGCTTGGGAAAGAGATGGTGGCCAATATAGTTGCCCTGGGGGCTCTTAACAGCGCCGCCAGCCTGGTGTCCTGGGAGTCGCTGGAGGCGGCAGTGCTGGAAAGGGTTCCTCCGGCTACGGCAGAGTTGAACAGGCGGGCCCTGGAGGCCGGCAAAAATCTTATATCCGGCCAATGTGAAGGATAGGAGGGGTAAGGTTGAAAGACTTTCTGGAAAAATACGCGGGTCATCTGACCCAACCCGGTAAATCCTCACCGCTTCTGGACGAGGGGTCCCGTTCTTCGGTGCACCAGCAGGTATACGAGGAAATACGGGATGCCATTTTGTCCAGTGTACTGGAGCCTGGCCAAAAGCTGGCGGTGGAAGAACTGGCCGCCGATATGGCCGTCAGCGCGGTGCCTGTACGTGAGGCCCTGTTGAGGCTGGAGGCGGATAACCTGGTGACGTATCAGCCGCAAAAAGGGTTTGCCGTAGCTCCCTTCACACTGGAAGACTTAAAAGAAATCTATTTTTTAAGGGGGCTGCTGGAAGGCGTTGCCGCTGGCCTGGCGGCGCACAACCTTTCTGAAGAGGAGATGTCTCTCCTGAAAGAATTATGTGACAGGATGGAAAAGACACTGGCTGATGAAAATTACGAGGAAATGCCGTTGCACAATGTTTCCTTTCACCAGACCATCTATGCGGCTTCCAGGTCACCCCGCCTTTACAAAATGATCGTTCAGCTTTGGAACAGCTTTCCCAAATCCAGCATCAGCGTTCTAACGCTGCGCGCCCCGGAAACGGTAAGCGAGCACAGGGCCATATTCGAGGCTCTGCAGAGCCGTGATCCGGAAAAATCCGAAAAGACGGTACGGGATCACGTACAGGGAGTATTCAGCGACCTTGCCGAATACTGGAACCACCTGTCCGATGGTGCTGAATAGCGGGCCGGATTCTCGCCGATTGTAGAACACAAGGCAGCTTCTAGAATGGGAGGTTTAGAAAATGAAAGATCTACTGGCCAAATACAGGGGAAACCCCACATCAGAGACACAAACAATTCCCCTGGTAAATACCGGCAGCCATTCTTCGGTTCAAGCCCAGATCTACGCCCGTTTGCGGGAGGCAATCCTTGACGGCAATCTTGAACCGGGTCAGCGACTGCTTCAGGACGAACTTGCCACTGAACTGGCTGTCAGCCGTATGCCCGTCCGCGAAGCCCTGCTGAGGCTGGAAGCCGACGGACTGGTTAATTTCCACCCGTACAAGGGCTTTACCGTGGCCACCTTCACCCAGGACGATTTGAAGGAAATATATTTCCTGCGCAGGGTGCTGGAAGGTACTGCGGCCGAGCTGGCGGCCCTCAATATAAAGGAACACGATCTGGAAAAGATTGAAAAACTTTGCGGGAAAATGAGCCGGTGCCTGGGCAGCGGTGAATACGAGGAATTGCCGCACCTGAACGCGGAGTTCCACCAGTCGGTGTATGTGGCCGCCTCTTCACCCCGGCTGTACAGGATGATAGTGCGGCTTTGGAACAGTTTTCCCAAGACCAATATCAGTGTTTTCAAGACCAGGGCCGATCTGACCGTAAAGGAGCACACGGAGATATACGAAGCCATCAGGTCCAGGGACAGCCAGAAGGCCGGGGAGGTAACCCGAAGGCATATTGCCAATGCCTTCGAGGCCTTTCATGCGTACTGGAAATCCAGGATAAAAGAAAAATAGAATGACGGTGGAACGGCTCCCCGGGGCACGGCGGACCGGGGAGCCCGCAAGGCTTTGGCGGGCTTTTAAAAGTGAGAAAGTTTTAAATATATATATTACATATTATTGTGACGCTCAAATCCGTTCTACTACCGGGGCAACAATCCCCGCAAAGATGCGGGGTGGAAAGGGGTTATTTAAAGTATGACAAAGTCGGAGGGTGTAGCCTGCAGAAAGAGTGAAATGCTGGAGGCCGCCATGAGGCAGGTGGAGGCGGCTGCCCGTAAGATCGGGCTGGACGAGGGTTATCTGAAGATCCTAATGGAGCCCAAGAGGGTCTTGACAGTATCCATCCCTGTCCGCAAGGACGACGGGACAATCGAGGTGTTCAAGGGTTTCAGGGTTCAGCACTGCCTTGCCAGGGGCCCCGCCAAGGGGGGAATCCGTTTTCACCCGGAGGTGGACATGGAGGAGGTCATAGCCCTGGCCATGCTGATGACCTGGAAGTGCGCAGTGGTTGACATACCTTACGGCGGCGCAAAGGGCGGGGTTATCTGCAATCCGAAGGAACTGTCCATGGGTGAGCTGGAACGCATGACCCGGCGGTTTACCAGCGAGATCAGCATAATAATAGGGCCTGAAAAGGACATACCGGCTCCGGATGTTTATACCAACCCCCAGGTGATGGCATGGATTATGGACACTTTCAGCATGCAGCAGGGGTTTTCGGTCCCGGCGGTTGTAACCGGGAAGCCGATAGAAATCGGCGGCTCCCAGGGCCGAAACGAGGCCACCGGCCGGGGTGTTGTTTTCGTCACCGAGGAGGCCGCTTCGCGCCTTAATATCAACCTGGCTGAGTCAACTGCTGTGATACAGGGATATGGCAATGTTGGATCGGTGGCCGCGGAGGGCCTCAGGGAGCTGGGCTGCCGCATAGTGGCCGTCAGCGACTCCAAGGGCGGTATATACAGCGAGAGCGGACTTGACCTGGCCGAAGTAAACGCTCATAAAGCCCGCACCGGCAGCGTGGTGGGTTTCCCCGATGCGCAGCCGGTTTCCAACCAGGCTTTACTGGAGCTGGAGTGTGACGTGCTTATTCCGGCCGCCCTGGAGAACAGCATTACCGAGGAGAATGCGCACCGCATCAAGGCCAGACTGGTGGCCGAGGGGGCCAACGGGCCGATTACCTATAAGGCCGACCAGATACTGTTCGAAAGAGGCGTTACGGTATTGCCCGACATACTGGCCAACGCCGGTGGCGTGGTGGTGTCATACTTTGAGTGGGTCCAGGGCTTGCAGAATTTCTACTGGACCAAGGACGAGGTAAACAGGCAGCTTCGCCGGAGAATGGTGGGCAGCTTCCGGGACGTGTACCAGATCCGGGAGCAGTACGGGGTAAGCATGCGCCAGGCGGCATACATGCTGGCTCTGGGGAGAGTGGCCAAGGCCATGGAGTTGAGAGGGCTGTATCCCTAAACTAAAAAAAGCGGGGAGTGAATGTATTTGTTTAAGTTCAAGACTGGTTTCGCAGCTATTTTGATCGTAGTGTCACTGCTGGCGGCCGGGTGCGGATCCGGAGACAAAAAGGCGGATCAAAAGCCGGCGGAAAAAAAATTCCTTAACATAGCCACCGGTGGAACTTCGGGTGTATACTACCCGCTGGGAGGGGCCATGGCGGAGATATTCAACAAGAACATTCCCGGGGTTAACGCATCCGCCCAGAGCACCGGAGCTTCGGTGGCCAATGTAAACGCACTGAAAGACGGCAGTGTACAGATTGCTTTTGTTCAGAATGATATAGCCTATTATGCTGCTAACGGGAGCGAAATGTTCAAGGACAAAAAGGTGGAGGGGCTGAAAGGGCTGGCCACCCTGTATCCTGAAACGGTGCAGATAGTCACGCTGGAGAAGTCCGGTATCAAGAGCGTAGCCGACCTTAAAGGAAAGCGCGTGGCGGTGGGGGCAGCCGGCAGCGGTACAGAGGCCAACGCCCGGCAGATACTGGAGGCCAACGGTATAACATACAAGGATATCAAGTCCCAGTACCTGTCCTTTGGCGAGGCCGCCAACAACTTAAAGGACGGCAACATAGACGCCGCCTTTGTAACGGCCGGTTTTCCCACGGCGGCCATACAGGATATAGCCGCTCAACACAAAGTGGTACTGATTCCCGTTGGCGGAGAGGCTGTTGACCGGATTATGAAGCAGTATCCCTTCTATACCAAGGTGACAATTCCCGCCAACACATATCCAAACCAGGATAAAGAAGTGACGGCCCTGGCCGTGAAGGCCATGCTGGCGGTCACCGAGAAAATGGATGCCCAAATGGCTTACGATATCACCAAGTCAATCTACGGCAACCTGGAGAGGCTTAAAACCGCCCACGCGGTTGGCAAGCTGATCACAAAGGAGTCGGCCAGGGAGGGCATGTCCATTCCACTTCATCCCGGGGCGGAAAAATTCTACAAGGAATAGGGCGGGTAATTAAGAAGAGCCGGTTACCGCTTGACGGGGAACCGGCTCTTTGTAAAACCCAGGTACGTTGACAGTCATGGAATTCTTTATTGCAGCGATTGCTTTTTGGGGGGGAACTGATTGACTGACAGGAAAGAATCCAAGGCAGAAGAAATCAATATTGAGGAGTTTATGGCAAAGTACGACAGGGAGTCTGACTTCCGTCGGTATACCGGCATCATGGCGCGGGTTGTGGCGGCAATTGCCATATCTTTTTCGGTTTTTCAGATCTATACCGCAAAGTTCGGGGTAATGGACGCTCATCTACAGAGGGCTGTACACCTTTCCTTTGCTATGGCCCTGGTTTACCTCCTGTATCCTGCCAGGCGCGGCTGGGACCGGAAGAGTCTGCACTGGTTCGACGCCGTACTGGCTGTGGTGGCGTCAGCAGCGCCCTTATATATCGTAGTGTTTTACCAGGAGTTGGTTTTAAGGGCGGGAGCCATCAACACGCAGGACCTGGTGATAGGCACCCTGGGTGTGCTGTTGGTGCTGGAGGCCGCCCGGAGAGTGGTGGGCTGGCCTATTGTCATAGTGGCAAGCATATTCCTCGTTTATGCCTTCACCGGCCCGGTAATACCCGGTAACCTTGCGCACCAGGGGGTTGACCTGGAACACCTGGTGGGGCATTTGTTCTTCACCACCGAGGGGATTTTCGGGATACCACTGGGTGTGTCTTCCACTTTTATTTTTCTGTTCATATTATTTGGTGCATATCTGGAAAAGACAGGCCTGGGCGCCTTTTTCATAGACCTTGCCAAGGCAGTAGCCGGATGGGCCAGCGGCGGGCCGGCCAAGGTGGCGGTTCTCTCCAGCGGGCTTATGGGGACGGTCTCCGGCAGTTCGGTGGCCAACGTAGCGGGGACGGGCAGTTTCACAATTCCCATGATGAAAAAGCTGGGCTACAAGCCGGAATTTGCCGGGGCCGTTGAAGCGGCAGCCTCCACTGGAGGCCAGTTGATGCCGCCCATCATGGGTGCGGCGGCCTTTCTCATGGCTGAATTCATAGGCGTGCCGTACATTGTGGTGGTAAAAGCGGCTGTGATCCCGGCACTGCTTTATTTTACCGGGATCTGGATAGGAGTACACCTGGAGGCAAAGAAGCAGGGATTGCGCGGAATCCCCCTCAGCGAACTGCCGAAGATAGGAAGGCTTGTTCTGGATAAAGGTCATCTGGCCATACCGCTTGTGGCTGTGGTATACCTGCTGGTGTCGGGTTATACTCCCATGAAGGCGGCATTATGGGCCATTTTCCTCACCATAGGGGCATCGCTGCTGCGCCGATCCACCCGTATATCGGCGGGGGACGTGGTAGACGGCCTGGAAAGGGGGGCCCGTGGGGCGCTGGGAGTTATTATCGCCTGCGCCACCGCCGGAATAATAATTGGGGTGGTAACCAAGACCGGTGTGGGGCTGAAGCTGGCCTCGGTGTTAATCGACCTGGCCCGTGGATACCTGTTGCCCACTTTATTTTTCACCATGATCACTTCAATACTGCTGGGGATGGGAGTTCCCACCACGGCAAACTACGTAATTACATCCACCATCACTGCGCCCGCAGTAATACAGATGGGTGTTCCGATAATGGCGGCGCACATGTTCGCCTTTTATTTCGGTATTATAGCCGACGTCACCCCGCCTGTGGCCCTGGCGGCCTTTGCCGGGTCCGGAATAGCCCGGGGAAACCCCCTGATGACAGGGGTCAATGCCTCGAAGCTGGCCATAGCGGCATTCATAGTGCCTTATATTTTCGTGCTTTCGCCATCACTTCTAATGATAAACGCCACCGCTACGGGAGTTCTGGTTATGCTTATAACCTCGGTCACCGGTATGATAGGGATAGGGGCTGCTGTCTCCGGCTACCTGATCACCCGGACCGTATGGTTTGAAAGAATAATATTCTTCGCCGGCGGCATTCTTTTAATCGACCCCAATATGGTGACCGACCTGGCCGGACTGGGGCTCCTGGCCGTGGCCTACATCAGCCAGCGCATACGGCTGCGCGGACAGAGAAACGCCGGAGTGGCTTCGTAATACCTGTTTATAAACGTGAAAAAAGCCTTCCGGGAGCCTTTAGGACAACCGGGAGGCTTACTACTTAGCCCAGTCATAACTTACATGGCACAAATTACCTGTTGCACCCGGGGGTAGAAAGTGATAACATAACATCTTGCCGGCACGCGAAAGCGGGTGGCGACGGAAAGAGAAAAAAGGGCTTAAGCGGATGGGAGAAAATACAAGTT
>JBMOPB010000072.1:0-5407 GCA_049325055.1 Bacillota bacterium
AACGTCTTTTGTTTCTTTAAAACTGACAAAGTTTATTATAAAGTATCGCTACATCAGTGTCAACTTAAATTATCTGTTTTTTCAAGGCAATATTTACATATTGACCGACATTCCCACCACGGGAGCATCCCCCCACAGACGCTCAAGATTGTAAAACCGGCGTTCTTCCTCCTGAAATACATGGACAACCACATCGCCGTAGTCCAGAAGCACCCAGCGGCCCTCCCTCATGCCTTCCTTACGGGGCGTCAGACCGCCAAATTCTTCCTTTACCTTATCCACAATCTCCCCGGCAATTGACTGGACATTAATTGACGAGCGTCCGCTGCAAATAACAAAGTAATCCGCCACGCTGGATATCTTGCTGATATCCAGAACCTTTAAATCGTAGGCCTTTTTATTAGCGGCAACCCGTACGGCCAGGTCGGCCAGCGCCCGTGGATCAATTGTCAATACAATACTCCCCCTTGCTATTTATGGTAATAAATATTATATTCTACCTTCCTGCCAAAGTTCCTTCTTACTTTCGCCTAAGTCATAACCGCCGGCCCCCTACAAAAAGAAAACCTCCGTATCAGGAGGTTCCAGTTGGCAGGTGTTAACTGGGCCTGTCTTCCCTGGTCTTGGCTTCGTTAACCGTCAGCACCCTTCCACCCATCTCGGTGCCGTTAAGGGCAGCAATGATCTGTTCGGCATCCTGCTCCGCCACTTCTACAAAACCAAACCCGCGGGATCGTCCCGTCTCACGGTCGGTGATCACCCGGGTGCTTATCACCTCTCCGTACTGAGAGAAAACTTCCTTTAAGTCCTCAGCTTTGGTCGCCCATGGTAAATTGCCCACATACAGGGTCCTCACCAAAATTTTCACCTCTTTCAATGATGCTTGAAGGCTGACTGTAAAAGTATTATTTGCAAAAGAAAAAGGGCTGATGCAGCCATTAAGGGTAAAGTTTTTTCCATTTTTGACGTTATTCTCTTAAGGGCTTATCTGTACAATTTCTTTCTGTTAATATAATTCTCCACCTCTTCGGGGAGCAGGTACTTGATGGGCATCCCCTTCTTCACCCGTTCTCTGATGTCGGTGGAGGAAATGGCAAGGGCCGGAACCTCCATCAACGATATTTTTTCCAGGCAATAAGAAGGCAGGCCTTTAAGGCTCTCCGAAAGGTTTTCAAGCCGGTAGCCGGGCCTTGTGGCCGCGATAAAAAAGCACATGTCCAGCAACTCCTGCACCCGGTGCCAGGTTAGTATCTCCAGAACGGCATCGGCCCCGGTTATAAAATAAATGGCGGAGTCCGGCGCTGACCTCCGGAAATGGTCCACGGTGTCTATGGTGTATGAAGGTCCGTTGCGCTTTATTTCTATGTCAGAAACCTCGAAATTTACGTTGCTCCCGGTGGCAAGCACCGTCATGTTCAACCTGTGATAAGGGTCGCTTATTCCCCTGCTTCTCTTGTGGGGAGGCCTTGCGGCGGGAATAAAAATAACCTTGTCCAGGCCAAAATGATGGCGGGCACCCTCTGCCGCCACCAGGTGTCCGTAGTGTATGGGGTCGAATGTACCGCCCATGATACCCAGTTTGCTTTTTTTTTCAACCCTTGTGCCCATGCTCAAAACCTCAGGTTAATTTTAAAGGCAGCACAGACAAAAAGCAATACAGGTTTACACCAGTCTATTCATATATACATGAGTTGCTTGATTATTTCCCCCATTGTGTTAAACTTTAAAAAATGCCCGGAATCAGACAGCATTAAATCCATTGGAGTGACTTTAAGAATTTTCTTTATTGAAGGAAAAATATATTACTCTATCGAACTATCTCTTAAAAGACAGAATTTCACTGTCAACCAAAATTATTTATTATAAAGGTTCTATCAAGGAGGCGTGGCCAATGTATGACATACCTGTAAACAAAGCGGAAACCCTGAAGAAAAAGCCACTGGACAGCGAACTCACCTTCGGCACGACTTTCACCGACCATATGTTCACGATGGACTACGTGGCCCCCGAAGGCTGGAAAAACCCCCGCATTGAGCCGTACCAGCCGCTGCAACTGGACCCTTCGACAATGGTCTTTCATTATGGGCAGGCCATTTTTGAAGGTATGAAGGCATACCGGAGAAGCAACGGGAAAATTGGCATATTCCGCCCGAAGGCGTATATTTCAAGGCTTAACCGCTCGGCGGAAAGACTTTGTATTCCAAATGTAGACGAAGGCCTTTTCTACGAGGCGCTCTTAAAACTGATCTATCTCGAAAAGGACTGGGTTCCCGGGTCCAAGGAGACTTCGCTGTACATACGGCCTTTCATCATTTCCACCGACCCTTACCTCGGGGTCAGGCCGTCAAACACTTACAAGTTTATGATTATACTCTCACCTGTAGGGGCTTATTACCCTGAAGGATTCAACGCGGTAAAGATATACGTCACCGACAAATACGTCAGGGCGGTCAGGGGCGGCCTGGGCCACGTGAAAACCCCGGGCAACTACGCGGCCAGCCTTAAGGCTGCTGAAGAGGCCAAGAAGGCCGGGTACACCCAGGTTCTCTGGCTGGATGGGTGCCAGTTCAAGTATATTGAAGAAGTGGGCACCATGAACATATTCTTCGTGATAGACGACGAGGTGATAACCCCTCCGCTGGAGGGCAGCATACTGGGCGGCATCACCAGGGAATCCGTGCTGCACGCCACCAGGAGCTGGGGTCTCAAGGTAAGGGAAGAGCCCATTTCTATCGACCAGGTATATGAAGCCTCTCAGAAGGGCACACTGCAGGAGATATTCGGCACCGGCACGGCAGCGGTCATTTCGCCGGTGAATGAGCTGAAGTGGAACGATAAAATAATGATCCCGGGAGACGGTAAGGTGGGCAAGCTTTCCCAGAAGCTGTATGACTATATAACCGGAGTTCAGTACGGCCTGCTTCAGGATGACTTTGAGTGGGTAACCGAGCTCTAAATTGTGGTTTCATAAAGAAGAAGGAGTTCCACAGAAAGGGAACTCCTTTTTTATTTCTTGATGCTTTTCCGGGCGCAAAGCCTGCCTGGTTTTAAATCACCACTTGTGGCGATGGTATATCTGAAATCTTAAGGATAGTTGCCCAGGCAGATCTCCTAATCAAAAATATCTTCAATTCTGTCAAAGAAAGACTTCTTCTTGTGGTGTTTGTTATGCTTGTAATGATCGTAATCATAATTGTGGAGGGGCTTCTCATGGTATTTCTCCACGTGCTGCCGGCCTTCCCCGTAAACATCGTCGTATTCCCGGCGCGCCGTTCTCCCCTCGGATAGTATCTTTTCCAGCTCACCCCGGTCAAGCCAAACCCCCCGGCACCGCGGGCAGACATCGATGATCACCCCCTGCTTGGTAAATTCCTCCATTTCAACACCAACGCATCTTGGACAAATCATAATTATACCTCCCTGTTTAAAATGTTTACATTCAAGGGTAATCTTTACAACATTATATCCTATACAGGAAATGGTTAAAATCTTTTACCCTGTCTATACCTGTACTACCGCTGTCCAACTTGCGGGAAGAGATGCCTTCATAGAAAATGATACAAATAACTGATCAGGGCAGTATTACGATATTGGTGAACACGGGGCGCTGTCTGCCGTCGGAGGGACGGTTTAAAACCACGCCTTTGAATATGAAAGTGCTTGACCCGCCACCGTCAAGGTTGTAACCTTCCTTGACACCCAGTTCGGACAGCTTGACCTGCAGCCGCTCCAGCGTTACCCCCGAACTCCAGTCGGCCTGTCGCCCGTCCACCACGATCATTATCAGATCGCCGTTTGCGTATTCACCGATTATTGTCCTGGGCTGCCTGGAGGTCTGCCACTGCTTCGGAAGTGAAAGAGGTTTACCATAAAGTAATCCTTTATGATTTGGGCTCCCAGCCTCAACTGAAATTGCCGCCAATCCGAACGAGGATCGTTCAAAAAGCGATAAGTGGTGTCTTTGGCAAATTGAACCAACTCTTTGGATGACTGCATTGTCCGAAACAAATTTTTATGGGTAAATACTAAAGCCAGAAGAAAATCGACGGTACCAATTAGGAAAACCCTTTAATCTTATTGAATCCAGACTTTTTTAACACATGAACCACATTGAACTGTTTTATGAACCGAGCGACTCTGGATTCTGTTTGGACCTTGTCATATAAATCTGATAAAATGGAGGTCAAGCGAAGCACCTTTCCTTTCATAATTTTGGTGTAGCTACCTCCATTATGCCGGGATATACAGGTGCTTTGCTATCTTTATGGCAAATATTTCACGCTACCACATTAATAATTACGTCCCCCCGTGCGGGGAAGAACCGTCAGTCAAGGGAGAGTTATTCAATGAAGCTGAATAAAATCAATGACAGCGTTTATTACATCGACTCAGCCGTAAATATGGGGCTTATAGTAAACGACCGCGGCGGGGCGCTGCTGGTTGACACGGGCATAGACGAAAGTTCCGCCCGCAAGGTGAACAGGCTTATTGAATCGGCGGGTTTCAAGTTAAAAGGAATAATAATCACCCACGCCCACGCCGACCACTGCGGAGGGGCGCCTTACCTGGTAAAAGCCACCGGCGCGAAGGTATACGCCCCCGAAGCCGAAAAACCTGTGCTGGAGTTCCCCTTGCTGGAGCCCGTGTACCTTTTTTCCGGCGCATACCCCCCCTCACCACTCAGAAATAAATTTTTCCTGGCCCCGGGGGTTAAGGTGGATGAGGTGGTCACACCAGGTATATGTAACGTCGCTGGCTGCACAGTGGAGATCGTGGACCTGGCCGGGCACGCGCTGGGTCAGGTGGGGGTGGCGGCAGGGGGTGTACTATTCTGCGCCGACGCCGTGATAGGCCCGGAAGTCATTGAAAAGCACGGCATACCGCTAAACGCCGACCTGTCAGGGGCACTGGAATCCTTTGACAGGCTGGAGTTCCGAACGGAAAGCCTTTTTGTGCCGGCCCACGGATCTCCGGCAGTAGACATAAGTCCGGTGGTGGCCCCCAACCGCTCCCGGGTCTGTGAAACACTTGAATACATACTGGAACTGAAGGAAAAGCCCGTCACGGCCGAAGAAATACTGGCCAAAACGTGCGGGAAATACGGAATCAATATATCAAACCCGGGCCAGCAATGCCTTATGAACCTTACCATAATGGCATACATAAGCTACCTGCTGGACAAAAACCAACTGACGGCTGTTTATGAAAATAACAGGCAGTTCTTTGTACGGGCAGGATGACCCGGTCTAACCGTCCCTTCCAACTGTCTGAAAATGATCCTGCCGGTTGGAGCGTGCACCCGCCTGTTGCCGGGCAAGACCATTCTGCAGACACAGGGAGGCAATCGCCACTCCGGCCAACGTTGCCCACCTTTCAGTCCCCTTGTTATCGGGAAAGGCATTGCTAC